>NZ_AP021888.1:330000-630000 GCF_011398155.1 Thiosulfativibrio zosterae
TTATAGATTGGGTAACCAATCAACAAAAGGCATAAAGTTATTTTTGAGTTGTATAGTTAAGTGACTAAGCGTACACGGTGGATGCCTAGGCGGTAGAAGGCGACGAAGGACGTAGTAACTTGCGATAAGCCACGGGGAGCTAGTAAACGAGCTTTGATCCGTGGATTTCCGAATGGGAAAACCCATCCTTAATGGATATCCTGCTTGCAGGAAGCTAACCCGGAGAACTGAAACATCTAAGTACCCGGAGGAAAAGAAATCAACCGAGATTCCCCAAGTAGCGGCGAGCGAACGGGGACCAGCCCTAAAGCGGTTATTAAGGTAGCAGAATAGTCTGGAAAGACTAACGGTACAAGGTGATAGTCCTGTATGCGAAACCTTATTAGCTGTTATACGAGTAGGACGGGACACGTGAAATCCTGTTCGAAGATGGGGGGACCACCCTCCAAGGCTAAATACTCTCTACCGACCGATAGTGAACCAGTACCGTGAGGGAAAGGCGAAAAGAACCCCTGAAGGGGAGTGAAATAGAACCTGAAACCGTGTACGTACAAGCAGTGGGAGCCCACTTGTTGGGTGACCGCGTACCTTTTGTATAATGGGTCAGCGACTTACGTTATGTAGCAAGGTTAACCGAATAGGGGAGCCGTAGGGAAACCGAGTCTTAAATGGGCGACTAGTTGCATGGCGTAGACCCGAAACCGGGCGATCTATCCATGGCCAGGTTGAAGGTGCCGTAACAGGTACTGGAGGACCGAACCCACAAATGTTGAAAAATTTGGGGATGAGTTGTGGATCGGAGTGAAAGGCTAATCAAGCTCGGAGATAGCTGGTTCTCCTCGAAAACTATTTAGGTAGTGCCTCATGTATCACTCTTGGGGGTAGAGCACTGTTATGGTCTAGCGGGCCGTCAAGGCTTAGCAGCCCATTGCAAACTCCGAATACCAAGAAGTGCAATCATGGGAGACAGACTGCGGGTGCTAACGTCCGTAGTCAAGAGGGCAACAACCCAGACCACCAATTAAGGTCCCTAAACTATACTAAGTGGGAAAGGATGTGGGAAGGCTTAGACAGTCAGGAGGTTGGCTTAGAAGCAGCCACCCTTTAAAGAAAGCGTAATAGCTCACTGATCGAGTCGGCCTGCGCCGAAGATTTAACGGGGCTAAGTATAGTACCGAAATTGTGGATGCCGTAAGGCATGGTAGAGGAGCGTCGTGTAAGTCTGTGAAGGTGTGTTGGAAAGCATGCTGGAGATATCACGAGTGCGAATGCTGACATAAGTAGCGATAAAGGGTGTGAAAAGCACCCTCGCCGAAAGACCAAGGTTTCCTACGCAACGTTAATCGACGTAGGGTTAGTCGACCCCTAAGACGAGGCTGAGAAGCGTAGTCGATGGGAAGCAGGTTAATATTCCTGCACTTTTTATTACTGCGATGGAGGGACGGAGAAGGCTAGGTCATCTTACAGTTGGTTTTGTAAGTTTAAGGTCGTAGGCAGAACCCTTAGGCAAATCCGGGGGTTTAATGCTGAGAACTGATGACGAGTCCGTATGGACGAAGTGATTGATGCCATGCTTCCAAGAAAAGCTTCTAAGCTTCAGGTAATAAAGAATCGTACCCCAAACCAACACAGGTGGTCAGGATGAGAATTCCAAGGCGCTTGAGAGAACTCGGGTGAAGGAACTAGGCAAAATAACACCGTAACTTCGGGAGAAGGTGTGCCCCTGCCGGTGATGAGACTTGCTCTCTAAGCTAGTGGGGGTTGCAGAGACCAGGTGGCTGCAACTGTTTACTAAAAACACAGCACTCTGCAAAATCGAAAGATGACGTATAGGGTGTGACGCCTGCCCGGTGCCGGAAGGTTAATTGATGGGGTTAGCTAACGCGAAGCTCTTGATCGAAGCCCCGGTAAACGGCGGCCGTAACTATAACGGTCCTAAGGTAGCGAAATTCCTTGTCGGGTAAGTTCCGACCTGCACGAATGGCGTAATGATGGCCACACTGTCTCCACCCGAGACTCAGCGAAATTGAACTCGCAGTTAAGATGCTGCGTACCCGCGGCTAGACGGAAAGACCCCGTGAACCTTTACTACAGCTTTGCACTGGACTTTGATACTATCTGTGTAGGATAGGTGGGAGGCTTTGAAGCAGGGACGCCAGTCCTTGTGGAGCCAATCTTGAAATACCACCCTGATATTATTGAGGTTCTAACCTAGGCCAGTGAATCCTGGTCAGGGACAGTGTATGGTGGGTAGTTTGACTGGGGCGGTCTCCTCCTAAAGAGTAACGGAGGAGCGCGAAGGTACCCTCAGCACGGTCGGACATCGTGCAATGAGCGCAAGAGTAAAAGGGTGCTTGACTGCGAGACTGACACGTCGAGCAGGTGCGAAAGCAGGTTCTAGTGATCCGGTGGTTCTGTGTGGAAGGGCCATCGCTCAACGGATAAAAGGTACTCCGGGGATAACAGGCTGATACCGCCCAAGAGTTCATATCGACGGCGGTGTTTGGCACCTCGATGTCGGCTCATCACATCCTGGGGCTGAAGTCGGTCCCAAGGGTATGGCTGTTCGCCATTTAAAGTGGTACGCGAGCTGGGTTTAGAACGTCGTGAGACAGTTCGGTCCCTATCTGCCGTGGGCGTTGGAAAATTGAGAGGGGCTGCTCCTAGTACGAGAGGACCGGAGTGGACGAACCGCTGGTGTTCGGGTTGTCATGCCAATGGCATTGCCCGGTAGCTACGTTCGGAAAGGATAACCGCTGAAAGCATCTAAGCGGGAAACCTGCCTCAAGATAAGTTTTCCCTAGACTTTAAGTCTTCTAAAGGGCCGTTTGAGACTAAGACGTTGATAGGCAAGGTGTGGAAGCGCAGTAATGTGTGAAGCTAACTTGTACTAATTACCCGTGAGGCTTAACTATACAACTCAAAAGTGACTTTGAATGTTGAATTAAAACATTTGAGATGACATGTTGAGCTTGAGAAAATGCTTAGACATTTGAAATTGTTACTAATAAATTTAAACTCTTTACGAGATTTATTCTAAATTCAGTTGTTACTGAGTCAGGGTGTTGATTAAGAATAAAATCATATACAACACTTCAGTAAGAACATAACCCTATTGCTTGGGGACCATAGCAAGTTGGAACCACCTGATCCCATCCCGAACTCAGAAGTGAAACGACTTAGCGCCGATGGTAGTGTGGCAGGTGCCATGTGAGAGTAGGTCATCTCCAAGCTTCATTCCTAAAACCCGCTTATCTTTGATGGCGGGTTTTTTTTTGCCTAGATATTTTTCATATGATTACCTTTAAACTTCAGTCTGTTGATTCTACCAGTCTATTTCTTAAATCTTATTTGTCTTTGAATGCCGCATCAGAGGCTGTGTTATGTGCTTCTGAGTCTCAAACTGCGGGTTATGGACAAAATGGTCGTAACTGGCATTCCAATCATCGCTCATTAACATTTACCTTAGCCTTGCCTATAGATTCAAATTTTGTAACGCCTATGATTAGCGTTGTGACAGCCTGTTTAATCAGGGAAGTTTTCTTGTCTTTTACCAATCAACAACTTTTTGTAAAATGGCCAAATGATATTTATGATGAGAAGGGAAAGATATCAGGTTGTTTGATCGAATTAGTGAAATCTCTAAACAAACAGTATTTCTTAAATATAGGCATTGGTATAAATTTATCGCAACCCGAAAGTTCTTCAGATAGCAGTTATTCAGCTTCATATCTAGATGTGGAATCCAAGGATAATTTGTTAGATGCATTAGTTGCAAAATTGTCCTTATTGCCGAGTATAACGCTTGATGAATACCGATTAAAACTGTTAGAGCTGCCAACATTTGATTATTTTTCAATCGGACAAAGCGTTATTGTGTATGATTGCGATTCCCAGTGGCCGGGAGAATATTTAGGCTTGAACCCTGATGGTTTTCCAATCGTTTTAATCAACGGCGCACAGCAGATATTTAACAGTGGTCGAACATCGATTCGTCCAACTTAGAGAGTTTATATGTCTTTATTAATTGAGTTAGGCAATACCCGTGTAAAGGCGAGTATCTTGTCTAAGAAATCCTATGAATATTTAGGATCATTCCCGATTGAATGGCTTGAAGAAGAGTCTTTGACCGAGCTATTTTCTTTGCAGGGTCATAAGTTTACTCGGGTGTTTATTTCTTCGGTAGGGCATTCAAGAATTGAATTTTTGTTAAACAGCAAAGTAAAGTCCGAATTTGAAATTTTTCCGCATATGATTACCACTCAGCCAGAGTGTTGTGGTGTGTTAAATGGTTACCAAGATTTCAAAAAATTGGGTGTTGATCGTTGGTTGGCTATTTTGGGTGCCTGTGCATCGAGTACTATGCCCACATTTATTGTTGATGCAGGGACTGCTCTTACCATCGATGTTGTGATTGATAAAAAACATTTAGGTGGATTAATAACACCGGGCCTAAGGTTACAACATGAAAGTTTAGCCGCGGGTGGCGAAAATCTTTCTATGACGCTTTTGGGTGTTAATGATTCGAATGAAGGCTTATTAGGAAATAGCACGGCTGCTGCAATACACGGTGGTTGCTTGTATATGACCAGTGCTTATATCAACAATTTGTTAGCGGATCTAGAAGCTGAAACCGGTCGACTTTTTGAGTGTGTAGGTACTGGTGGGGACTTTTTAACGCTTGCACCGCTATTGGATAAGCCCTTTAATTACATAGAAGACTTAACCTTAATTGGGATGTCAGAAATAATTAATAAAGTTTAAAAAAAAGTTTGACTATAAAAAAATTCACTCTATAATACGCACCAATTCGCCGAAATAGCACAACTGGTAGTGCAACTGATTTGTAATCAGTAGGTTGGGGGTTCGAGTCCCTCTTTCGGCACCATATTTTAAGAACCCGCTCATGCGGGTTTTTTTTTATTTAATTTTTTTATAAGCGTTCGAAAAGACCAGACTCAAGTACCAACTTTAATTTAGGGATGCTATAATTCAAAATGTTATTTTTTATATGGAATCATAATGGAACAACAATCTAGTTATACCAAAGAAGAGCTATTATCGAGTGGTCGTGGAGAACTTTTTGGCCCAGGTAATGCCCAGCTACCTTTACCGCCAATGCTCATGATGGATCGTATTACCCACATTTCTGAAGAAGGCGGCGAATATGGTAAAGGCCAAATTCGAGCGGAATTTGATATAACCCCGGATTTATGGTTCTTTGAATGTCATTTTAATGAAGATCCCGTGATGCCAGGATGTTTAGGCGTTGACGCTATGTGGCAACTGATTGGTTTCTTCTTAGGCTGGACGGGTGGTCCAGGTCGTGGACGTGCCTTGGGCTGCGGTGAAGTTAAGTTTTATGGTCAAGTGTTACCTACGGCTAAGAAAGTTGAATATGTCATTGATATGAAGCGTGTCATCAAGCGCAAACTTTACATGGGTTTAGGTGATGCGAAGATGTTTGTTGATGGTCGTGAAATTTACAGTGCAACCGATTTAAAGGTTGGTTTATTTACTAATACGGATAGCTTTTAATTATGAAAAGAGTCGTTATTACCGGTGTGGGTATTGTTTCAAGTATCGGCAACAATAAACAAGAAGTGACAGATTCACTGCGTCAGGGTAAATCAGGTATTGTATTTGCACCTGAATATGCTGAAAACGGATTGCGTTCACAGGTACACGGTGCCGTTAAAAATTTAGATTTTGCAGAACTGATAGACCGCAAACAATTGCGTTTTATGGGCGATGCCGCAGCTTATAGTTATATTGCGATGCAACAAGCGGTTGCAGATTCTGGTTTAACTGAAGATCAGGTTTCTAACCCAAGAACAGGTTTGATTGCAGGTTCAGGCGGTGGTTCAAACTCTAACTCAACTTCAGCCGTTGATATTGCCAAAGAAAAGGGTGTTAAGCGTGTTGGGCCTTACATGGTGACTCGCACCATGGGTTCAACCGTTTCTGCTTGTTTAGCTACCCCTTTTAAGATTAAAGGTATTAACTATTCCATCAGCTCAGCCTGTTCAACTTCGGCACATTGTATTGGTACTGCAGTAGAGCAAATCCAACTGGGTAAACAAGATGTGGTTTTTGCAGGTGGTGGTGAAGAACTACATTGGACAATGTCTGTATTATTTGACGCAATGGGTGCTTTATCCACTAAATACAATGACACTCCTGAAAAAGCTTCTAGAGCCTATGATGCTGACCGTGATGGGTTTGTTATCGCTGGTGGTGGCGGTATGGTGGTGGTTGAAGAGCTTGAGCATGCATTAGCGCGTGGCGCAAAGATTTACGCTGAAATCACCGGTTACGGTGCTAACTCTGACGGCTATGATATGGTTGCACCCTCTGGTGAAGGTGCGGTGCGTTGTATGCAAATGGCACTAAGCACTGTCAAAGGTGAAGTCGACTACATTAATCCACACGGTACGTCTACGCCTGTAGGTGATACCAAAGAAGCCGCAGCCATCCGTGAAGTGTTTGGAGATAAAATCCCCAAAATTAGCTCTACGAAATCCATGTCAGGTCACTCTTTGGGTGCCGCAGGTGTTCATGAGTTTATCTACAGTCTTTGTATGTTAGAAAACGATTTCATTGCGCCATCAATCAATATTGATAACCTTGATCCCTTGTGTGAAGGTATGCCAATTGTTACGCAACTCATCGAGAACGCAGGTTTAAACCGTATCATGAGTAATAGTTTTGGATTTGGTGGAACAAACGCTTCTGTTGTGTTTGAACGTTACAAACCCTGATCTGTAAATTTCTATCAAGACATTAAGAAGGCCCGTTAAGGGCCTTATTTATGGCTAAAAATCATCAAAAATGACCAGGCCTGGTTAAATTTGCTTTGTTTTTGGGCTTTTTCAGCTTTAAAAAGGCAGTTTAGCGTCGACAGCTTTTGGCTTGAGATTTATAGTCGTTAGCGAGTTGGGTCACTTTTTTAGCAACTTTTAACAGCCAAGGCTTCTTTTGATAGGTTTTGCGTTCAAATCCACCATTACCTTCATGGTAGGCGAGATATAAGTTTCTGGTGTCTGTTTTTGGGACTTTATTACGTTGATTGGTATTTTGGTTATACCATCCAATAAAATCTAAGCTGTCTTTAATGCTGGTGCGCTTTGCACGAGGATTATTGGTGGCTTCTTGATATTCTTTCCAAGTCAGTTCTTGCGCCTGAGCGTAACCATAAGCTGTTGATGAATCGGCACCGCGATAACTTGGGCGGGCATGTTTCACAAATTTGGATTCTTGGTGCACGATAGCCATTAAGACATAGTCGGGTGTGCCCCATTTCTTTTCCGAAGCTTTTGCCGCGGTTAACCACTGGCGGTCATATTGGTAAATTTTACAAATATTGTTATGGGTGCTAGGCGGCGGGTTTTTGGCAGAAATTTCACCCGTGTTGCGCCCATAATCTGGCTGATAAATGGTTCTGCTATTATTAATGCTACAGTTACTTAATAAAACTGCAGCCACTAAAATGGCAGCCAGTCTAACCTTTTGAATCATTGAACATACCTAAAAGTTTGTCTATGAATGGGTTGCTGTTGCGCATTTAAAACTTCTAAAGTCCATTCTCCCTGCCAAGCACTGCTCATGCGTTTGCTTGACCAGGTTCTATACACATCGGCTTTTATAGTCAGTGGAATCGTTGCCATAATTTGATTTTGATAGCGCCAACGGTGATAAATTGTTTCACCTTTGGCACCCTCTATTTGCGTAAAGTAATAGAGTTTACGAACACTTTTGGGGATGATTTCATCGTTAAAGTTATCGATGGCTTTTTTGTCTTTAATGTTGGATGTCAGCTGAGCCACACGCAAATGTATATTAGATTGAACCAAAACCTCCTCAAGAGGTTTGGGTTCTGCCGCTTGTTTTTGCTCGGCTTTGTTAAGAATCAAATCTTGGCGAGCGTTGTCGTTTAGCAGAGAAAGCTCAGTGGTTGCCAAGTCTTGAGCATTTGTTTGCAAAGCAGGATTTGTCGATTCTGTTGTTGCAGTGGCTTCATTTATAGACCTTTTGGGTGCGGAAATCTCAGGCGTGGCCATCTCAGTTTTGGTCACTTGCAAAGTATCAGGTTGTTTGGCTTGCTTGGCTTGTTCGATTTCATCAATCATTAAACTGGCTGTGCCAATGCCTGCCAAAATCATCATTAAATACCAAGCCGCTCTGCGGCGCCATGGAGATTCTTGTTCTTCTTCTGCCAAAGCAATGTCTTCTTGAAACTGATTCCAACCTTGTTGAAAATACTCGCGCATTTCACTGTCATATCGAATAGCACTGGGCATCGCGCTCAGTGATTTACCTTCTTGGGCTAAACGATAGCCTTTTTTAAAGGCATATTGATGATTGGCGTTTTGAGTTTCTGGCAGTTTCATAACATCTCGGGTTTATGCAGATTGATCAAACAAAGCTTCGGCAAAATCGTTGGCATTAAAAGGTCTGAGGTCATCAATCGCTTCTCCCACCCCAATAAACCTAACAGGAATGCCCAACTGTTGAGCTAAAGCAAAAATGACACCACCTTTTGCAGTTCCATCAAGTTTGGTCAAGGTAAGTCCGGTTAGGTGCATGGCTTCGTGGAATTGTTTAGCTTGATTGATGGCGTTTTGTCCCGTGCCAGCATCCAACACCAACATCACTTCATGCGGTGCGCTGGCGTCAACTTTTTGAATCACGCGTTTTACCTTGCGTAACTCTTCCATTAAATTACTTTGGGTATGCAAGCGTCCTGCGGTATCTGCAATCAGCACATCAATTTTCTTAGCTTTGGCGGACTGTATGGCATCAAAAATAACTGCGGCAGAATCTGCCCCTGTTTTTTGAGCAATCACGGGTACTTTATTGCGTTCGCCCCAAGTTTGAAGCTGTTCAACGGCAGCGGCACGAAAGGTATCTCCCGCCGCCAGCATGACCGACTTGCCTTCGTTTTGAAACTTTTTGGCCAGCTTGCCAATGGTGGTGGTTTTGCCCACGCCATTAACACCAACCATGAGAATCACAAATGGCCCATCAGTCGGTGGCTCAATTTTTAACGGCGATTGCACAGGCTCTAACAATTGTTTAAGTTGATTTTTGAGTGAGTGAATCAGGGCTTCTGGGTCTTTGAGTTCTTTACGAGAAAGCTGTTGGGTTAGGTTGCCAATGATTTTATCTGTCGCATCTAAGCCAACATCGGCGGTGAGCAAAATCATTTCTAATTCGTCTAAAAAATCACGATCAATCTCTTTGCGCCCTAACAGCAATGCCGAAATGCTTTCAGTAAACCCTTGGCGGGTTTTCCAAAGGCTATTTTTTAAACGCGTAAACAGGCTTATTTTGACCGGTTCTGGTTCGCTAGTGACTTTTTGGGGCACTTCTGGTGTTGCGGGTGTTGGGTCTGCCGCAGCTGCGACTTGGGGCGCTGGCTCGGGGGCTTGAGGTGTTTCAATGACTTCAGCCATCGCTTCTGCGGGCAAAAGTTCTTCTGATTTTTCAGAAGCTTCTGGGGTATTGGGTGTTTTTTTATTACGACGAAACAGGTTAAACATTCGTAGACCTTGTGGTTTGGGTAATGCAGTACTCAGAGTTTCAAGTTTTCGTTCATACTTGAAAATGCTATGGATTTATGTAATCAGTTATTATAAAACAAAATCAATCAATTGTCGTATAAGGGAGTCCTAATGATGCATAAGCTGGGTGTAATTATCATCAGTTGGTGTTTATGGTTGCCGGCTCAGGCCAAGGTTGCAGAATATCAACTTGAAAATGGAATGCAGATCGTCGTGCTCGAAAATCATCGTGCGCCGGTTGTGGCGCATCAGGTGTGGTATCGAGTGGGTTCAAATTACGAACCAGGTGGCTTAACGGGAATTTCACATATGCTAGAACACATGATGTTCAAAGACACCACTACCCTTAAAACAGGCGAGTTTTCCAAACGCGTTTCTCAAATGGGCGGCGAGCAAAATGCCTTTACCTCGTCAGATGTGACCGCTTATTATCAAATTATAGGCAAACAACATTTAGAAGCGGTCATGGCATTGGAAGCCGATCGTATGCGCAATATGATTGTCAAAGACGATGAGTTTTTCAAAGAGCGCGATGTGGTCGCTGAAGAACGCCGCTGGCGCACCGACGATAAACCTGGATCTATTTTGTATGAACAATTTATGGCAGCCGCGTTTGTCAACAGTCCGCAGCATTCGCCAACCGTGGGTTGGATGACCGATATTCAGCATTATCAACCACAAGATGTGCGTGATTGGTATCAAAAATGGTATGCGCCAAACAATGCCATCTTAGTGGTGGTTGGCGATGTTGAGCCTAAACAAGTTTTGGCACTGGCTCAAAAATATTATGGGCCGCTTAAACCTGAAACCATTCAACCCCCCAAGCCACAAATTGAAATTCCCCAGGTCGGCGAGCGCCGCATTACGATTAAAGGCGCTACCAAAGAGCCCAGTATGATTATGGGGTTTCATGTACCGTCTCTGCTCACGGCAGAGCAACCTGAAGAAGTCTATGCCTTGTCAGTATTATCGAGTGTTTTGGACGGCGATGACAGCGCGCGCTTAACTCAGTTGATTCGTGGTTCGCAAGTCGCTACCAGTGTGGGTGCAGGATATGATGAAACCAGTCGTTTAAGCACGTTGTTTTTATTTAATGGTTCACCGGCCACTGGCCACACCTTAAAGGATTTAGAGGCCTCCATTTGGCAAGCCATTCAAAAGCTGCAAGATGAACCCATTAGTGCCTCCGAGTTAGAAAGGGTATTAGCGCAGTCAGAAGCTCAATATGTGTTTCATCAAGACTCGCTCGAGTCGCAAGCCATGGTGCTAGGATCTTTGGTGACAAAAGGGTTGCCCGCAGATACCTTTGAACATTGGATTGAGAATTTACGCAAAGTTACGCCTACACAGGTGCAAGCCGTTGCTAAAAAATATTTCTCGCCCGATGTGGTGACCGTAGGAGAGTTATTGCCAAATGGTCAAGAAGCCAAAGCCGGCGCCAATCAAATTACCATGGGTGGGAGCGTACACTGATGAATTCTTTTAAAATATTATTTTCAGCGATTGTTAAACAGTCTGTCTTGGGCGTTGGATTGATGGCGCTCAGTGTGTCAGTTTGGGCGGATGTCAATATTCAAAGTTGGCAGACCTCAAATGGGGCGAAAGTTATGTTTGTGGCTTCGCCAGAATTACCTATGCTCGATATTCAAGTGTCGTTTGACGCAGGTTCAGCGCGAGATGGCGCTCAATTTGGCTTGGCCAATATGACCATGGGTTTGCTAGGAACCGCCACCACTAAGCACACCGAAGATGAAATATCCGCGGCATTTAATGATTTGGGGGCACAGATTGGCGGCTCGGCAAATCGTGATATGGCACAACTCTCGCTCAAAACTCTCACGCGTCCAAGCATTATGCAGCCTGCCTTAGCGATGTTTCAGGAAGTGTTACATCAGCCGGTGTTTAGTGAAGAGATTTTAACGCGCGAAAAAAGTCGCCTCACGCAAGCGCTTAAACAAAAAACCACCAAACCGCAGACCATAGCGTCTGAGGCCATGATGGAAAATCTCTACGGCAACCATCCTTATGCGCACCCAACGGAAGGCACTTTAGAAACCATTGCGCCGATAACGACACAGGATTTACAGGCGTTTTATCAGCGCTATTTTGTGGCTAAAAATACCGTGATTGCAATGGTGGGAAATGTCACGCCACAACAAGCCAAAGACATTGCCGAAAGTTTATCAAAAGGACTCAAAGCGGGCGAAAAACCAGCGCCTTTGCCTAAACCAAGTTCGTTTAAAGCGATGGATATCAATATCAAGTTTGATTCTAGTCAAACCTATTATTCGTTATCGCATCTCGGTGTTGAGCGTGGCAATCCTGATTATTATGCCTTGTTTTTAGGCAATCATCTGTTGGGCGGCAGTGGCTTTGGTTCGTTGTTGATGGAAAATGTCCGTGAGAAAAGGGGCTTGGTTTACAGCGTTTACAGCTATCTAGCGCCAATGAAAGTGGCAGGGCCTTTTTTGATTGGTTTATCTACCAAAAATGCCAGTGCTTATGAAGCGGATGCGGTGGTTAAAGAAACGCTAAAAGGCTTTTTAAAAGACTTTGATGAAAGTCATTTGCAAGCCATTAAAGATAACTTAATCGGTGGCTTCCCCTTGCGTGTGGACAGTAATGGAAAGTTGATTGGTTATTTATCGATGATTGGTTTTTACAATCTGCCATTAGACTATTTAGAAGACTTCCCTAAACAAATGGCGGCGCTAACCAAAGCACAGGTCTTGACGGCATGGCAAAAACTATTAGAGGATCAGCAAATGCTTAGGGTAATGGTTGGTAACCCAACCCCTAAATAAAGCGTTTTACAGCGTTTATAAACGCTAAAAACAACCAGGCCTGGTTGTTTTTGGCTTAAAAAATCCAAAAATAAAGCCCGCAATTGCGGGCTTTGTTTTGAGTTCAGTCAACTGAAAAACTGAAATTACTTTTTGTGACCTAAGGCTAACTTGGGTGAGCTCATGCGACGATTGCTACCGCCTTGAGTTTCAAAGTTGCTTAAGCTTTGTGCAAGCTGGTTAATCTGGGCGAGCATACGTTCGGCTGAACCAGAGGCTTGTTCTGAAATGCCGGCATTGTTTTGCGTTGATTGATCCATTTTGCTGATTTGTTGGTTGATATTGTCAATATCACGCGCTTGGGTCAAACTCATATTGGCAATTTCAGAAATCAGGCTGCTGACATTGTTAATGCCCGCATTGATATCGTTCAATGCGCTGCCTGATTTTTCGACCAACTGAGTTCCCGTACCTATCGCATTGACCGTGGTTTCAATTAATAAACGAATCTCTTTGGCCGCATCGGCAGATTTTTGTGCCAAACTTCTCACTTCACCAGCAACCACCGCAAATCCACGACCCTGTTCACCGGCTCTGGCGGCTTCTACCGCTGCGTTCAATGCCAATAAGTTGGTTTGGAATGCAATGCTGTCAATTAAACCAACAATCTCAGCAATTTTTTGACTGGAGTTTTGGATGCTACGCATAGACTGGATGGTATCGTCCATCACTTTTGCGCCATCTTGCGCTTGATGTTTGGCGCGGTCAGACAGTTGGTTCGCTTTGGTGGCACTTTCAACAGACTGTTTAATGTCATGCGTCATGGTTTCCATGGCGCTTGAGGTGCCTTGCAATTGTTGTGCTTGATGTGCCAAGCTGCTCGACAATTCATGGCTGTCATGAGAAATGCCTTCACTGGCGTTCACAATATTGTGGCTAATGTCAGACACTTCGTTAATTAAGTTACTGAGATTGCTGAATGCCGTGTTGATACCGATTTTAATGGTGTTCAACTCGCCTTGATAAGTGTTGGTAATCGGTTGGCTAAGTTTCCCCGCGGCTAAGCGAGCAGAGGCCGCATTGATGTCATCGAACCCTGTTTGCGTATTGGCAAGGGCATTGTTGATGTCTTTTTTAAGGGTTGCCAATTGACCGTTGGCTTCTGCATGCACGCGCTCATTAAAGTTAGCTTGCGATAAGGCCGCCATCACTTTAGAAACATCCGCAATGAATGCACCCGTTTGTTGCATAGCAGCGTCTACTTTTTGTTTCACTTCGCCTTGAATATCGTTGCTCATGCGCACTGAAAAGTCGCCTTTGCTTAAACCCCCCATCACCACTTCTAAGCTGGACATGGTTTTGGTGACGCTGTCGGCTGAATTATTAACCGCAATTTTCAATTTACCCAAGTCGCCTTGGAAGTTATCGGTGACGCGTTTTTCAAATTGACCTTTTGAAATGGCAGACATAACAGTGTTGATTTGTTTAATGGCATTATCGATTGAATTCAATAACGCATTTAAAGCGATTACCGAAGGATGGTCAGTTTGTTCTGTAATACGCGTGCCAAATTGTGATTCTGCAGAAACCAAATTAACCGCAGACATAATGGCTTCTGACGCATTTTGTTCTTTTTTCATCATAATGGCGTAGTAAATCAAAACAGCTGATTCAATCACCACAAATAAAGCGTGAAGGAAAGTAATACCCCAATCGCAGCCATAGTTAAAAAGCATAATCGGCATGCCGCCAATTTCTAATCCATTAAGCTGGATAAACGTTAACACCACGTGATGCACTGCGCCCACTGCCGCCGCAACGACCACGACTAACCAATCTTTATAAATCAATAAGAATGCTAAGGCCACAAAGATGTGGAAGTGCATTTCAATGCGCCCCAACTGAGTTTGAATCAGCGTAGCAGAGAAAAGCATAAATAAAACGCCGGATAAAATCCCGAAGCTACGAGTGCCTTTTAAAGTAAAAAATCCCGCTAAGGCGATGAGCGTTATAACGGCTGTTGCGCCCATGGCAAACCCGTAGGTGTCATAGCCCATGGGGGCTAAAAAAGCTACAAAAGGAATGTGTGCCAGTAGGATATACAGCACCTTTTTATCGGCGTCTAATAAAGTCGCATTGGTTTGACTCATGGTTGGCTCCTAGAGTTCAGTTGAGGATTGAAAGATTGGTTTAAAAATTTTAAGTCTGTGAGCATATTATCGTACCTTAAAAACTGATTTGGATAAATCACTTTGAGGCGTCCATCGGGGTCAATTAAGAAAATATTGCCCGGATGACTGATTTCGTAGTCCTTTTTGGGGTCGGCTTTGCCTTCCGCAAAAAAATACGCTTGATATTGATTAGCAATCACTTGGATTTGCGCCATGCTTTCGGCGGTGAGTGCATAAAAATTATCACCAAATTGATTGAAATATTGATTGAGCATTTTATTACTATCGCGTTTTGGGTCCATCGTGATAAAAATAAAATCAACATTGTCCATATGTGATTGATGATGCAGATTAAACATCACGCCCACTTGGTTATGGCAAACTTCGTTACAATTAAGATACCCAAAATACAAATACACAAATCGCCCTCGATGTTGTGAAAGGGTATGGGGATTGCCTTGGGTGTCTTTTAGGATAAAGTCGGGCGCAATTCTATCCACGGAAAGCCCGTAAAGTTGTGCGCTGTTCATATAAAAAAAGACAACGGGCATTGCCATAAAGGCCAGAGCCGTTAGGATGTAAAATATCCAAGCTTTAGAGGGGAAAAGTTTCATACCCTTATTGTAGCTTGAATATAAAAAAGGGCATAGCAACCTTTAAATTAAAAGCCAATATACCCATCGCGAAACTGCGTTGTTTCGCGCAAACTTGAAATGTGAAATGACTTATTTGAAGTATTTATCGAGTTCTTCGTAAACCACTTCAATGTACATCAATTTAGGTCCGCCACCCATGACAACTGCCATCATAGCGGCTTCTAAAATCTCTTCTTTGGTTGAGCCCGCGTCCACGCAGCCTTTAGTATGCACTGCAATACACCAAGAACATTGAAAGGCTACGCCCAAAGACAATAACATTAAATGTTTGGTTTTTTCGTCCAAAGCGCCTGCGGCTTCAGCCCCTTTTACAAACGCGCCAAAACTTTTTAATTGTGCAGGCATGTCTTTCATTAAGCGGCCCATCATTGTGCCAGTTTCTTGTAATCGTTCCATGATTTTTCTCCTTCAGTAATGATTAACAGATAAGTATATTTAACACTAATTTGGCACGAATATTATGGTTTTTAATGTGAATTTTTCAGGTCAGGGTGAAAACTGTTGCTTATTCGTAAAAATAACCCTATTTTGTGGTAAAGTCTTACGGTGAAATGCGTGAAAAACGCAAGGTGTCTCAATCGAACAGGGGAGGTCATACATGGCCGATATGAGTGAAAACGGAGAGTTAGCCCAAACAGGCGCTCATCATGATGAACAATGTTTAACTTTTTTACTGGGTGCAGAAACCTACGGCATGGATATTTTACGCGTGCAAGAAATCCGCGGATGGGAGCCAACCACCAAGCTTCCAGGAGTGCCTGACTATGTAAAAGGGGTCATCAATATTCGTGGTGCGGTTGTACCGGTGGTTGATTTACGCCAACGCTTTAAAATTGGTGAACCCACCTATGACGACAGCACCGTGGTGATTATTACGCGTATTGTCGATAAAAACGACAGTCACAAAGAAAAGATGGTTGGTTTGGTCGTTGATGGCGTTAGCGATGTTGAATCGATTAATCTGGGTGATTTACAAAATGCACCTGCCTTTAACAATGGCGAAATGATTGATGACACCTACCTGCACGGCATTGCCAGTGTTGGAGCTTCCATGGTCATCGTTGTTAATGTGGATGCGTTGATTTATCAGGGCGTATTCCAAAATATCAAAGTGGCTGCTTAATTTGAGGTTTTAATGGCGCGATCACATCGTTCCACTAAGCCCCCCAAATCCGCATCCCATGCGCCAACGCCCTTAGGGCAAGTGCGTATTATTGGGGGCGAGTTTAGAGGTCGTAAACTTCCGGTGCGACAAGCCGAAGGTTTGCGGCCCACCTCTGATAGGGTTAAAGAAACCGTCTTTAACTGGTTGCAATACGAAGTGCCCCGTGCAACTTGCTTGGACGCATTTGCTGGTTCGGGTGCTTTAGGCTTTGAAGCCTTATCTCGTGGTGCTGATCAGGTGTTTTTTTTAGAACTCGATGCTGCCAATGCGCAACAACTCAAACAAAATCTACACACCTTAAAAACCGACAAAGCCCAAATTGTGCAAACCAACAGTTTAACTTGGTTAAACGCACAGCCTGCCACCGCATTTGACATTATTTTTCTAGACCCACCATTCCATCAAGACTTAATGCAACCTGCAATTGACCTAATTTTTGCCCAAAACTGGCTTAAAAATAACCACGCCTGGTTATATTTAGAGCAAGAAAAAGCCTTAGATTGGCCAAAATTGCCAGAAGGTTGGGTGTGTCATCGAGAAAAAACCACTTCGCAAGTGAGATTTGGACTGTTTAAGCGAGAACAAGCCCCATCTCTTTGAGCGAATCTAATCCTTTAGGAAAGGTTTGCAGTATTTAACAACTTCACTTTTATGAATGGCTTGGCTGTAATAAAAACCTTGTGCAATGGGGCAGTCTTTGTCAGTGAGGTAGTTCACTTGTTGCAGCGTTTCAACACCTTCACAAACAATGTTGATTTTTAAGGCTTGAATTAAATCAATAATACCATCCAGCAATAACAAACCTTCAGCGTCATTTTCTTCAATACTGTCTACAAACGACTTATCAATTTTGATGGTTTCAAACTTAAATTTCTTAAGGCTATAGATAGAGGCAAAGCCCGTTCCAAAGTCATCTAAAACCAATTTGAACCCTAAGGCTTGCAGCTGTTGAATATGCTGTTCAATCACAGAATCTCTTTCAAAAAGAGAGGTTTCGGTCATTTCGATATGCAATTGTGCAGGCACGGTGGGGTAAATTTCTGTCAAACGGGCTAAGTGATGCATCGCCTGGGTGGATTGGAGTTGATAGCTGCAAAAGTTGATGGAAATTGGCCAATGGATGCCTTTAGTTTGCCACATTACGATATGGTGAAAAACTTGTGAGAGTAATTGGTTTCCTAAGGTCACGATCAGTGGCGTATTTTCAATTAAAGGTATAAACGCACCGGGCATTACAATGCCTTCATCGGTTGACCAGCGCACCAAAGATTCAAATCCGGTCAATTGTCCCGTTCGCATATCGTGTTGTGGTTGATAATATAATTCAAATTGTTGCGTATCAATTGCTCTGGCCAACTCGGTGAGTGTTTTTTCTTGTTGGCTATGGGTTTCATACTCTAGCGCATCATAAAATTTAAACTGGTTTCTGCCGGCTTGTTTGGCTTGATACATCGCCGCATCCGCGGTGGTTAAAAGCTTGTCGAGTTGAATGGCATCATCAGGGTAGCGGGCAATACCGATACTGACGGTAACACTATAACTAATGTCTAGTAACTGATAGGGTTCAGAGAGTTTTAAAATGAGTTTTTGAGCCAAGTGTTCTAAGCTATTGGTGGTCATTTCATTGTTGATAATAACCATAAATTCATCGCCCCCCAAGCGGGCAATATAATCGCTGCTTTTGAGTTGATTGGTAATGCGTTTGGCAAATGCTTTGAGCATTTCGTCACCATAATGATGACCATAATTGTCATTAAGACTTTTAAACTTATCTAAGTCAATCATGAGCAAACTGAGTTCTTCACCATTGCGTTGTGCTTCATCAAACGCACCTTTCAGGTATCGATTAAATCCGGCACGATTTGCCAGTTTGGTCAAGCTATCGGTTTCTGCCAGCTCAGATAATTTTTGGGTTGCTTTTAAGCGATCTTCTGCATTTTCATAAATGGCTAAAAAGTAATCCGGTTTAGGTGGGCCTTCCTCTTCTGGCGAAGTAAAAATGGCGGTAATTTTAAGTTCTTCAGGGATTATTCGGCCATCTTTGTTTTTGTTATAAATAATGCCTTGCCAAACGCCTTTATCTTCTAGGATGTCGTTCATTTCTTCATAAAAATCGGGGGTGTGTTTTCCAGATTTTAAAAAGTTTGGTTTTTTACCTAAAGCTTCATGTCGACTGTAACCTGTCATTTCCGTAAAAGCAGGATTCACATCAATAATTTTACGCTCGCCATCGGTAATCAAGATGCCTTCATGGGTTTTATCAAATGCCAGCTGGTAGAGTTTGGCAGATTCAGAGATGCGCTTTTGTTTGTGAATAGAAACCAGGCTGATTAGGAAATATTTTTGTTGGTGTATTTCAAGCGGAGCGTTAAGTAATTGAACTTCGCCGGTATTTTTAGGGTGGAATAGGGTAATTTCTAATGGAATGTGTCGATTAGAAGCATGAATCCACCCTAAAAAAGATTTCACACCTTTCACAATACAACTGGTGAATGAACGGTTGCTCTTAGTGAGTGAATTGGGGGTGAAGTCGCAACTGGTTAATTGCCGTGCCTCAGGATTTGCAAGGATGACCTTGAGATGTTTATCGAGCAGGCATAATCCGATAGGCGATTTTTCAAATAGATCAAAATAAAATTTTGCGTTATCGGGGAGTTGTGTTGTTTTTTGGGGGCTATTGCTTTCATCTAACGATGTGTTGCAAGCAGCTGAATCCTTTAATATCTGAGTGAGTGTTTCCAGTGCTAGGCGTGTTTCAGCCGATAAATCGCATCCCGCGACTTCTTGGGTGATTAAAGCCGCTAAATCGTGAGCTGACAGGTCTTTCGAATCGGGGATGCTCATACTACCGCTCATTCTTCCACTTCAAAAAAAGTCCCCAGCATACTGTTGGGTTGATGAGTGATTGGATTGGTTTCAAAGACGGTGTCATTGGAATAAAGCGTGACATATTCCTGAGTTAAACGATGTTTAAAACGATATTTGAGCGCAAAGGCTTCCCCTAAACGCCCGTTTTTAACTTGGTTCATATGTTCTAACACGGCGTCTAAGTCGTCTGGGTGAAAGAGTGCTAAAAAGGCTTCATCCGTCAGGTTGTTCAACTGTTCCATGGTGTAGCCGGTAATTTTGGTGTAGTTGTTGTTGACATATACATTTTGAGTGGTATTGAAATCAAAAATATAAATGCCGTTTAAACTGTGTTGCATTAAATATTCAATTTTAATGGTTTTTGCGTCCAGCTCATTTTGCGTTTGTATTTTTTGGGTAATGTTTTTAAAGGTACCGATCACCGTTTCAGCTTGTTTGAGATGGCTGAACGAAACCAAGGCCTCTAGTGCAACCCACATAATCTGTTTATTGGCGTCGTAAGCTCTAAACTTAAAGCTATTGTGCGTTTGGTTGGTCAACAACAATGACAAATGGTTTTCTAAGGCTTGGCGATCTTCCGGATAGACTAAGCCAATAAATGCCTCATAAGACGGGGTAAAGCGCTCATCAGATACGCCAAACAGACGATAGCTCCCTTGAGACCAGGTTAAGCTGTGTTCTTTTAAGTCCCAGCGCCAAGAACCGGTTTTACCCAGCTGCTCGGCTTCTTCTAGCAGTTGGTTGGCTAATTCGAGTTCTTCTTGCAATTTAGAAAGTTCTTTTTGCTGCGCTTCTTTGTCTTCATAGGCGAGTCGCAATTCTGCATAAGCCGTTTGCAGTTCTTCGTTGGTGGATTGCAGTTCTTCGTTGGTGGTTTCGAGTTCTTCATTGGAGCTTTGCAATTCTTCGTTAGAGCTTTGCAACTCCTCGTTCATAGACTGCATTTCTTCGTTTGAGGTTTCGAGCTCTTCAATCACCGTTTGTAACTGTTCTTTGGTTTTCATGAGTTGGCGTTCTTGCTCTTGTGCTAAAACACTATTAACTTCAGAGTTGTCACTCATAATCAAAGGCATATCCAACTCGCGTTCAACTTGGCAATAAATTAAAGTGAGTTTGCCAATGCCCGCTTGGTGAGAGATTTCGGTTAATATTAATTTTGCCCAAACATTTTCATTGTGCAGTTTAACTTTTTGAAAACTGGTGCTGACTAACGCTTGGCCGTTTTGCAGTTGATGCAGAGCAGCACGCAAGTCCACACTTAAAGAAGGGTGTAGATTTTTAAAAATATTATTGGTGGGTACGCCTTCAGGTCGCACCAGTAAGGGGTTGATACCTTGGCTAAACACAATTTCAGCGCTCTCATTCACCAAAACCGCATTGTTGATAAAAATGCTGTTCAAACGCTCGGTAATCAATTCTGTTAAGCGGGTATTGTGTTTGCTCAACTCTGGCTTAGTCGGGATTTTTTTGACCACCTCAATATAGTCTTCGATGGTGCGAGAGCTAAGGTTGCGGTCTGGTGGAATCTTTTTACCCGTAAAAGCAGCTGCGTAAATTTTGGCGCTTTTAGATAGGGCTCTAAATTGCTCTTGAAATACGCCAATGGACTCTGACTGCCCTAAAAACAGCAGCCCACTTGGGTTAAGCGCATAATGAAAAATGGGTAAAATTTGGCGTTGTAATTCAAGATTGAAGTAAATCATGACATTGCGACAAGAGATCAAGTCTAGGCGCAAAAATGGCGGTGAACTGATTAAGTCATGCTCAGAGAAAATAACATTGGCTTTTACCGGCTTAATAATTTCATATTGTTCTTGTGAAATGGTGAAATATTTTTGCTTAAAGGTCTTAGGTAAGTCTTGCAAAGCACTTTCGCTGTAACGCCCTAAGCGCGCAAACTCTATGGCGCGCTTGTCGATGTCGGAGGCAAAAATTTGAACTTTATATTCTTCAACCTTAGTGCCTAAGATTTCATGAATAATCATGGCAATCGTATAGGCTTCTTCACCCGTTGAGCAACCAGCAACCCATACGCGCACCGTTTTAGAATCTTTGTGTTCTAAGTATTGCTTTAACTCGCTATGTAAGGCTTCAAAGGCTTTGGCATCTCTAAAAAACGAAGTGACGCCAATTAGCATATCGTTAAACAAGAAAGTGATTTCTGCTTCGTTTTGCCCTAAGTAAGAAAGGTAGTCTTCAACCTTAGTAATTTTTAAAACAATCATACGTCGCTCAATACGACGCACTATGGTGGTTTCTTTGTAGAGCGTAAAGTCAACCTTGTAAGCGCGTTTTAGGCGGCGCAACACAGCATTGTAAACTTCGCGGGGAATGGTGCTTTCGACTTCAGAAGGTTTTCTTTTGGGGAATTTAATGAGGTTTTGCAGTTCAACGCCAATTTCTTCAGGCGCGACAATCAGGTCAATATTGCCAGAGTTGATGGCTGAATTGGGCATGCCATCATATTTGGCAGACGCAGGTGATTGCGCAATGGCAAAACCCCCTTCACCTTTGATGGCTCTGACGCCGCGTGAGCCATCAGAACCTGTGCCAGACAAAATAATCCCAATGGCATCTTCGCCCTTGGCAATGGCAATAGATTCAAACAACATATCGACCGAGGGGCGGGGTGAATGGCGGCTTTCACCAAAGTTGGTTAGGATAATGCGGTCGGCTGAATCAATTTCAATATTGTAATTGGGTGGACAAATGTAAATGCAGTTGGCTTTGAGGGGCTCGTGATTCTTAGCGGCAACCACCTCTAGAGTGGCGCCTTTTTCAAGTAAATCCACCATCATGCTTTTATAGGAAGGCGACAGATGTTGTGCCACGATAAAACACATATCTGAATCCATGGGCAAATTGGCCACCATCAGTTGCAAGGCTTCTAAGCCGCCGGCACTTGCACCCACACCAACCACTCTAAGTTTAGATTGTTTGTCTAACGAATTAGGCTCAATGATTTGGTTGGGTACTTCTAAAGTGGGATCGGTGGTCGGGTTTGTCATGAATCTCTCGAGTGAAACCGCTATAACAAATTTGAAATATCCATGCTTTTTGCAGGATTGAAATCTGTATAACTTCTGTAATTGTTTTGATAATGGTATTAATTTACTCGATAGGTCAAACATAAATCAAGGCGAATCTGCCAATAATGCGATTAATTGGTCAGCAGGTTCTTTTATGTTTAAGGCGTTTCAACACCTTTAAAATGGCTTTTTCTTGCCGAAATTTAACCAGGCCTGGTTATTTTTGGTAAGCTTCTGTTTGATTTAGGCGAGGCGATTCAAAGCGGAATTTGCTGCGCTTAAACGGTGCTTTTTATGACGACCCTAATTTGAGGTTTTACACGGATGTCTATTACGGCTGTTTATCCTGGGACTTTTGATCCGATTACCGCAGGTCATTTTGATTTGATTGAGCGCGCGGCGCGTTTTTATGACCGTTTGGTGATAGCTGTGGCGCAAAATCGTAACAAACATTCTTTGTTTAGTTTGCAAGAGCGTATAGCGTTGGCTCAGGTGGTCACCGCAGGCTTGCCCAATGTTGAAGTGGTGGGTTTTGAAGGCTTGTTAGTCGACTTTGTACACGACATCGGTGGACATGTTTTATTGCGCGGCTTACGAGCGGTGTCGGATTTTGAATATGAGTTTCAGTTGGCGTCGATGAACCGCAAACTCGCCCCCGAAATCGAAACCATGTTTATGACACCCGCCGAGCAATACAGTTATATCTCATCGAGTTTGGTGCGCGAAATTTCGGTCTTGGGCGGCAATGTCACCGAGTTTGTGCATCCGGTGGTGGCAGATGCGTTGAAAGCCAAATACGCAAAACCATAGTGATGGCTCTAGTGATGGATCTAGTTATTTTGCGTTTCTAACAAAAAGGGCACTTGCACCTGTTCACCATTGGGCTGTTGAATCATCACGGTTACCTGCCATTCCATTTTGTCGGTGGTGCAAAACGCCAGCATAGAAGTGCCCACAAAACGCCCCGGTTTTGTTGAAGTCAAGGGAATACGGTTGTAACCCATATACATATTTACCCCAGAAATATCCAACTCTACCTGTTGTGCCGCCAAACCATCAATCATGACCGTAATGCCCAAAGGTCGGGCGATGGGAATGGGTTGTGGGTTAATGGTTAAGGAAACCTTGGCATCTTTAACTTCGGCTAAACAGGTGTTATGGTGCAGGTCGCAGGTTTTTTGCAGGGGCCATTGTGTCACCTTCTCTGGCGTTTTTTCTTGGCAGCCACTCAATGCCAGTAAACAACCGAGCAGTCCGAGTTTAATCAAATGGTTCATAATTTAAAAATACCCTGTATTTAGGTTGAGTGAATGAGTTTATTGTCGCTTATTTTGAGTCGGCAGTTTTGCGAACCCAGTGGTTATTTTCAAAAGCCACTTCAAATTTGGCCCAGTGTGCAAAGGCTTGGCGGCTTAGGTGTTGGCTTTGGGTTTGGCGTTTTCCGGCAACCTGTTTAAAAATAACCTGATCTTTTTCAGGCAAAGCATTGGGCGATTCATCAATGATTTGTCGAACTTCCCAGTCGTCATTAATCGCCCCATTGCTGTAACAACGCCCCAATTGAATGTCTTCGGCACTGAGCTGGGATTGCTGTGCGCTCTGGCTGGCCAGTTCAAACAGTTTCTTTAAATCGTGCTCATTCACATCAATAAAAGAATCCATTTGCTTTAGGGCATCTAAAAAATCCCCGTGGGTTAAAGAGGTTTGCTGGGTTGGCAAACTGGGTTTTGCCGCACCTTCAACTTGGCGTTGAAAATACGCAGGATAACGCCGCCAATTAAAGAGACTGTTAAACGCCATGGCAACCGTTAATAAAATTAACAAATCAAGCAACACTGGGGTGAGCAAATAACTATAACCGAGTTGCTGAATTTGCTCACCGCCCAACACGGCGGTTAAGCCCGTTGCCCCTCCAGGAGGATGAATACAGCGAAAATACTGCATACCGGCTATGCTTAGGCCAATGGTTAAGGCGCCTGCCACAAAGGGTTCGCTAATCCATTGCGCACAGGTTACGCCAATGGCCGCCGCCAATAGGTGTCCGCCAAACAAAGACCAGGGTTGTGAAATTTGACCATGCGGATTGGCAAACAGCAATATCGACGAAGCGCCCATCGACACCACCAAAGCCAAGCTGGCGGGAAAACCCAATAAACTTTCGGTGACCCACAAAATACCCAAAATCGCCACAAAGCCACCCAGTGCGGAAACGGTTTTTTCCGTGTGACTGTAAGAAATATCACTATAGCCAACAAATTGTTTTAGATGATGCCAAAACCGCTGCATGGTTTTCCTGGTGAAATCGTAAAACCCTATTTTATAGACATTTTGCGAGTTAAGTCTTGCAAAAACATTTCATTTGAAATTATAATTTGAAACATTATGTACTCAGGGTAATATGGCGTTGAATTCACATCCAGAACAACTTGTGCAATCTTTTTTAATGGGTAGTCAGCAAACCCGCTCTGGGCAACGTCGTTTATTGCTGTTGAGCAAAATCGGCAGTCTGGGCAGTTTGTCGGCAGCCGCTAAGGCTTGTGGCTTAAGTTATAAAGGCGCTTGGCAAGCCATAGAGGCGATGAATCAAGCCGCTGGGCAAGATTTGGTGATTGCTCAAAAGGGCGGCGCTGGCGGCGGCGGCATGGTGTTGACGCCTGCGGGTGATGCTTTGGTGAATGCCTATGTGTTGTTTAATGAGCAAATGCAACATTGGATGCGAGAGTTAGAATCCTTGTCGCCTGGCGTATTGAGTCAGTTAGAAATTATGAGGAAAGTGTCGATGAAAACCAGTGCTAGAAACCTATTTCACGGCTCGGTCACCGATATCAAACAAGGGCCAGTGAACTGCGAAGTGATTTTGGCGGTCGGCCACGATACCCAAGTGGTGGCGCAAATCACCCCCGAAAGTTTAGAGCGCTTGGGTTTAGAAGTGGGTTCGGATGCTTACGCACTGATTAAAGCCAGCTGGGTGTTATTGACCGAAGATTTAAACGGCGCACTTAAAACCAGTGCGCGTAACCAGTTTTGTGGCGAAATCATTGCCATCGAAGCGGGGGCGGTCAATAGCGACATCACTTTGCAAATGGGCAGCGGCCAAAAAATTTCGGCGATTATCACCAATCAAAGTGTCGAGAATTTAGAGTTGTTTGTTGGTGGGCGTTGTTGTGCATTGGTAAAAGCCAGTCATGTCTTGTTGGCGGTGTCAGACTAACCGCAGGTCGATGAATTAATTGAAAGTGAGGCAACTCACTTTTTTTAGGTGGTTCGTTATGTACTTAGCGTTACATAGCGTTTGACCAAACAATAGCTTTAAGCGTTATCAAGTAAAATTGGAGTCAGTATGAGATTAAAAAAATGGGTTTTGGGGTGTGCTGCCGTGGGTGTCATGGCCATGAGTTCGGTGAGCAGTGCTCAAGAATCGGTGCGCATTGCGGTGGCGTCTAACTTTTTGGCCACTTTAAAGTCTTTGTCGCAAGACTTTACCGCGCAAAGCGGTATTAAGGTTGAGATTTCAAATGGCGCATCAGGTATGTTGTATGCTCAAATTAAAAAGGGTGCGCCTTATGATTTGTTTTTCTCGGCGGATGCCAAACGCCCAACCTTGTTAGAACAAGAAGGCTTTGCCGAACCACAATCGCGCTTTACCTATGTGACGGGCAAGTTGGTGGCTTGGTCACCCAATGCGGATAAGGTGAACCCCGATTTAAAACAACTCAAAGCCAGCAATCCTAATTTACATTTT
Organism: Thiosulfativibrio zosterae; assembly: GCF_011398155.1. Taxonomy (NCBI): domain Bacteria; kingdom Pseudomonadati; phylum Pseudomonadota; class Gammaproteobacteria; order Thiotrichales; family Piscirickettsiaceae; genus Thiosulfativibrio; species Thiosulfativibrio zosterae. The sequence continues at coordinate 355,978 of NZ_AP021888.1, forward strand.
GTGGCGATTGCCAATCCCAAAACCGCGCCTTATGGCGAAGCGGCGGTTAAAGTGTTGCAACATTATGGGTTATATGACGAATTAAGCGCAGCAGGCAAAATTTCGCTGGGCGAAAACATTGGAAAAACCTATCATTATGTGGTGTCTGGCAATGCGCAGTTAGGGTTGGTGGCCAAGTCTTATGTGTCGAACCCCGACAAACCCGTGGGCGGACAATTTTTTGAAGTACCAGCCAATTTATACGATCCGCTGGTACAACAAGCCATCGTTGTTAAGGGTAAAGATACCCCAGCGGTGCAGGCCTTTTTAAAATACTTTAAATCCGCCAAAGCACGTGAGCGCATTGAAGCTTTTGGCTATGGTTTAGGCGATTGAATTTAAAGTTGATAAGCGGGAGTTTGGCATGTTAGATGGCGTGAGCTTACAGCCTTTATGGGTCACCTTGCAGGTGGCTTTTTACACCACAGTGTTGCTGATTATTTTGGGTACGCCTTTGGCCTTGTGGTTGGCGCGTATTCAAGGCATGAAAAAAGCGGTGTTCGAAGCCATAGTTGCTTTGCCCTTGGTGTTGCCACCGACCGTGTTAGGCTTTTATTTATTGGTCACCCTTGGCCCCGGCGGGCCGATTGGTGAAATTTGGGCATCGTTTGGCTTTGCGCCCTTAACCTTTTCAATGACCGGTTTGGTGATCGGCTCGTTTTTATATTCCTTGCCCTTTGCCATTCAGCCCTTGATGCATGGTTTTGAACAGTTGGGGCGTCGTCCGTCAGAGGTGGCCGCCACCTTAGGTGCTGGCCCGATTGACCGCTTTTTCTCGGTCACCTTACCGCTCACGCGCCGCCATTATTTGGTGGGCGCAACCTTGGCGTTTGCCCATACCGTGGGTGAATTTGGGGTGGTGCTGATGATTGGTGGCAATATTCCCGGGGTCACACAAGTGGCGTCCATTGCCATTTATGACCATGTGGATGCCTTGGAGTACACGGAAGCCCATGTGTTATCGGCGATTATGTTGGTGATGAGTTTGGCGGTATTGACCGTGGTTTATGGGTTGAATCGTCGTATGGAGGTCAAAGTCGGATGAGTTTACGCGGACAAGTCAGCCTAAAACTGGGCGAGTTTCAATTAGAAACCGGCGAATTTCAATTGCCCGATACTGGGTTAACCGCAGTGTTTGGACATTCTGGTAGCGGCAAAACCACATTTTTAAGATGTTTGGCGGGTTTTGAACCCAATGCTAAAGGTGAAGTGTATTTTTTTGACCAGGCCTGGTTAAAATTAGGTCAGTTTTTGCCGATTCACAAGCGCCAATTAGGTTATGTTTTTCAAGAAGCCAGTTTGTTTGCGCATCTCACGGTGGAAGGCAATTTGCGCTATGGCTTAAAGCGCGCCAAAGGGCCACGCAGCATTGAGTTTAATCAAGTGGTCGATTGGCTGGGGTTAAGCGCCTTGTTGAGTCGTGATGTCTTGAGTTTATCGGGCGGCGAAAAACAACGCGTTGCCATAGGGCGCACGCTTTTATCGCAACCCAAAGTATTGATGATGGACGAACCCATGGCATCTTTGGATGTGTTTTCTAAGCGTGCCATCATGCCTTATATTGAGCGCTTGCGTGATGAGTTAGAAATTCCCATTGTCTATATCACCCATTCCCCTGAAGAAGTAGAACGCTTAGCTGATACGGTGGTGTTTATGTCCAAAGGGCGCATTACCCAAATTGAACCGATTGCCCAAGCGTTAAATCGCGCCGGCACGCCACTCTATCAAAATGCCGAGCCACGCTCGGTGATTGCCGCTGAAGTGGTGGAGCAGGTATTGGAAGATGGTTTAACCCGTTTGTCAGCAGATGGCGCAGAATTATTTGTGCCCGCCTTAGATGAACCTTTGGGGGCGAAAGTGCGGGTGGTGATTGCTGCCAATCAAGTCAGTTTGATGGCCAGTCAGCCAGACATGACCTCAGTGCTGAATCATCTGCCAGTGACCATTGAAAGTATTGAGCCGGTTAATGAATACAGTTTGTTATTAAGACTGCGCTCATGGGATGCACCTTGGCCGTTATTGGCTCAGGTCACCAAACGCTCGGCGCGCCGCTTGGATTTGCAAGTGGGGCAACATTGGGTGGCAGCGATTAAATCGGCCTCTATTCTGAATTAGTTTGTTGTGCTTTTGTGGGGCGCAGCCTTTAGCCTGCTGAGATAGGCGAGGGTTGTAATAAGGCTAAAGCCTTCGCCCCAATGATCATTTATTTGGGTAGTTTGATTTCTATTTCCACGCCTTCCAGTTCTACTTGTTTGGCGGCTTGGTCGGTTTTAAGCTTGGTCTGCAAAGATACGCCGCCGTCAGTCACGCCTAAATTCAATTTATATTTATCCTGTTCTTTGCCTTCATAGCCATAGTTAAGTTGTTGGGTTTCTTCGGAAGGCGAATTGGGCAAGTGCAGCAGTTTCTTTTCAATGGGTCGCGGATTCGGTGTTGAGCCAGGCATGGTGGGCCCAAGTTCCTTTTGCGCATCTGGCGATTTAAGCGTGAAGGTTTGGGGGATGATCAAAGGCGGTTCTTCTGGTGTGGTCTTTTCTAATTTAGGCACTGCAAGCGGTGCTTTTTCTGGAACGGGTAAAGGTTTGATTGGGGTTGGACTGGCTTGGTGAGGCTTGGCAAGGGTTTCTGGTGTTTGAGATGGCAGAGATTGATCAGCACTTTCCAGCAGCCAATAACCGAGGGTTATTAGTACAAGTACTGAGAAAAATAGTGCAATTTTTAGCAAGTGCAGATTCACGGTGTTATCCAAACGTTTGAGGGTTTAAGGCTTGTAGAGATGTTTATATCGGTATTAATAAAATTGAGTGTTATCTTCAAATCTTATTCGTAAACTATGCAGGCATTTTCGCACATTAAAGAGGTTAGAAAAAATGAAATTAAAGTCTATTGCGTTGGTATTGGGACTAACGGCATCGGCCAGCGTTTTTGCCAGCGGGCATGGCGCGCATTGGGGTTATAGCGGACACGAAGGTCCAGAGCATTGGGGTGACTTAAGCCATGAGTACGCGACTTGTAAAACTGGCCATACGCAGTCTCCGATAGACATCAAGCCTTCTGCGGATGTGGATTTAGAAGCCATTGCTTTTGATTATAAAGTTTCGCCGATGAGCATTTTAAATAATGGTCACACGGTACAGGTGAATTTTGCCAAGGGTTCAACCATGAAAGTGGAAGGCAAAACCTATAATCTATTACAAGTGCATTTTCACACACCCAGCGAAAACCATTTGATGGGCAAAAGCTCGCCGATGGAAGCCCATTTTGTGCACAGCACCGATGATGGTCAGTTGGCTGTTGTAGCGGTATTGATTGAAGAGGGCAAAACGGATTCTTTCATTGAAAAGATTGTGAAAGCCATGCCCAAAACCCCTATGCCAGCCGCCACTGTCGAAGGCGTGAGTTTGAGCGCGATGGATTATTTACCTGCGGATAAAAGTTACTATCGTTTTGCGGGTTCTTTAACCACGCCACCTTGTTCTGAGGGGGTTTCTTGGTTCATGATGAAAAACCCAGCGCACGCTTCTAAAGCGCAAATTGCGGCCATTCACGCGATTATTGGCAATAACAATCGCCCAGTGATGGAAGTTAACGGTCGCGAAATTAAAGAATAATTCTCTTTAACCGCCATCGTTAAAAGCCGCTGCGTTTTATAAGCCAGCGGCTTTTTTTGCTTAAATTACAACCAGTCCATTTTGAGAAAGTCATTTAACGCCGAAACTAATAATACGGGCAAAGCGCCCACCATCAAAGCCAGTCCTAAATGTTCCAACGCCAGTGGCGTTGTGCTTAAAAACAGATTGCCAAAGGGCAAATACACCATCAATAACGACAAAATAGCAGAGCTGCCAACGGCGAGTAATAGTGCTTTGTTGCCAAACGGATTGCGGCGATAAATATTGGTGAGGGTGCGGCTATCGAACACCTGCACCAGCTGTCCGAAAATTAAGGTCATAAAGGCAAGGGTTTGCGCGTAGCTGACATTTTGGGTGAGGTGTAAACCATATTCAAACATACCATAGGTGACCGCACCCATAATAAGACCACGGATTAAAATGGTGTAGCCGAGTTTGTTGGCAAAAAAGCTTTCGTCTTTGGGACGAGGGCGGCGCGCCATTACATTGGATTCTGCACCATCCACGCCCAACGCCAAAGATGGCAAACCGTCGCTGACCAAATTGACCCACAAAATCATTAAAGGCGCGAGGGTTAATAAAGGTTCGCCGCTGACCATAAATATAAAGGCAAATAATAAAGCCGACACTTCGCCGACATTGGTGGTGAGGTCTTGGCGAATGAATTTGCGAATATTGTCGTAAATGCGCCGCCCTTCTTTAACCGCTTGCACGATGGACGCAAAGTTATCATCCAACAAAATCAAATCAGCCGACTCTTTAGACACGCCAGTGCCAGTAATGCCCATTGCCACACCAATATCGGCTTTGCGCAAAGCGGGTGCATCATTCACGCCATCGCCGGTCATGGCGACCACCCAACGATGCGCTTGCAAGGCTTGCACAATGCGCAATTTGTGTTCGGGGGTGACACGTGCATAAACTGAGACTTTGCTGACCTGTTTAAACAAGTCTTCGTCAGACAGTTGGCTCAATTGACTGCCTTCTAAGAGTGGTGCTTGTGGGTTTTGGATAATGCCCATACTGTGGGCAATGGCGCGCGCCGTGCTGGCATGGTCGCCAGTAATCATCACCACACGAATACCCGCAGAATGACAGTCTTGAATGGCTTGCACCGCTTCTGGACGAGGCGGGTCGATAATGCCATAAATGCCGCTTAAAATGAGATTGTCTTCGAGTTGTTCAATCGGCAGTTCCAACTCTTGTTTTGAGAGTTTGCGATAGCCCACCGCCAAGGTGCGCAAGGCTTGATTGGCAAAATGTTCAATCACACTGTTGATATTGGCCTGTTCTGTGAGGCGGTCGCCCAAAGTGTTTTGCAGCTGCACCGCTTCACAGTGTTGTACAAAAATATCGGGCGCGCCCTTGGCAAATAGCCAGTATTGGCCATCTTTGTCTTGGGCAATAACGCTCATCATTTTACGCTTGGCATCAAAGGCGAACATTTGAATCAGCTCAAACTGCTCGTTCACGGCTTTGCGAGTGACACCGGCTTTGGCAGCGGCCACCAAAATAGCCCCTTCGGTGGGCGAACCTAAAATATGATGGGTTTTGTGTTCTGGGTGACATTTCAGTTCGGCATCGCTACACACCACGGAAATTTTGGCGAGGTGTTGCAGATGTTCGATGTCTTGATAAGCAATCGGTGCTTTTTGGTGGTCAAAAAAATCCCCCTCGGGTTCGTAGCCATGACCTGTGACATGATAAAAATGCCCGCCTGTCCAAAATTGCGTGACCTGCATTTTGTTTTGAGTGAGGGTGCCCGTTTTATCGGAGCAAATCACCGAGGTAGACCCTAAGGTTTCAACCGATGCCAGTTGGCGCACTAACGCATGGTTTTGCATCATACGGCTGGCCCCTAAAGTCAGCACGATCGTGAGTAGGGTAATTAACCCTTCAGGCGTGGCGGCAACGGTGAGCGAAATACCGGTGGTCATGAGGGTTTGCCAGTCCATGCCATGAAATAAACCCACGCTCATCACCATCAAGACCAACAGTACAGCGGCAATAATGAGCACTTTTGAGAGCTTGTGAATGCGTTGTTGCAAGGGCGTCAGTTGGGTTTCGGCACTTTGCAGCAGTCCTGCAATTTTGCCGACTTCGGTTTGCATGCCAATATTAACCACTAGGGCGCTACCTTGGCCTTCGGTCACTAGGCTGCTCATAAAGGCCATATTGTGTTGATCGGCAATCGGCAGTTCGTGGTCATCAATTGGGGTTTCGGCATCTTTGAGTACCGGTTCGGATTCGCCGGTTAAAGCCGCCTCGTCAATGCGCAACGCTTGGCTATGAAACAATCGGCAATCGGCAGGTACTATGCTGCCGGCATCGAGCTTAATAATGTCGCCAACCACCAGTTGTTTGGCAGGGATCATTTGCCATTCGCCCTCTCTAAGCACCTTGGCTTGCGGGGCGGCCATTTGTTTGAGCGCATCCATGGACTTTTGCGCTTTGTATTCTTGGGTAAAGCTGATTAGGGCGTTTAACGCCACAATCACGCTGATGGCAATGGCATCCGTGGTGTGTTGGGTGACGAAGGACAGCAAAGCGCCAAAAATGAGGATGATGAGCAGTGGGTTTTTAAACTGGTAAAGCAGCATCCAAATCCACGGAGTTTGCGCCACGCTGGCGAGCTCATTGAGCCCTTGCGCTTGGCGATCCGTTACTTGTTGACGATTTAGGCCTGTTTGAGTGTCGGTTTGTAAAGCGCTGGCTATTTTGGAAATTGAGTCTTGAAACCAAGTCATGTTTGAATCCTTGCATACACCCCTTAAATTTCTATTCTAAAGACTTATAAGTTTGGCAAGTGTTTATTTAGGCTGACACTTTTGGCTGGCAGCTGGGGCAGTAAAAGCTGGCGCGTTGATTAATGATGACTTTTTCAATGGCCGTGCCACAAGCCGTGCAAGGCTCACCGGTTTTTCCATACACATGCAGTTGCTGCACGAAGTAGCCGGGCGTGCCATCGGGCGATAAAAAATCACGCAGTGTGGTGCCGCCTTGTTCAATCGATCTGGCCAAGACGAACTTAATATTGTCCACCAAGCGTTCGGCTTGTTTTAAGGTGAGTTGGCTGGCCAACATTTGCGGATGAATGCAGCTTAAAAATAGCGATTCGTTGGCGTAAATATTACCGCATCCCACCACGGTTTGACTGGTCATAATGAAGTTTTTAATTGCCACTTGGCGTTTGCGAGATTTGGCGAACAAATAGGGCGCATTAAAATCCTCCGCTAAAGGTTCAGGGCCTAAGTGTTTGAGTAAAGGGTGTTCGTTCAAGGCGCCTTCCCACCAAAGCCATGCGCCAAAGCGCCGTGGGTCGTGATATCGCAGGCACAGCCCATTGCCCATGACCAAATCAATATGGTCGTGTTTTTTAACGGGGCTCTGCGGTGGTACCACGCGCAAGCTGCCCGACATGCCCAAATGAATCAATAAATGACCCATCGCGGTTCCTTTTTCCGCTCTTTTAGCCATGTGTAAAATCAGGTATTTTCCGCGTCTTTGAATGTCAAAAATAACCAGGCCTGGTAGTTTTTGCGGCAAATTGTCGTCCACAGGCCAGCGCAAACTGGCGTTGCGAATCACCATGTGAGTGATGGTTTGGTGTTGGGTTTGTGGCGTAATGCCGCGGCGGGTGGTTTCGACTTCGGGTAACTCTGGCATGGTTATTTCTTGTGTTATCTGAAAGAGCTCTATTGTAAGCAAAAATTGTCATCAAAGGGTCATTGACTCTTACAAAATTAAGCCTATGATAGCCGCTCCCAAATTCAAATGAACACTACAGTTTTTCGACAATGGCCGTTAACTAGAGTGAAAGAACCAAGTTCTTAAACCTAACAAACAAAAGACTCTCTCTAAGGAGGGCATAAAAATGAAAACACAAGAATATTACGTAGAATGTGATGAAATTGGCTACTGTGTAGTCGGTTCCAAAGGCACAGTCGCCACTTTTGAAATGATTGATGATGCTTACAATGCCATGCGAGAATTTCAAACCAAAAGCTTTCCTGAAAATTGGCAAAAAGTGCCACCAGCCATTCGCCACGCCAAACAACAATATTACGGCTCTGCCGCTTAATGCCTTAACAAGTTCAGCCTTGTTCATCTGTTAGGATGAGTTGCTCACACGAGTCGCTCAACCTAACGGGCTGGGATAAACTCCTTGCCTTTTGAGTAAAAATCCCCATAATGCTTAAGTATTAAAATCTATTTAATTCTTAAGACGGTGTCATGAATCTATTCTTAAAGCGATTCCATAACCTTCAACTGTTTCAACGGTTCGCCAGACGCTTTGTTTGGATGATGGGCCTGTTATTTATTTCCAGCTTTGCTTACGCCGACCAAATGCTCGTACCTGAGTCATCTTCGTCTGCTGAACCCCAGGAATTACAAAAAATAACTTTGCAAATTAACTGGAATCATCAATTCCAGTTTGCGGGCTTTTACGCCGCCATTAAACAGGGTTATTACAAGGAACTCGGTTTAGATTTAAGCGTGCGGGCTTGGCAACCCGGTATGGTCGTTACCGATGAAGTGGTTTCTGGTAGGGCCGATTTTGGGGTGGGTTATTCCACTCAGGTTGCAGATTATATTAAGGGTAAATCCTTAAAGTTAATCATGTCGTCTTTTCAGTATTCTCCTATGATTCTCTTATCGCACGAGCCAGTGACTGACCTGGGTCAGTTGGGTGGTAAGCGCGTCATGCACTCTGATAATTTACAAATTTTAGGGGTGCTCAATAAAGCACGCTCTTTGGCGACTGAGCCTATTGTGAGTGTGAGCCCTAGCGCAAATCTTCAAGATTTTGTCACTCACAAGGTGGATTTTTACGCTGCCTATTCAACCAATGAACCTTTTCGACTCAAACAAATGGGCGTTACCTTTTATACAGTTGACCCGAAAATGTATGGTATTCAAAGTTATGCAGACTTAGTGGTTACCTCTGAAAAGCTAGCCCAGTTGCAACCTGCGATGGTGCAAAAGTTTCGACAAGCCAGTATCAAAGGTTGGTCTTATGCACTGGGTCATAAAGAAGAGATGGTGGACTACATCATCGCCAACTATCCGGTTGTAAAAACTCGGGATGCCTTGTTGTTTGAAGCGCAACAAACTGAAAGATTTGTAAAAACTGGCGCAACCCCAATTGGCAATGTTGAGATTGCAAAGTTACTGGCAACGGCATCAGAGGCTTATGAAGTTGGCATGATTTCGCGCAGTGAATTGCTGTCGTTTAAGCCTGAGAATTTTATTTTTAACGACTCAAATTATCTGTTTACCCCAGAAGAACTGAATTATCTAAAAGACAATCCGGTTATTAGAGTGGGTAGTGATCCTGATTGGGAGCCGTTTGAGTTTGTGAATGACCAACAGCAACCTTCAGGCGTGTCGGTGGAATACTTTAAATTGTTTGAAAAACAACTGGGCGTTAAATTTGAGTTTAACACCACCAAAACTTGGTCTGAAGTGGTTGAAGGTGCTAAAAAAGGCGAGTATGACATTTACAGTTGTGCCGTTGCGACCCCAGAACGCAAAAAATACATGAACTTTACCGCGCCTTATTTGTCTTTTCCGATGGTGTTAATAGGGGGAGCGAATGCGCCCTATATTGAAGACTATAGCCATTTGAATGGACAGGTAGTTTCGGTTGTTAAAGGTTATTGGTCGCATGAATTTTTAACTAAGTATTTCCCTGATATTAAGTTGTTGCTGGTAAACAATGTTCAGGAAGGCTTAGAGGCGGTTGTGCAAGGCAAAGCGTTTGTTTACTCGGGTAATTTGGGCGTGGTGAATTACAGCATTCAACGCCATGGTCTAAGTGGGTTACATGTGGTGGGGCAGGCCTCTGATCGATTTGAGTTGGCGATAGGTGTGCAGGCAAATAATCCTGTTTTACTGAGCATTATGCAAAAAGTGTTGGCCAATGTGACTCAAGAAGACCGTCAGAAAATTTTTGACAAATGGTTTCATCTTGAACTGGTGCAGCGGTTAGATACTGCACAGATTTATAAAATTATATTTGTGGTCGGTTTGGTGGTGTTGTTGATGTTGGTTTGGGGTTTGTTTTTCCGCTACCAGAAAAACAAAAAACAGGACTATATCAACCAGATTCATGAGTTGACCTATGCCTCGCTGATTGAGGTTGAGAAATTCCATACTGTTTGGGCCAGCCAGGCTTATCAAGCTTTGACAGGTTATTCTATGGATGAATTGCTGCAAACCAATTACTTTACGATGGCTGACAAGGAAATGACGGAATCTCAAAAGCATGCCATTGCCCGCCAAGTGTTGGGTGGCAATGCTTGGACGGGTGAAGTGGTTGGTTTGAAAAAAAATGGTGAAAGCTATTCTGTTGAACTCACTTTGACGCCACAGAAAAACATTTGGGGCAAGGTGACTCAGGTATGGGCAACCCGTGTGGACATCACCGATAAAAAACGCATAGAACAGCTTGCCATCTTAGATGATTTGACAGGGACTTATAATCGCCGTTATTTTAATGAAAAGATTGTTGAAGAAGTCAATCGCAGCAAGCGCGACCAAAAAACCCTTGCAGTGGCCATGTTTGACATAGACCATTTTAAAATGATTAACGATCATTACGGACACCAAAGAGGCGATGAAGTCTTGAAGGCGGTGTCTGATGTGATTAAAGAATCATTCCACCGTTCTAATGAGTTTTGCTTCCGTATGGGGGGCGAAGAGTTTTTAGTGCTGAGCTCTTTTAAAACCGAAGTCGAATTTATGGATTATTTGATTCAACTAAAAAATAAAGTGGAATCGTTAAAAATTGAAAACCCTCTAGCTCGCGAGCCTTATCTCACGATTTCAGTGGGCGCAGGATTTTGGACGACTGAAGAAATTCCTTTCCCTGACCAAATTTATCATTCGGTGGATGCCGCCTTGTATGAGGCCAAAGCCAATGGCCGAAATCAAGTGGTCATGACGGCTTTAAAAAGCGAGTAATCCAGTCTAACTGACCTTAGCTTTACCTTTTGTCGCTTAAGGGCTGAGTGTGCTGACTGGAAAGTTCTCATCCTAAGTGACCGATTCAAAGGCACTGATTTAATAAACATTGGGCATAAAAAAACCCAGCCTTTTGGGCTGGGTCTAATCAATCAGTTTGGGTAAAACTTATTTGATTTTTGCTTCTTTGAAAATCACGTGCTTACGAACCACTGGATCGTATTTTTTGATTTCAAACTTGCCAGGCATGTTTTTCTTATTTTTATCCGTAGTATAAAAATAACCTGTGCCAGCTGAAGATAGTAATTTAATCTTATCGCGCATGGTTGTCTCCTTAGACCTTCTCACCGCGTGCACGCATTTCTGCTAGCACTGACTCAATACCATTCTTATCAACAATACGCATAGCTGCAGCAGTTAAGCGTAGTTTTACAAAACGGCTTTCGTTTTCAACCCAGAAACGGTGTGTTTGTAGGTTTGGTAAAAAACGACGACGAGTTTTTCTTTGTGAGTGGGAAACATTGTTACCGACTGCAGGACCTTTTCCTGTAACTTGGCAAACTCTTGACATTTCTGATTCCTCTCAATCCTGGTTGGGTTCTCCCGAACGCAACCCCATTTAAAAAATATTCGAATATTTCTTTCTTAATTGCCATTTTTGTAAAAGGCAGAAAATAAGAAGCGGAATTATCCACAATTTACCCGCCGATTGCAAATTTTTTCTCAGAGTTATTCAAACTTTGTTGGCTTTACTGCTTGAAAAACTTGAATAATCGCCATGAATAGCGCAATATTCAGGCCTAACAGACTGGCGCCAATATAGGCAAATAAGTGGGGTGCTTTCATCATGGTGCTCATTAAAGAGTCTTCGTAATAAAAAAACCACTGATGTCCAGCGGGGAAAATCCAAATATGCAGTTGATAAAAAACGCGCTCCGCTCCAAAGCTGATAAGGGTTAAAGTTAAGGCAAAAACCAACCCAAAAATAACCAGGCCTGCTTGTTTTTGGGAAGGAAAATGGGCGTTTTTGGCCATTAACCCCACACTTAAGCTGATCCAAAGAATTAAACCGCCCCAGCCTAAGGTGTTCAAAAAACTCACCAAGTTAGCGACATCTTGCAAATGCACTATTTCAGGTTGGCGTAACAGGGGAATTTTGCCTGTGTCATTTTCATAAGCAAGTTGATTAAGACCTTGCCCTTGGTTTTGAATGGCATTGACGATGCCGGCAAATAATTGCAAACGCACCTCGTCACTGGTTTGCGCAAAGTCTGGGCGATATTTATTTAACGGGGCGTAATGTTCAATATTCTGTTGAATGCCGCCCGCTTGATACCAAAGCGCATAACCAAAATTAACCTGTGCCAAAACTTGCCAGCTTAGCCATAGGGCAACCCACAAACTTAAAATAATCCAAAGCCCGGTTTGTAGTTTGATAAAGGTGTTTTTCAAGGCATTTTTCCTAATTGTGCCAGAGATGCCCAGCGTCCAAAGTCACCCAAAATCATGTGGTCTAAACAACGAATATCCACTAGGCTTAAGGCTTGGCTAAGTTGATGGGTCAAGTCAATGTCTGCTTGGCTGGGCTTGGGATCGCCCGATGGATGATTGTGTGCCAAAATGACAGCGGCGGCATGATGGTCAAGCGCCGTTTTAATGACTTCACGCGGATGAACGCTGGCTTGGTTTAGGGTGCCCTCAAATAACACTTTAAAGGCGATGAGGTGATGTTGCTGGTCCAGCAATAAAATGCCAAAGCGTTCGCGTTGTTGATGACCCAGTTCCGACTCTAAAAATCGTGCCACCACTTCTGGGGAATTAAACGCATCGCCTTTTTGCAATCCCGACTCAAAATGACGCCGCGACATTTCTAATACGGCTTTAAGCTGCACAAATTTGGCAGGCCCTAGCCCATTAGCTTCGCAAAACTCCGCTTGATTGGCATTCAGTAGGGCGTGCAAACTGCCAAAATGATTTAATAAATCCTGCGCCAAATCTACCGCACTTTTGCCTTTAACACCCACACGCAAAAAAATCGCCAATAACTCAGCATCTGACAAGCTACGCTCCCCAAACTTCAAAAGCTTCTCACGAGGACGATCATTTTCATGCCAGTCGGTAATGGCCATTCGCTTTTATCCTTATAAAACTCAGCAAATCATGAGTATAAATCAACTAAACGCAAATTAATGAAAATAAATGTTGAAAATCTATAGGATGTAAATAGACTTATTCGAACTTAAACCTATTTGGAAGTTTCCATGCAATTGCCTTTTTCAAAACTCGCTTTAACCTTAGCGGTGACCACCAGCTTAACTTTAGCTGCTTGCAGTGGGGGTGGCGGTTCTGCTGATCCCACTTCGTCAATTTTGAATGGTTATCTTGTCGATTCTGGAATAGAGGGTGTCAATTATGCCTGTGGAAATTTGACCGGTGTGACAGATGTTGAGGGTAAATTTGAGTTTGATTCAACCGAATGCTCTCAAGTTGAATTTAGTATAGGTGGCATTTATTTGGGTGCACGGGGGATAACGAGTCTTGCGCCTGAACAGCGTCTTTATATTCATGATTTATTAGGTGTGTCTTTAGAGCAAAGTTCTTCTGATGACCGAGTAGTCGCTTTGTTGCGCTTAATTCAGACCTTAGATGAGGATGGTGATGCCTCAAATGGTATTGTTATCAGTCAAACCACTTTAGATGCTTTAAGCGGGGTTGATTTGAATCTTAGCCAAACCCTTACGGAAACAGAATTAACAACAGTTGCTCAAGTGGTTGATAAACCGCTCGTTACAGAGGCGACTGCTATAGCTCATTATGAAGAAACCTTACGGACTGACTTAGGTTCTGCAATTTACACGATTGATACAGTCGCACCCATTGCCCCTAAAATTGATAGCGAAATTTATGCAAATGGAGATTTTAAGGTCGTTGAGGTTGTCGGAGAAGTGGGCGCGACCGTTTTATTGAATGGTCAAAGTACCGGCGTCATGATAGGGGATGATAGAGTTGCGGAAATTAGACTCGATGCGGCCGCTGAAAATCAAGCTGTTGATTATGAGGTCAGTCTGCAAGACAGTTTAGGACAAATCAGTGAGCCTGTTCAAGTAGCTGTTATAAAAGATACGGTTGCCCCATCGGCACTTGTATTTGTAAATACGCCGCCGTCCATTATAAATACTGCCAGTCAGATCATTACGGTTCAAGGTGAGCCAGGCGTGAACTTGTTAAATGGTAATGAGGTTTTGGGTATTGTACCCAGCTCTGGAATACTCAGTATTGCATTAAACTTAACTGGAGAGGATGGGCTTAAACAATTCTCTTTAAGCTTGCAAGACTTGGCCGGAAATTCAAGCTCGGTGACACAGCTTTCTATAGCACTTGATACGGTTGCACCTAATCAAGCTCAAATTGAGATATTAACAGGATTGGTTAACGGTAAGTTACCTCTTAATGTGATAGGTGAGCCGGGAAGTCAAGTATGGGTTAATGGATCGCTCGTTGGCACGGTGTCTTCATCTGGCCAGTTGTCTTTGGGTTTAGAGAACCCACGGCAGTCTTACTTTGAAACGTTTGAAGTTTTGTTAAAAGATGCAGCAGGTAACGCCAGTATAGCCAGCGTTTTTACGACTACTTTCCAGCGTGCACAATTAAACAGTCAATATACCTACTACATGCCGCAAAATGTTCAGCAAATTTTAAGTCCTCAGGCATACACCGATACAATTCTTCTTCAAACAGGACCCGCTGCAACACCTAGTTTGATTACAGGTGCTTTTTTACAGGTTGATATGTCAGGGGTTTCAGATGCCAAAGCTTTTGTGCGTAGTTTCGCAGAAAGTTTGCGACAAATATCTGGCGTAACAAGTTTACACAACTTAACTTGGCGCCCAACGATAACGACAGCAGATAATCGTTTAGAAGCCCTTTATGCCATCAGTACCAGTGATTTACAAACTTCAACGAGTTTAGCGTATGCCGTTATTGATCAATTTAAAACGACTCAAGGGGCGCTCACTTCAATCTCGCCATCAAGCCTGAGTACAACGGATTTTTATTTGCGACTGTCTGCGGTTAAGTCAACCAATGGTGACGATTTTTTAAATTGGGCCGTCATTCCTCAAAGCGCTTATGTTGTAAATCAAACTTTGGTTGAAAACTCAGTATCGATTCAAAATTTGGCTTTGAATAGCACTTCCTTGTCAGAGGGGTCGCAAACTCTAAATGTGTCATCAGCCATGACGAGTAATCAGGCTGACTTCGTATTTGTGATTGACGATTCCGGCAGTACTTCACCTTATCAGGAAGCTCTAGCTTCTGCTGTCAGTGTGGTAACAAACCGTCTTCAACAAGCAGATATTACTTTTAGTGCAGCAGTTCTGACGACATCTACCCAGGTAGAGGATAGCCAGTGTGCGACAACAACAGCAGTTGATGCAAACAGAGTCGTTTGTAGCCAGGGTATTCTTGACAATATCAGCAGCTTGCAGCAGCAACTGTTGGTCGGAAATGATGGTTTTGGCATAGAAACGGGTATTTTCAATGCCGAATACGCCCTTAAGTCTATAGCTTTGGGTGATGCAGTGGATGGTGTCTTAACGCTAAAGGGAATGCCAAAAAGTGCTGAAACACCGCTTTCAATTGTTATTTTAAGTGATGAATCAAGTCAGTATTCATATCGTGCAAACCAGGCATTTAATCCGGTACAAAATTTGTTTGTATCACGCGGTTACAAGGTTTTCTCTATTGTTCAGCCGACTGATTTAAATCGTTTAAGTGATCCTAATGGACAATATGATGATCTGGCTTTTGCAACGGGCGGTTTGACTGCCGATGTGAATCAAACTCAAGATTATAAAGTGATGATGAGTGATTTTAGCCATACGCTGATAGCCCGTTTTGGAGTTGCCTTGCCACAGCAAAACATATTGGCTTCAACACTTCGGGTTCAGTTGAATGGTGTTAATGTGCCAAGTCAAGTGGTTGATGGCATAAATGGTTGGCAATACTTTCCTGATACACAGCGATTAGTATTGTCAGGAGAATATGTCCCTAACATAGGTGATGATTTGAAGGTTATCTATTCTCATCAATAAACCCAATTAACTGTTGTAAAATAAACAGCCTCGCTCTGCGGGGCTTTTTTATCGCTAAGGAAAAATGATGTATAGATTGGATATGCGGGTGCGGGATTATGAGTGTGACTTGCAGGGTGTGGTGAATAACTCGGTTTATCAGAATTATTTGGAGCACGCGCGCCATGAGTTTTTGTTAGAAAATCAGGTTGATTTTGCCGGCCTGGCGGCTCAGGGAATTGATTTAATGGTGGCGCGGGTTGAGGTGGATTACAAGTCTTCTTTGCGTCCGCATGATGATTTTTATGTGACAGTGGCGGTTGAGGCCGAAGGTCGTGTTAAGGCTATTTTTGTACAACACATTTATAAATCTGATGGCACTTTGGTGGTGTCGGCGCGTACTACGGGTGTAACCGTTAAAGCCGGTAGACCCGTTAAAATGGTGAGCGAGTTGACGCGTTTAATGGCCAAAACGGAAGGGCTGGCATGAAAATTTTATTGGCGGTCACCGGCGGCATTGCGGCTTATAAAAGCTTGGAGTTGACTCGCCTGTTTATTAAAGGCGGCCATGAGGTTCAAGTGGTGATGACAGCCGGGGCGAAGGAATTTATTCAGCCGCTGTCTTTTCAGGCGTTGTCTGGCAAGCCGGTGCGCGACAGTTTGTTTGACCAAAACCAAGAAGCGGGCATGGGTCATATTGAATTAGCGCGCTGGCCAGATATGATTGTCATTGCACCCTGTTCTGCAGAAACCCTTGCCAAGTTGCGCATGGGGCGCGCTGATGATTTATTGACCACCTTGGTGTTGGCCACCGATAAACCTATTTTGTTAGCCCCCGCTATGAATCGATTGATGTGGTCGAATGCGGCGACGCAAGAGAATGTGGCGGTTTTAACGCAACGCGGGTTTGAGGTTTTAGCGCCGGCCTCAGGCGAGCAAGCCTGTGGCGAGGTGGGCGAAGGCAGAATGCCAGAGCCGCAAGACATCTTTCATAAAACCCTAGAAAACCTCGAAAAACACGCTAAAAACAACCAGGCCTGGTTAAATTTAGCCGCTTTTTGGGCTGGAAAATCGATATTAATCACCGCTGGCCCAACCTTTGAAGCGATTGATCCAGTGCGTTTTATTGGCAATCGTAGTTCTGGCAAAATGGGCTTTGCCATTGCGCAGGTTGCGGCCGAGTTGGGGGCAAAAGTGACTTTAATTGCCGGCCCTGTGCATTTGCCCACACCAAAATCGGTAATGCGATTAGATGTGGAGTCGGCCGAGCAAATGTTCAATGCCGTGCAGGCGCATTATCAAAAACAAGATGTTTTTATTTCGGCTGCCGCGGTTGCGGATTTTAGAGTGGCGTTACCTGTCCAACAAAAACTTAAAAAGCAGCCTGACTCAGACAGCATGACATTGGAGCTGGTGAAAAACCCAGACATTGTGGCTTGGGTAGCCTCGCAAGAGAACAAGCCTTTTGTGGTAGGGTTTGCGGCAGAAACTCAAAATGTACTGGCGTATGCGCAGGATAAGTTGGTGCGCAAAAATTTGGATATGATTTGTGCCAATAAGGTGGGGCAAGCTGATAATGGCCAATTATTGGGTTTTAATCAGGACTCTAATGCTCTAACTTTGATCACCAAAGACCGCCATTTGGCTTTGCCAGAATCGGCTAAGTCTTTGCAAGCCTTAGCATTATTGGAGTTTTTATCTGAGCAGTTGTCGTTTGAGAGTGTTTAGAAATTTTTTATGTAGCTATAAGAATAAAGATAAGCACTAAAGCGTAAAAAGCTTGCGGCTGAAGGGGTCATTCTATAATATAAATCAGGCACTCCAATTTTTCAGTTCATGCGTTAAGCCTCTTTAGCTTCATCATCCAGAGCATGCTGTTTGAATTGCAGGCGATGAGGCTTGATCATGACAAACACTGCTGATGAAAACATTTTTATTGGGCGCCAGCCCATTTTTTTAGCCAATCGGGAATTGTTTGGCTATGAGCTGTTGTTTCGAAATGGCTTTACCCCCAATGCGGCAGTTCCCATGGCCTCTGGCAGTGAAGCAACGGCAACCGTTATCAATAACGCCATGATGCACTTTGGTTTAGAGAATATTGTTGGGGATGGCAAAGCCTTTATCAATTTCCCTGAGTCTTTTTTCACCGATCAAATCACCCCTTGTTTCAGCCCCAAAAATACCATTATTGAAGTTTTAGAAGATGTTTCGCCAACCGAAACGGTCATCACGGCACTCAAAGCCTTAAAGCAACAAGGCTATACGATTGCGTTAGATGATTTTGTATTCCGCAAAAAACTGATTCCGTTTATTCAATTGGCAGACATCATTAAGTTTGATGTGCAGTATGTCAAAATTGAAAATATTGCCGAATTGTTTCGTCGGGTTAAAAAGGTTTCTGAATTTAAAATTGTCGCGGAAAGGGTTGAAACCACAGAAATGTTTGATGCCTGTCGGGATGCCGGAGCAGATTATTTTCAGGGTTATTTTTTTGCCAAGCCCGAGGTCATTCAAGGCACAAAGATGAGTGTTGGTCGCCAAAACTTGATGTTATTGCTGCAAAAAATAACCGATGACGCTATGCACCTTGAAGACTTAGAAAGAATTGTCGAGCGCGATATTGGTTTGGTTCACAAGATTATGAAACTGGCGGAACAGTATCGAAATCGCGATATGCCGATGTTTGAAACCCTTAAAGAAGTCATGATGCTGTTTGGCTTAAAGCGCGTGCAATCTTGGGCAACGCTTTTGTCCATGTCGGCGGTGGATGATGTCATGCCGGAAGTGTTTGGCATTGCGCGAGTTCGAGCCATTTTTATGCGTTCGGTGGCCGAAAAAATGGGCCTTAAACAAGTCGATAGTTTTTACTTAACGGGATTGTTTTCGGTGTTAGATGTGGTGTTGAAAAAAACTTTGCAGGACGCAATCACAGACTTGCCGGTGAATGATTTAATCAAAAACGCCCTCCTTAAAGGGGAGGGCGAGCAGGGTCAACTCTTAAAGCTGGCACAAACATTTGAAGGTAATGCAAAATCCAGCGCTGCACAACAGACGCAATATGCTGGTTTATATTTGGCGGCAGTTGAAGAATCTAATCAAATGGCGCGTGTTTTGTAGTTAACGAGCCATGTGAGCCATTGTTGAGTAACGTACTATTTGCCTTGTAGTTCTAAACGACGCAAGATTTCTTTCATAATTTCCACATACAGTTGTTCGCCCAAGAACATGTCTTCCACCTCTGAATCTATACTGGGGTTATCATTTACTTCAATCACCACCACGCGGTCGCCACTTTGTTTTAGATCCACGCCATAAAAACCATCGCCAATCAGTTTGGTGGCTTTGAGTGCCACATCTATGACCTTTTTCGGGGCTTCGTAGGTGGGAAGGGTATCAAATCCACCAGACACCGCTTCGCCAGTTTCATGGTTATAAATTTGCCAGTGGTCTTTGACCATGTAATAGCGGCTTGCAAACAGCGGTTTGTGGTTAAACACGCCGATGCGCCAATCATAATCGGTGTACATATATTCTTGTGCCAATAACAAAGCTGACTCGCTGAGCAGTTGTTTGGCGCTGGCTTGCAGTTCGGCAAAGTTTTCGGCTTTCACCACGCCTCGGGAAAACGAACCATCCGGAATTTTTAAAACAATCGGATAGGGAATTTCACTTTCTAATTGTCTTAAGCGTGCCTCGGAGGGCTGATTTAAAATGACCGTTTTGGGCGTAGGCACCTTGTGGGTGTTGAGCAGGTCGGCCAAATATATTTTGTTGGTGCAGCGCAAAATGGATGTTGGGTCATCAATCACCACCAAACCTTCGGCTTCGGCTTTTTTGGCAAATTTATAGGTGTGATCATCCACCGAGGTGGTTTCACGAATAAACAGCGCATCATATTCTGCCAAACGCATATAGTCTTTTTTGGTAATAAATTCGGTGCCTATGCCCAAGCTATTGGCAGCTTTAACAAACAAGGCTAAAGCTTCAGGATCGCTGGGTGGCAAGGGGTCGTCTGGGTTGGTTAAAATCGCCATATCATAACGGTATTGTTTGCGAGCTTTGGGCTTGCGCCACATTTGCAAGCTGAAGTTTTCAAAGGCCTTGGCAAAACTTTCTTGTTCTTCGGGTGTGCTCAAGGCTTTTAACGCTAAGGGTTTTACCTGTTTAATCACCCACTGTTGTTTAAATTCAAGGCTGATTTCAAGCAATGGACTGGGAAATTTTTCAAACACCATTTGCGTGAGTTTGGCGTAGGATTTATCTAAGGTTTTGCCAAACCAGCTTTTAATCACTTTGATTTCGCCAGGTAAGCCTGCCGTCAAATTTAATAAGGGTTTACTGGTGTCTTCTAGTTGCACGCTCGAGAGTGATTTGGTTTTTAAATTATTAATGGTCGCCACTGATGGCAATACATGGTGATTACGCGCTTCTGCCAGCAAAGAGCAGTAATAGCCCGTTTTTAAGTAGCGATAGTCGCGACACAGGTTAATGACTCTAACGCGTTTTTTGGCCGATTCAGGTACGCGATGTAAATAGTCATCAAATGTAATCACATCGGGGCTTGGAAAATAGGGTTGCCAGTCTTTGAGTTTTTCAACAACGACATAAAAATGGCTCATGCGGGGAAGCTCCTTTGGAGGCTGAGGGATGTAAAAGTTATTGAACAGTGAGAGCATTATTTTGCAGGTTTAGTCACAAAATTTTACGCTGTTTTTAACGAAAAAAGTGTTATTTTTAACCCTTTTTAATAATAGACAGCGTATGATTTAGCTTTGCAGTTTGAGGTGATTTATGTTGAATTTACAAGCGTCGATGGACTTAACGGCTTTTCAAAATGACTATGCTGGGGCACGCCAAAAATTTCAACAGTCGTTGGCGAAATTTGACCCCAAATTAATGGTCGAGAAGTTTGAGTATGTTCATCCGCTCACCGGTCCTAAGGGCGAAAAGCTGGCCTGTGAAGGCGTTTTTTTGGGGCAAAGTCGTCTGCCAAAAGAAGTGTTGGTGGTCATAGCGGGCACTCATGGGGTTGAGGGGTTTACCGGCTCCGCCATTCAAGTCGATGCCTTGCCGCTCTTGCAAGAAGTTTTAAAAAGCCAACCATCTTTGGGTGTGGTTCTGATTCATGCCATGAACCCTTGGGGTTTCGCATGGGTGCGCCGTGGCGACCATCAAGGGATTGATCTTAATCGCAATTTCATTGATTTTTCTGCGCCTTTGCCACCTAACCAAGATTACGAATCCTTTCAAAATTTATTGCACGACAGTCGTTGGATAAACGCTGAAGATTTCAGCGACCTATGGCGTAATGTGCCCTTTAATAATTTTGTTGAGCAGATTACGCGAGGCCAATATCAAGACCCAGAAGGCTTGTTTTATGGTGGCAAAGCACCCGGTTGGTCGCGCCAAGTGCTCGAAAAAATCACCCGAAACTTCTTTTTTGAAACGGCCGAAAAAATCTGTGTGATTGACTGCCACACTGGCCTAGGGCCTTATGGCTATGGCGAAGCCATTAATGACCATTTGCCCAACACGCCGAGTTTTAAATGGGTTGAAAAACTCTATGGCGCCAACGCCTGTTCGGCCCATTTGGGCGAGTCCTGTTCGCCGCCAAAACTGGGGTTGCTGGATTATCATTGGTATGAGGTTATGGGCGATAGGGGCTGTTTTATTACCCTTGAATATGGCACCTATCCGGTTGATAAACTCATCAGCGAATTATTGCGTGAACAAATCTACCAAAACACCTTACCCAAAGGGCAAATTAGAAATATTGATGCCAAACCCGTGCAGCTCATGAAAGACTTTTTCTATCCTCAAGAAGTCAGCTGGCAGCAACAAGTGTTGTTTCGCAGCCGGCAAATGATCGGCTTAGCCATTAAAGGGATGTTAGCCAATGATTAAGGCTTCTCAATTACGCAAGGCTGAGCCGGATGATTTAAAGGCATTATTGGTGCTTGAAAATAGTTGTTTCAGTGGTGATAAATTATCGCGCCGCAGTTTTCAAAATTTTTTAAAACCCGGTTCGCATGATATTTGGGTGTTGTCTCAAGCTGAAATATTGGTAGGTTATGCTTTGGTGTTGTATCGTTCAGGCACCAACTTAGCCAGGCTCTATTCGATTGCCGTGCATCCCGACTTTCAAGGACAAGGTTTTTCTCGACAATTACTCCGCACAGCAGAGCAAGCAGTGGTTGAGCGTCAGTGTGTGTATTTGCGCTTAGAAGTAAAAGTGTCTAATCAGGCCGCTTTAAGTTTGTATGAAAAGAGTGGATACAAAAAACTCAGTCGCATCGTGGAATATTATGAGGATGGGCAGGATGCTTTCCGCATGGAAAAGCGACTCATGACCCAAGCCTTAAAAACCGCTCAGCCAAAACCCTATTACGAACAAACCACCGAGTTTAGCTGCGGGCCAGCGTCTTTAATGATGGCACTTCAAACCCTCAATCATCGTTATGACATGAATCGTGCTGAAGAATTGCAAATTTGGCGTGAAGCCACCACCATTTTTATGACCAGTGGGCATGGTGGTTGTTCGCCACATGGCTTGGCCTTGAGCGCATGGCGCAGAGGGCTTAAAGTGCATTTGTATATTAATACACCGGATGTGCCTTTTATGGATGGTGTGCGTGATAACGAAAAAAAACAAGTGATAGAGTTGGTGCATGAAGAGTTTATGCGCCAAATTTCAGAAACCGATATTGAAGTCAGTGTCCAATCCTTAGAAGCCGAGCAACTTGAAAGTATTTTGCAACAAGGCTTGCCAATTTTGGCGTTGATTAGCACTTGGCGCCTCAATCGCAATAAAGCACCGCATTGGGTGTATCTTGCGGCATCAGATGAGGGGTTTGTGTATATTAATGACCCAGATCAAGACGATCATCCGCATTTAACCCAAACCGATTTTCAACAAATTCCCATCAGCAAAAAACAATTCACAGAAATGGCTAGGTTTGGACAGAAAAAGCTACGTGCTTTATTAGTGTTGTCTTAGGGGTGAGTTTTTGATTTGAAATGAAAGCAGGCTAAAGCCTGCGCCCCGATTATTCTGTTTTGAAATTTAGGGGCGAAGGCTTTAGCCTTCCTGGATTTTTGCCCCTGTTTGAGATTTTAGTTTTAAGGTCGCTTTTGGGGTTTGTATTTCTAAATTATGTTTTGTGCCTAGCGCCCATGTAACTTTTTTGCTTCGCCAAAAAAGTAACCAAAAAAGGCGATCAGTCAATTCTAGCCCTCTAAGCTTGTCGCCAGACAGCTGCGAACTCGCTACGCTCAAACATGCGCAGCTGTTTATCTGTCGCCTTCACTAAGAGGTCTTACGAATTGTCTTCAAGGGGGATAAAGGTTTTCTTCTGAAAGAACAAACGGCTCTGTCAGAATGCCTAAAGCTCCCCTTTGAATCATTTCGTGATGCCCCTTAACGAAAGGACTGGAGAAAAAGTGGCGCTGTTTGAGCGTAGCGAGTTCGCCACTTTCCAGTCCTGAGTTTTAGGGGCATAGAAATGATGAGAGGGTCGATTTTTTGGTTACTTTTTGGGCGAGCCAAAAAGTAACAAGGGCGCGATTAAACAGTGTCATTTAGAAATACAAATTGCAAAAGCGACCTTAATAAATGAGTTGTAAAATTTTTGATTTAAGTTGAAAGCAGGCTAAAGCCTGCGCCCCAAAGACCCAAAGATGGCAATTTCCATAGGGGCGAAGGCTTTAGCCTTCTTGGAATTTTTGCCCAAGCGTTTTCACTCTGCTTGAGAAGCGAAAAATGCCAAGACTTCTTCGGCGTTGCCTTTGAACGCAATGGGCAATTGATTTTTTTGCAGTTGATAGTCGTACATGGGGTCGTAGTATTCCACCAATAGGATTTTGATCCATTTTTGATGAAATTCGATATTTCCCGTTTGGTGCTGTAAGTATTGGGCTTCGTTAAATTGATGTAAAACGCGATGATAGCGTTCGCCTCCCAGTCGCTTTTGAATGCGTAGCAAAGCATCTCGCATAAAGTTTTCCCAGCGAGTCAAAGTTGGGTATTCCTGCTGTGCTTGTATCACATATTCGTCAAATGTAATCGCAAGGCGCTCGCTTAGGGGCGTGTCTAAAATAACGCGCGCATGAGATTTGAGTTTCTCAAATAAGGGTTTGGGGATGTCAACCGAGCCGATATTTCGGCCTTCGTCTTCAACGACGATATTTTGAATGGGTTTTTCTGGGTTGTCGATTAAACGCATCAGTGCCATAGACAGTTGGTTTTCAAAGTTGATTTGGGTGGGTTGCGGTGACGCATGGCGACCAAAGGCTGAACCACGATGATTGGCAAGGCCTTCAAGGTCTAGGGCATTGTGCAGTTTTTGAATGACCAGCGTTTTGCCAGAACCGGTGCGACCAGCTAAAACCCAAGGTTGAATGTTTTGTTGTGACAACAATTCTGGCGCTTGGTCTAGAAAATCAATCAAAAAACGGCGAAAGGCTTTATAGCCACCTTTTAAACGGATGATGTCTTGTCCGGCATCAGCCATCCATTGTTGCGAAATTTTAGAGCGCATGCCGCCTCTAAAGCAATAGAGTAGGGCATCGGGATGGTGTTGTTTGAAGTCTAGCCAGCTTTGCACTCTGGGTGCGCGTGTCGCTTCATTGACCAGTTGATGGCCCAGTTTGACTGCTGCCGCATTACCTTGCTGTTTATAGCATAGACCTATTTTTTGGCGTTCGTCATCGGTCATTAAAGGCAAATTGATGGCGCTTGGAAACGCGCCTTGCTTGAATTCAATGGGCGCTCGCACATCAATCAGCGGCGTTTGTTCAAAAACAATGCGCCTAAAGTCATCTGTTTGAGGAAGCTCGTGGGTGAATTCAGTGAGTTTTGTCATTCAATAATCTCAACCCAATGGCGTTGCGTTTGTGCTGGAAGCGTTTGGCCAATCGATTCTAAGCTGAGCCCCGCGGCCAGCGCGATGGCTTTAAATTCAGCAATGGCTTCGGGCTTGACGGCTGCCAAAAGTCCGCCGGACGTTTGCGGGTCACACAAAATCATTTTGTGTTCATGGCTCATGGGCGTGGCATTGTGCATACCCACCTTGTGACCATAGCTTTCAAAGTTGCGCCCTGTGCCACCCGGCGTGCAGCCTTGTGCAAGATAGTCTAAAACGTGCGGCAAAACTGGGACTTTATCAAAATGGATTTGTGCTTGTATTTGGCTGCCTTCGCAAATTTCCAGCAGGTGGCCCAATAGACCGAAGCCGGTGACATCGGTTAGGGCTGTTACGCCGTCTAGTTTGGCAAATTCTGCGCCTACTTTATTTAAAGTGGTCATGGCATCAATCGCCATATCCAGATGTTCGGGTTGAATTTTCTTTTGTTTTTGCGCTGTGGTGAGTATGCCAATGCCTAAGGGCTTGGTGAGAAAAAGTTCGCAGCCTGCCTCGGCGGAGGCGTTGCGTTTGAGGTGTTGGTTGTTAACCAGGCCCGTGACCGCCAAGCCGAAAATCGGTTCTGGCGCATCAATTGAGTGGCCGCCCGCCAAAGGAATGCCGGCGGCTTCGCAGGTGGCGCGTCCGCCTTCGATGACTTGTTGACCAATTTCTGGCGGCAGTTTGTCAATCGGCCAGCCAAAGATGGCAATCGCCATGAGCGGGTTGCCGCCCATGGCGTAGATGTCGCTGATGGCATTGGTCGCCGCAATGCGTCCAAAGGTGTAAGGGTCGTCAACAATCGGCATGAAAAAATCGGTGGTGCTGAGCACCGAGGTGCCATTGCCCAAATCATAAGCGGCGGCATCGTCTTTGGTGCTGTTGCCAACCAATAACATGGGATGCGGTGCCACCGTCATTTGAGTTTGCAAAATGCTGTCTAAAATTTTGGGCGATATTTTACAGCCGCAGCCAGCGCCATGACTGTATTCTGTGAGTTTAATCATGGGTTTTCACTCGGTTGTGGCGTGGTTGGCTCTGATGGCTCTGTGGTTTCTATGGCCGCTTGTTCGGCTTGCATTTGAGCACGCTCGGCTTTGGAAATATAGCGTTCTTTATTGGGATTAGGCGCAGCCGTTTTGGCACGATGTTGTTTTAGGCGGCGTTTGATAATTTGGGAAATTTTCTTTTGACGATTCATGATAGTGACTTCATTAAAGTAAAACAAATACTATACAGTAGGTGGTGAAGGTGGTGGCGAATTTAGTCAGGATTTGGCTTGGAAAAAGCCTTAAAAAGCGCTAAATTTAACCAGGCCTGGTTAAATTTAGCGGCTTTTTGCAGTAAAAAAGCAAACTAGGCTCAGGCTATTTTAAGCGTGTGTTTTGCCCTGCGATTTGAAAACGCTGTACGGATTGGCGAAGTTCTTGTGACGATTGCGCCATAGAGTCTGCGGTGGCAGAGGTTTCTTCAACCAAGGCGGCGTTTTGTTGGGTAGTGGCGTCAATATTGCCAATGGCTTTATTGATTTCATCGATACCGGTGGATTGTTCTTGTGATGCTTGAGTCACTTCTTCTACCAGATTACGAACCTTGTCGGTTTCCTGGGTAATGGTGTCTAGCGCCTCGGCCACGGTATCCACTTGAGTAACCCCAATATTAATGGCTTGCGCGGTTTGTTCAACCAGATGACTGATTTCTTTGGCGGCATCGGCAGATTTACCTGCCAGGTTGCGCACCTCAGAGGCCACCACGGCAAAGCCGCGGCCATGTTCGCCCGCTCGGGCGGCTTCAACGGCGGCGTTAAGCGCTAAGAGATTGGTTTGGAAGGCGATTGAATCAATCAGGCTGGTGATGTCACGAATTTTATCGGATGCCGCACGAATATTGCCCATAGAGGTTTTGGTGTGTAGCATTTTGTCATTGGCTTCGAGTAACAGTTGCGCTTGTTTTTGCGAGATTTCGTTAACCAACTGGGTGTTTTGCAAATTGCTACGGGTTTGCGCAGAGGTTTGCTCCATGGCTGAGGCGGTTTGTTCTAAAGAGGCTGCCTGTTGTTGAGTGCGGTCATTGAGATTTTGCGTGCCTTCATTGACCGATGCCACATCGTTTTGCAATTGAATAGCAATGTTAGAAATTTCTTGCAAGGTTTGACTTAGCCCAGTCATCGACTGGTTGATGGCTTGTTTGGCTTCGTCGAGTCGGTATTCATAGGAATTGGTAATTGGGTGGGTTAAATCACCTTCTGCCAAACGATTGGCGGCGCTGATGACATCGGCAAATCCAGCTTCCAGTTGGTTGAGCGTGGCATTGATGGTGCTTTTAAGCGCTTCAACATCGCCATTGGCTTTGCCGGTGATGTGTTGGGTGAATTGACCGCGCGCGGCATGATTCATAATGGTCGAAATTTCGCTGAAAATGGTGTTAAGCGAATGCATAGCGGTGGTGCAGTCGTTAACCACCGTGGCGTAAGCCCCGGGCAGTTGATGAGTGTGTTTGGCGCTGAAATTACCTTGATTAAGGTCATTCATGACTTGGCCGATTAACTCAAAGGTGCTTTGTAATCCTTGAGAGGTTTTATTGAGGCGGGTTTTGAGTAGTTCATTGTCAGACTTAAACTCAAAGTCGATGGTGTGATTTAGACGACCGTGCAAAATTTCTTCGAGCGCGGTATTGGTTTCTGAGATGACCACTTGTGACAACATGGCTTGGTCGTTGTAGGCTTTGGCCATTTGAGCGATTTCATCTCTTCCTAGTGAGGGTAGGCGGACAAACAGGTCTTGTTCTTTGACCGCATTACTCATGGTTTCTTGTGCGTGTTTAAGCGGGCGAATCACCAAGACCACCATAATGCTGATGGCGATGATACTCAGCAGCAGGGCGGTAATAAGAATACCAATAAAAACCGTTTGGGCAATGCTGACTTGGTCGGCTAGGAATTCATTAAATTGTGCCGCAGGTTCGGCAGCGACTAGATAGCCATAGGTATTACCTTGCGAGTCTTTAATGGGCGAGGACACACTGAAAAATTGTTTATCCACCATAATGCCATTTTTTAACAAGGCATCGCTGGATTTGTCTTTTAGGTAGGCAAGTAGCTGCTGGGTTTGTTCGGATTCAAAATGCTTTTTAGAAGACAGCACAAAGCGTTCATCGCTAAATACCGCAGGATTGGTTTTCACTTTTTGTTGGTTTTGATTGAGGACTGAGGTGTCCATGATTGCAAGAAGGGTAATGCCCTCAGCTAATAAATCTTTATGAATAGAAGCCAGGCCTTGCACCAAAGTCACCGAGCCGGTGTATTCTTTATCTAAGTTGTAAACGGGTATGTGATTTTTGAGAGTGAAGCCGAGTCGTCCTAAAGAATAGGCGCGACGTACTTGTGGGTTTTTAGATTGTTCTTGCACATCATCACGCCAAGAAACATCGTCTTCTACTTGGTTTTCAACCCAGTTGCGGTAAAAAGCAACGCCTTTTTCATCAATCAGTTGGATGCGTACATTTTTGTTTTTACTGTGTTTGGCAAAATAGGCGGTTAAGCCTTTCATTTGCCCATCAAGCATGCCTAAATCACGATCGTTAAAGCTCATCCAAAAACTGGGCGAGTTGGTAATCCCTGCCAGTGCGGATTCGCCTATGTCGAGTTTTTTCTCAAAGTAAGTTTGGATGGCGGTGTTGAGTTTTTCAGATTCTTGAGTGACTGAGGTTTGATAAATTTTAGTTTCTTGAGCGCGCTCGTTAATCAGCGCGCCACCGAGTATCAGGATGACAACAGCCAACATGGAGAGGGTTGTTTTGGTGGTGAGCGAAAAATGGGTAATCCCTAAAAAATGCTTAATGCGATAGCTTAGGGCATTGATGTATTGTCCGTGAACCAAAATGGTTTTGCCCGAGTGCAAGTCTTGATAGGTGGCTTCAAGTTGGGCAATTCTTTGTGGGTCGGTGATTAGGCGTTTAACCGAGGTGTAGCCGTTAAATTTGCCGCCAATCATTTTGGGCTGTACGCGCATATCCACCCAATAGGTTTCGCCGTTTTTCTTTTAAGGGGGTGCTGACGGTTTTGCCAATACTGCTTCTAAAACGAATCATTTCCATGAGGGAGGTTGGGCTGTTGGGCGCGCGAATGATATCTGTTTGGTTGCCGAGTAATTCGTTTTCGTGGTATCCGAGCCAGTTGAGGTAGTCTTCGTTGACAAAATCGATTTCCCAGTTGGCATTCACATTGGCAATAAAGCGTAAGGTGGTTTCTGCAGTGTTTGACATGGGTTTTCCTGGTTGTTGGAGGGTAATTAAAATAAGTTGATTATTCTAGGGGGTAAAAAAGTACTTGTATAATCAGAAAATTATTGTGTGTATAAAGGTTTTTAATGAGGTTTCATAAAAAACTACCCTTAAGTTTTTGGGTAGTTTTTTTATGTGGCATTAAGTATCTATGAGTCTCTAACTCAAGGGAAGTTTAAGAATCTCTTCTGCACTTAAAGTGTCTGGATTAGGTTGGCTGATGAAATACCCTTGTGAAAAATCTATGCCCATATCAATGACGCGTTTAAAGGTGGCTTTATCGTGTACAAATTCTGCAATCGTTTTAAGTTGTGTGCTTTCTGCAAAGCTGATAATGCTTTTCACCATTTGTTGGTGGGTTTCATCTTGTTCTAAATAACGAATGATAGAACCATCAATTTTTAGGTAGCTTAAATAGGGGCGCAGTTTAATAATGTTTTGGAAATTGGCGTAACCCGATCCAAAATCATCAATCGCCATTTCACATCCAATATCTTGCAGCAGTTTGGCTAAACTGAGTATTTCTTCAAAATTGGAATAGTCCTCGGTTTCCACCAGTTCTACAATAAGCTGTTGAGCAACCTTGTGGCGAGTGACTTCGCTGATCAGGGTATTAACGACTTCCGTGTGGCTGATGTCGAGCAGGCTAAAATTAATAGAAATTTTGATGTGATTAGGCAAGCTGGCTAATTTTTGCGTGACTTGCTTAATCATCTGCTGTGTCATTTTTGGGTAGTGCTTGGTGGTTTTGGCAATCTCCATAAAATCATTTGGATAGCACAGGCCGTGACCCGGGCAGTCCAGTCGCATCAATGCCTCATATTTTTCAATAGCCCCAGTTTGGTTGTTATAAATGGGCTGATAGTGTGCAATGACTTTTCTTTGGATAACCGATTCCCTAACCAAACTAATCATGGCGATTTTGGTCTGATATTCTCTTTGAATGGCGGCTTTTTCATTCGACAAAATCAAATAGGGATAACGCAGTTTGCGAGCCTGCTCTAATGCCATTTCGGCTTCTAAAAGAGTTTCTGTGGGGCTTCTGACTTCATCCGTTAAGCTGCCAATACCAAGTGTTGCCGATATATTTAACTCGAGTCCATTCGATAAAATCACCGAGCTGTTTTCGATGGTGGTGTGCAATAGCATCATTTTTTCTTCAATCAAATGCGGGTGTTTACACTCAAACGCTAGGGCATAGTAATGTGATTTTAAATGGAAGGGCTTTATCTCATTTTGCATATTGAGGTTTGTGAGTAATTCTGCAAATTTTTTCAATAATTCGTCGCCAACCTTGTAGCCATAGAGGTTGGTCACTTCGTAAAAGCCATCAATCGAGATGATGAGAATGTTTTGTTTGGGATTGGCAACTAAGTGTTCAATCAGCGTATTACGATTAGGTAACTGAGTTAACTCATCGGTGTGGGCTTTTTCGTCTAGTTCAAACAGTAGTCTTTCTGGTTCTTTGGCCAGGCGTAAGGCCAAAGGCAAGGTTAGCATTAGGGTTAACAGCATAATGCCCAGCATGATATTGGTGGTAAAACTGCCTTCTTCTGCCATGGTTTGATATTTTGCATCCAAAATAATCTTGTACTCATAGGGTGAGTTTGGATGTTGGTAGGATGCGCTATAAAAATGCCCGCCAAAATAACGGTCGTTATGCAAAATATTTTGCAACTCGTCTGTGGTGAAGTGTTGCGAAACTGGAATGATAGGGTTCAAGTCACCTTCATTTAAAGAAGTTTGCATGATGGAGTTGTTGTTTTTGTCCAGCAAATACAAGTTGTATAGCGTGGTGTTATTAAATAGGGTAAAAAAGTTTTTAAGGCAAACCGATAAAATCACAACCCCTTTAAATTCGCCTTTTTGATAGACCGGCATACCAAAGTGCAATAAAACGCGATGGGTGGATGCGCTATTGTTTGTATGCAATTCGGTGATTTCAAAATCGGAAATGCTGATTTGTTTGGGCGGCAAGGCTTTAAATTGCTGAAAATAGGGCGTATCAGCGATATTGCTCATTTCTTTGGGGAGTAGTTCTCGAGTGGGTATTTGCGAAATCAGTTCATCGTCATTCGCGGCACCTTCTATGTGAATGACTTCTTGCCCAGACGCATCCACATAACGCGCTTTTAGAACACAGCTAAAGGCGTCTTTAATGGTTTTAAATAGATTGGTCATTTCATCAAGGTTGTCATTTTGACTGACAAAACGCGAAAAATCGTGATTGTTTTCTAAGGCTTTTAAAACAGGCGCAAATGAATTGAGATAGCGATTAAGCATCTCTTGGCGTTCTTGCCATTTAGATTCGTAGTGTTGTTGCGACACATTGTAAACATTCAGGTCTGATTTGAATTCTTTATTGGCATAAAACAGTCCAATAAATATAAGACCGTAGGTCAGTAAAATCAGCGTGATGGTTGTGCGATACGATATTTTCATTTTTTTGGCCGTTAAGTTCTTTTGGTTCTTATTGTACATAAAAAAGTTGATAAGTTCAATTGATTAATAAAGGTGGTATCGTTCGTTTATTTTGTGTAAATGGCTGAAATAAATGAATGTATAGAAATTTAAGGGGTGTATAAAAGGTTTTGAGAAAAGCTTAGACAGGCAATAAAAACCATCAAATGATGGTTTTAGAGGTTGAATTGAAGTTTTAAGACTTTATTGCAATATTCGATTTGTTCGATTGCTTAAGAGGTGGCAGAAAAGGGAGATAGGTGAGATCGGTTTCTGCCCTGTTTTTTGGCTAAATACATCGCTTGATCCGCGTGTTGAATGATTTGTTGTGGGTTAAAGCCTTGGCCTTTGAACAGTGTGATGCCAATGCTGAGGGTGCATTGGTGTTGCAAGCCAGATTGGGCAAGCGTTAGATCATAAGGCTCGGCTAATTGCCAGAGAATTTTATCGACAATTTTTTGGGTTGAAGCCATGGCTTCGCTGTAATCGGTGCTGAGTTCAGACAATATAATAATAAACTCGTCACCCCCAAAGCGAGCGACTGTGTCGGTTTCCCGAACGGCTTGCGTTAGGCGCTGGGCGGTTTGTAATAAGAGTTGATCGCCAATGTCGTGCCCATAGTTGTCATTTAAAGGTTTAAAGTTGTCTAAATCCAAAAATAGCAAAGCGGCATAAGTTTTTTTGCGTTGCCCAAGGGTTTGCTCTTGTTGTAAACGCTCCATCAGTAAACGGCGGTTGGGTAGCTGGGTTAAGCTGTCGTAAAGAGCGAGTTGCTTAGTGGCTAATTCTGATTGTTTTTGTTGGGTAATATCCCAGGCGATGCCGCAAAGGGCGTATACACTGCCGTTTTCATGTTTTAGAGGAATTTTAACGGTATGAAGGACTTTAACCACTTCTCCAGCATCGTTTAGAACAGATTCTTCTCTATGCGACTCTTCACCTTTTTCAAAGACTTTGCGGTCCTCAATTTCGGCGGAATTGGCAAAATCTTCATTGAAAAAACTGTGATCAGTTTTACCAATAATATCCCGCAGCGGGGTTTTAAATAAATTTTGAACCGCCTTGTTCACATAGGTAAAGCGCATTGCTGGGTCTTTGATAAAAACAAACGCCGGAATGATGTTTAGGATGGTATTGAGCTTGGTTTCATTTTCTTGCAAGGCAAGTGTGCGTTCTTGAATTCTTTGTTCAAGCGTTTCTTGGGTATATTTAACTTGTTCAATCAGGCTTTTAAACTCAGTAGAAAGGGTGTCCATTTCTTGAGAATAACCCCGTACAGAAGTATTGGGCAATTGGTGCGGGTCAACCCGAAATTGTTGAACGGACTGGGTGAGTTGCACCAGCGGTTGGATAAACAGTGCATGATTCACGCGGAATAAGATAAACAAAATCAGCAAAATCAGTCCAGACAGCGTGGACACAATAAATAATGGGTCTATAAAAACCAGCTCATCGGGTTCAAACAGCGTGATGTTAAACCAGCCGATTTCAGGTAAATAAGTGATCCCAATCAGGCGCTGATTACCGTCATCGTGGCTCCAGAAGGTTTTGATTTGTTCAACACTGTTAGCAGACTTTAATTGTTTGGCAAAGGTTTTAATGGTGTTAAGGTCTTCTGGATGGCTGAGTAGAAAACTTAAGTTTTCTTGTTCTGAGGGTGGCTTAATAAAACTGGCTAAATTGATGCGTCTTTCATCTCTGTCTAATTGAATATTGAGATTTTCATCTATAAACAGATTGCGTATGCCTGGTTGGCTAATGTCGACACTTTGTTTTAAAAACGAATCTAGTCCCAGTCCAGTGCCAATAATGCCAACGACTTCACCTTGGTGTTTGAGCAGGAGGTTTATCCAAACCTTAGTGGTGCCCAGAACAGTGTCTTTGTTGACATTAATTTGATACGGACGGTCGGTCAGTTGTATGGCGCGGAAAAACCATTGGTCGTCAGCAGTCTGGGGGTTGAGCGTGTAGGCTAAGGGATTATTTTGGCGGCTGTTATCCGCATCATTGTAAAAATAGTGTTGGGTTTTACGAAAGGCGGCGAAAAAGCTGTGGTCTTGAAATTTTAAACGGTAATTTTCTAAAACGGCTAGGCCGGCTTCTCGGGCAGCTAAGTCGTTATCATCTAATGCCATGGCCAGCAGGGCAGGTTCTTGCGCCATTTGCTTGGCAAGTGCGGTTTCTTGCAGAATGGGTTGAAGCGTACGGTTTTTATCAAAAAATAACTGTTTTTCAATCAGGCGTTGCGCCCAGTATTCGTTCAGTGATTGCGTGGCCAGATTGGCGTAATACCAGACACCTAGCATAAAAACTAGGAAGACACCGCCCAAAGCTAAGAGGAGTTGGTTTTTGATTTTCATAGAAACGCTTGAATCAACCTATTCATTTTATTAAGGATATTCTAGCTCGTTATGCTGAGCTTGTTGATTTAATTGAGGCAATTTTGTTGCAAAATAACAAAATAAAACTGCCAATTAACGAACTGAAATCGTTAAAATTGGGAAATTAATAGAATTAGGGTGGTTTAACAATGACGCTGAAAGTGCAATACAAAATTTTAGACAGCCGTTTGGGCAACGAAATTGAAATGCCACATTATGGCACTGCGGGCTCTGCAGGCTTGGATTTACGCGCTTGTATTAATGCGCCCCTAGAGTTGCAACCCGGGCAAGTGGTGATGATTCCAACCGGCATGGCGGTGCATTTGAATGACCCAGGGTATGCGGCAATGTTACTGCCGCGCTCGGGCTTGGGACATAAGCATGGCATTGTTTTGGGGAACTTGGTGGGCTTAATTGATTCAGATTATCAAGGGCCATTAATGGTGTCTTGCTGGAATCGTGGCGATACGCCTTACACCATTCAAGTGGGGGAGCGAATTGCTCAGATGGTCATCGTCCCCGTGCTACAACCCCTGTTTGAACAGGTGGATGATTTTGGCGAAGCAACGGCGCGTGGACAAGGCGGATTTGGGCATACTGGAACACATTAAGGAATAATGGAGCAGGCAGATGGCAGTCACTTTAGATATTAAAAACATGACCTTTGAAGAAAAAATTATGACGATGGAAGCACTTTGGGATGATTTGGTGCAAAGTGCCAATGACATTAAGAAAGCAAATAAAACAGAAACATCCATATTGCCTGATTGGCATGAAGATGTTTTAAAAGAGAGGCTACTGGCCGCTCAGGAAGATAAAGCTGAGTATTCAGATTGGACAGAGGTTAAGGCAAGGCTAGAAAAATTATGAAGCACATTCGTTTGTCGCTTCGTGCTGAACAAGACTTAGAAAAGGGCTTTGCGTTTTATGAGCATCAACAAATAAAACTAGGTTATTACTTTTTAGATAGTCTAAAAGCAGATATTGATTCATTAGTGATAAAAGCGGGTGTGCATCAGGTTACAAAATTGGGGTATTTTGTCATGATTGCTCGGCGTTTTCCCTATGCCATTTATTATCGAGTTGAACAAGATTTGGTTTTGGTGGACGCGATTTTAGACACACGACAAAATCCACAATCTATTACGCAGCGATTTTCCTAGTGAACCAATTTAAGAAATAAAGGATTTTTATTTATGTACATGACTCACGAAAATGAACACGAATACCGTTTTGGCACGCATGGTCCAAAATACTTAACTTTGGGCCCAAATGTCGATTTAGGCGTGGTGGTGATTACACCCGGTGAACATCACCCTTGCCACAAACACACCATTCAAGAAGAATCTTTTTTAGGGCTTGAAGGCGAATGTGCGGTATATGTGGATGGCGAGCGCGTGGTGATTACGCCAGGCGTGTATTTGCGTTGTGATCCAAATGAGGCGCATTATTTCCGCAATGAAGGTGATGTGCCATTTAAGGCAGTCTTTATTAAAGCCCCGCATCTAGAAGAAAAAGATTCGGTTTATATCGACTGGGAACCCGGTCAGCCGTTTGTGAAAGAGGGCGTTTAAGTGAAAAACTTTTGGAAAGACAGCGAAGCAACCAGTATTCAAAATGATTTAGAGATGCGGGTTTACACCTCGCGTTTATTGGGCAAAGACATGAATTTGGTCATGCACGGCGGCGGTAATACCTCGGTTAAATCCACGGTAAATGGCGAAGACATTTTGTATGTCAAAGGTTCTGGCTGGGATTTAGAAACCATTGAACCTGCGGGTTTTGCGCCGGTCAAAATGTCGGCCTTAATGGCGATGGCACAGCTCGACAGCATGAGCGATACTGACATGGTTGCCCAACAAAGAGAAGCAATGATTGATGCGTCAGCCCCCAATCCGTCGGTTGAGGCCATTTTGCATGCCATTATTCCGTTTAAATTTGTAGATCACACCCATGCAGATGCGCTAGTCACCTTAAGCAATACCCCAAAAGGCGGCGAGCTGTTGCGCAAACTTTACGGCGACAAAGTGGTGTTTGTGCCCTATGTGATGCCAGGATTTATTTTAGCCAAAGCGGTGTATGAGCAAACCAAAGATTTGGATTGGTCAAAAGTTGAAGGCATGGTGCTTGAGCATCACGGTTTGTTTACCTTTGCCGACACAGGCAAAGCCGCCTATGACAAAATGATTGAATTGGCCGGCAAAGCCGAAGATTATTTACGCAAAAACAGCAGCTTGCCTGTTTTGGAAGACGAACAAGGCATTTCAGAAGACTTTTTTTACGAATTGTTTGAAGCCGTTGCCGAACTCAAATACCCCGATGCCCCCGAAGACATTATGGGCGCCTTAAACGAATCGAAAGTATCGCAAATTTTTGCGGCACAACCCGATGAAGTGATTCACCAAATCAGCGTACTCACCCCAGATCACATTATTCGCACCAAACAAAAACCCCTGATTTTATCTGGACGACTCGAGTTTATACGCGAAGAATTAGCGGCTTATGTTAAGCAATACAAAGCCTACTTTAAAAAATACGCAAAAAACGAAACCTGTTTAAATGTGGCGCCGAATTATGCGGTGATTAAAGATGTTGGCTCGATTGCATTTGGTAAGTCTGAAAAAGAAGTGCAAATTATCCAAGACATCAATGACCATACCTTTGAAGCCGTACTACGCGCCCAAGCCTTTGGCGGATACAAACCCTTGTCTGCGTGCGAGTTGTTTGAGATGGAATATTGGGAATTAGAACAAGCGAAGCTGAAGAAGGCTTGAGATAAGTAATTGGTGTCAAAGTAAAATTAATTTAAAGGGCGAATGAAAGCAGGCTAAAGCCTGCGCCCCGAGGAGTTTGAAAACTTAATGGGGCGAAGGCTTTAGCCTTCTCATTTTTGGAACCAAAGGATCTACGCCAACTGTGTCACTTTTTTGTTTCGCCAAAAGTAATTGAAAGTAATTGGGGTCAGAGTGAAATTAATTTAAAGGGCGAATGAAAGCAGGCTAAAGCCTGCGCCCCGAGGTGTTTTAAAAACTTAATGGGGCGAAGGCTTTAGCCTTCTGATTTTTGTAGCTAAGGGTTTTCGCCAACCGAACGGCTAAACTTTAGATATCAAGGAGCAACGATGCAAGATGTTTTATTGGCCTTAGATGCGGGCACTGGCTCTGGTCGTGCGGTGATTTTTGATACGGCGGGTCATCAACTTGGCGTGGGTCAAGAGGAATGGACTCATATCAGTGAACCGAATGTGCCCAATTCCATGGCGTTTGATTGCGCTGCCAATTGGCCATTATTGTGTCGTTGTATTAAAACGGCTATCCAACAGGCCAATATTCAACCGGAACAAATCAAAGCCATTTCTTCCACCTCCATGCGCGAAGGCATTGTGCTTTATAACGCGCAAAAGCAACCTATTTGGGCAGTCGCCAATGTGGATGCCCGTGCGGGTGAACAAGTGAAATGGTTGCATCACACTTATCCCGAACTTGAAGCAGAGTTTTATGCCGCATCTGGCCAAACCTTTGCGTTAGGCGCTTTGCCGCGCTTGTTGTGGTTGCAACAACATCATCCCGAACGCTTTGCACACGTGCGTCATATTAATATGATCAGTGATTGGGTGCTCACCGAACTCTCGGGTGAAATCATTACCGAGCCTTCTAACGCCGGAACTGCGGGCATTTTTGACCTTAAAAGTCGCCAATTTTCACCAGGCCTGGTCAAAATTTGTGCGGATTTAGGCATTTCTGAGTCGATTTTTCCAAGCACGATTGAAACCGGTACGCCGGTTGGCGTGGTGAGCCAAGCGGCTGCTGAGGCCACTGGGCTTACAGCCGGCACACCCGTGATTGCTGGCGGGGGTGATGTACAGTTGGGTTCGGCAGGTCTGGGCATTGTAGAATTGGGTCAGTCGGCGATTTTGGGCGGCACTTTTTGGCAGCAGGTGGTGAATATTCCTGCAGACACACCACCGCCTAAAGACATGAGTATTCGGGTGAATCCGCATGTGGTACTCGGTATGTCGCAGGCCGAGGGCATTACTTTTTTCAGTGGACTGGTGATGCGCTGGTTTAGAGATGCGTTTTGTGAGTTAGAAAAACACCAAGCCGCCGCGCAGGGTGTGGATACCTATACCTTGATGGAGCAACAAGCGGCGCAAGTGCCGGTGGGGTCTTATGGGATTTTGCCAATTTTTTCAGATGCCATGCATTATGGCCATTGGATGCACGCCAGTCCGTCGTTTATTAATTTGGGGCTGGATGCCAGCAAATATAACAAAGCGTCGATGTTTCGTGCCTTGCAAGAAAACGCCTGTATTGTGTCGGCATTGAATCTGCAAGCGATTGAAGCGTTTTCTGGGGTTTCAAGCGACACCTTGGTGTTTGCGGGTGGGGCAAGTAAAGGTCAATTATGGCCTCAGATTTTGGCCGATGTCACCGGTAAAACCATTCAAATTCCCGAGGTTAAAGAAGCCACCGCCTTAGGTGCCGCCATGGCAGCTGGCGTGGGTGTGGGTATTTATGAGTCTTTACCTCAGGCGGCTAAAACCCTGGTGCGCTGGGAGAAAACCTATGCGCCCAATCTTGCAAACACTGCGCTGTATGCGCAAATTGCCGAGCGTTGGCAGGCGGTTTATGTAGAGCAACTCAATTTGGTCAAACGAGGGCTGACCGAGTCTTTGTGGAAAGCCCCTGGACTTTAAGAGAACCGCATGACAGACGTTAATTCATCCATTTTTAAAATGTACGACATCCGCGGCAAGGTGGATAGTTCGCTCACTGAACAAACGGTTTATTGTGTGGGCAAAGCCTTGGGGTCAGAGGTGGTTAAAGCCGGTGGTAAAGCGATTGCCTTGGGGCGAGATGGTCGTTTGTCTGGCGAGCGTTTTCGTGATGCCATTGTAAAAGGCTTGCTGGAAACCGGTTTGCGTGTGATTGATTTAGGGTTGGTGCCGACGCCGATGGTGTATTTTGCGGCAGCCACCTTGCCCGAGGTGCGTTCTTGTGTGGTGATTACGGGGTCGCACAATCCGCCGCAAGACAATGGCATTAAAATGGTGATAGAAGGTGTCACCCTCTATGGTGCTTACATTCAAACCTTGTTACAGCGCATTTTAAATGATGACTATCTGTTGCAACCTAATGGCCAATATGAAACCTTAGACATTTTTGCAGACTATCAGCAACGCATTGCCAGTGACATTCAAATCGCGCGACCCTTAAAAGTGGTGGTGGATGCGGGCAATGGAGCGGCAGGCATTGCTGGGCCTGCGGTATTGCGTGCGATTGGTTGTGAAGTGATTGAGTTGTTTTGTGAGATTGATGGTCGTTTTCCCAATCATCATCCTGACCCAGCCAAACAAAAAAATTTATTGGACTTGATTGCTGCGGTCAAAACCCAGCAAGCCGATTTGGGCATTGCTTTTGATGGCGATGGCGACCGCTGTGGCGTGGTAGATAATTTAGGGCAGTCGCTCTATGCCGATCGCCAAATGATGCTCTATGCTAAAGATGTACTCAGTCGTCAGCCGGGTGCTGAAATAATTTATGATATTAAGTGCTCCTCTCTACTGGCTAAAGAAGTCGAGGCCGCCGGCGGCAAAGCCACCATGTGGAAAACCGGACATTCGTTTATGAAAGCCAAAATGCGTGAAACTGGTGCCGCCTTGGGCGGTGAAGTGTCGGGGCATATTTTTTGGCAAGAGCGTTGGTTTGGGTTTGATGATGGTATTTATACCGCTGCGCGCATGTGCGAGATTTTGGCCAAACAACCGCTGAGTGCAGCCGAGCTATTTGCCAGCCTGCCCAATGCCTTTAATACCCCAGAGTTAGAAATTGCCTTTGAAGAAGGCGAACATTATCAATTTATGGAAGCCTTTAGGGCCTTAGCCCCTTTTCAAGATGGCAAAATTTTTGCGTTGGATGGCATTCGGGTGGATTATGTGGATGGCTGGGGTTTAGTGCGCCCGTCTAATACCTCACCGGTAATTACCCTAAGGTTTGAAGCAGATAATTTAGAGGCCTTAGAGCGTATTAAGGCAAGATTTAGGTACAAGATTTTATTAATTAAGCCAGATTTGGTTTTACCCTTTTAGGATTTTAATGGGGTTATAAAAGTTATTGTCAGTAATTATCAGTATTTTTTTGTTGTTATTTTTTAGGCTTTGTGCAAAATGGTTCGAAAAGTTCAAATCAGCGCGGAAAACTTTATGCAAGAAAAATTACGAGCAGCTCTAAAAGCCATTCAAGGTGTAAAAATTCCGGATTTACCTAAAGAAATTATGGAACTGGATCAAGCTCTTGGATCGCGTTTTCCCAATAATCAACACATCACTGAAATCATTGAAAGTAACACCAAACTCAGTGGTGAAGTGTTGCGCATTGTTAACTCTCCCGCCATGAAGGCTAAAACCCCCATAAACTCCATTCGCAAAGCGGTGGATACGTTGGGGTCAAACAATCTTAAAAACTTGGTGTTGTCGGCTTGTTTACAAAATTTATCTAAGACACCACCGGTGGTCGATATTATTGAGCATTCTAAAGATGTTGCTTATTGTTGTGCCGAACTGTCGGAAGTGGTTCATGATGTGTCTCGTGATGAGGCGTACTTGGCTGGCCTGTTTCATAATGGCGGTTGTTTAATGTTGGCAACCAAAGACCCAAATAATTATCTAAAGGTTTTTTCCAAGCTCAATACCAATGCCCAGCAAGGTGTTGAAAGAGAGCAAGAGCTCTATGGTTCAAATCATATGTTTGTCGGAATTTTGCTCGGGCAAAAGTGGAAGTTACCCGTTAATTTGCTCAATATTATTATGAAACACCATTCCCCCTTGAGTAGCTTACAAAATGATAAATTGCGCAGTATGGTGGCAATGATGACCTTGGCTAATTTTATTGTGAATGAGGTTGCTTATGGAGCTTACATTACTGAGCAAGCCCAAAATGAATTTAATGAAGCGCAAGCAGAGTTAATGATATCCAGTGCGCAGATTAATTTAGTTAGAAATGCTTTGTTATCGAGTGGCTAAATAGTCCGTGATTCTTTTGACCGCCTCGGTTAAACGCTCGGGTGAGGTGGTATAGGCCAATCGTATATGGTGTTTGGCTTTAAATTCTCCAAAATCTTTCCCCGGGGTCACCGCCACTTTGGCGTGATGTAAAATATCCAACGCCAGTTGCTCGGCATTATCCGTTAAATTTGACACATCCCAGTACACATAAAATGCGCCTTGCGGTTGAACGCTGACTTGCCAGCCGGCTTGTTGCATGGCGTTTAATAAAGCGTTACGGCGCATTTCAAAAGCTTGACGACGCTCTTCCAGTTGCGCCAAGGCATCTGGCTCTAACACGCGCAAAGCACCATATTGCGACAGCGTTGGTGCGGCTAAAAAGAGGTTTTGTCCCAGTCGGTCTAAAATGGGCATTAAAGCCAACGGCGCCACCAACCAACCCAAACGCCAG
The DNA here is from genome assembly GCF_011398155.1 of Thiosulfativibrio zosterae. Taxonomy (NCBI): domain Bacteria; kingdom Pseudomonadati; phylum Pseudomonadota; class Gammaproteobacteria; order Thiotrichales; family Piscirickettsiaceae; genus Thiosulfativibrio; species Thiosulfativibrio zosterae. The sequence goes on from NZ_AP021888.1 coordinate 397,163, forward strand.
CCTGTCATGCCAAAAAATTTAGAAAAAGAATTAATCACCAACACATTGTCAGGCAAGTTGGGGTGCGCCAAAATCGATTCGGCAGGACGCTGGTAAACCAAGCCTTGATAGATTTCATCGACCAATAAATAGGCATTTTGCTTGGCGAGAAACTGCGCCATTTTAACCAGTTCAGTTTGCTCAATAACGGTGCCAGTTGGGTTCGCCGGACTGGCGACCATCACCACCTTAATACCTTCTTGCCAATGCGCTTGCAGCAAGTCACTATTGAGTTGATATTGGCTACTGGCATCCACCGGCACACTGATGACTTGCCCATGCAGTAAATTGACAAACTGGCGATTACAGGGATAACTAGGGTCGGTGAGCATTACCTTGTCCCCGGGATTTAAAATGGCAGTGAGCAACAACTGTAAACCAGAGGACGAGCCGGGGGTGAGCATAATGCGTTCCATAGGCACTTGCGCGTGATAAAACTGGCCGTAAAACTCAGCCAACTTTTGACGCAAGGCGGGTAAACCTAAGGTGGGTGTGTAATGGGTTAAACCGGCTTGCATGGCTTGATTAACCGCCTCATGCACACAAGGCAGGGAGGGGAAGTCTGGCTCGCCAATTTCAAGGTGAATGATGTCTTGCCCAGCGGCTTCTAGGGCTTTGGCTTCGCCTAAAATTTTCATGACATGAAAGGGTTGTACCGCCGCTGCAGTTTTGGATACCGGTAGATGGGACATCTTGTTTTTCCTAATGACGATAATCCGCACATTCTGACTGAGAGTTGAGCAGATGACAATCTTAACTCACCGAAAAGATTCCCCAAAGTTCATAAAAAGGTCATAAATTTAACCAGGCCTGGGCAAAATAAACTCTATTGGATTTTGGAATAATTTTTATGTGGCCTCGCAAATTTGCGCATATAATCTTAAAGTTATTATCACTAGAGCCTATTTTTAATTTATGAGTCGATTCAAAGCGCTGCAGCAAATTATGGTCATAACCAGTATTGTGTTTGTCATATCTGGTTATTTCGCGCACCAAAAAATGCAGCAAGAAAATGCCATCTTTGAAGCAGAAATTTTAGGGATTGAAACCATTCGTCCTTTTAATGAGCTGCTGAAGTTATTGCCAGAGCATCGTGGCCTGACATTTGGCTACCTCTCAGGTGAGCAAAATTTTGCTGCACAACGCCAACAAAAACATGATGCCATTAATCATGCGTTTGGCGCATTGCAAAATCATCTAGACAAGCGAGCGCAGCAAACCAAGGAGCAGGCCAGTTTTACTCAATTAAAAGTGCAGTGGCAAACGCTAGAATCACAGCTCTATCCTGCAGCCGTTGTGGATGCAAAACAAAGTTTTGAGTTGCATAATCAACTGATTAGCCAACTGCTGTTATTCTATTCTGAGGTTTCGGATGACTACAAACTCACCCTAGAACCCGATTTGGCCAACTATTATCTCATGGATTTATCTTTTCACATTTTGCCGCGTTTGGTGAACGAAGTGGGTCAAGTGCGTGGTTTTTCGGCAGGATTGGCGTCATTACAAGATTGGTCTAAGGTGAATCAATTTGAGTTGATTCAATACATCGCAGATGCCAAATATGTGATGGAAGATTTAATCAAAGCACATCGCATTTTAGAAAAAGCACTGCCTAATCAAAAAGTTGTTGATATTGCAGAACTCTATGCTGCAGAAAATAAATTAGATGCGTATTTAAGCGATAGTTTGCAATTATTAGCAACTGATACTGCCAGTTTTGTTAGCCAAGATCGTTTTAAAATGGGCACAGAAATGCTGGGTTATTTGTTTGCAGAACAAAACATGGCTATGGAGTTTTTATATCAGCGGCTCAATCAAGCCTTGACCATTAAAAAGTCTGATCAAAGGCTGTTTTTAATCGGATTATTTTTCAGTATTTTGTTGGTGAATGCCTTGGTTTATGTTGGCGCGCTTCGTTATTCGCAAAAAGTTGGCAAAGAGAAACGCCAAGTTGAACACCAAGCTGCACGCAATCAAGCCTGGTCTGAAGCCATTATTGAGTCCAGTACCGATGGGATTCATGTGCTTGATGAGAAAGCCAATCTCGTATTTTGCAACAACGCATTTGCACAGATGTTGGGTTACAGCAAAGCAGAACTTTTAAACATGTCTGTGTTTGATTGGGACACTAAAAATGACCCCGTTGAAATTCGGCGAGAGATGTTTAATCAAGCCATTATGCATATGGACTCGATGAGTTTTGAAGCCTTGCATACTCGTAAAGATGGTACTTATTTTTATGTAGAGCTGATTGCTCAAAAAATGGTTTTTGATGGTAAAACCTATATGTTTGCCTCGGCGCGGGATATTGATGCTCGAAAGAAAGCAGAAGTCAGCTTGCAACAAACTCAGAAAGCGCTAGAAGCCTCTTATGCGGAATTGTCTGAGCAAAATGCCAAACAAAAAGAAATATTCGCCATTATTGCCCACGAACTGCGCACCCCTGCCGCCGCCATGCAAATGATCTTGTCACAAGAAAATGTGGTCGAAAAATTGAATCGGGGCAAAATGTTGTTAAAAACCTCGAATCATCTGCTGACCATTTTAGATGACATGCGTGCCGTGATTCACCCAGAAGCAGTTTTGGAGGGCAAGGTTGAAGATGCCAAACTCCATAACCTAATTTATGACGCCATTGCTTTACAGGGCAAGTTGTTAAAGTCACATCAATTGCAACCCAACTTTGTGGCAGATAAAGCCGCCAAACTGTTTTTTCATTTTAATGTGCAGCTGTTGCGCCAAATTGCGTTTAACTTGGTTAAAAATTGTGCGCTGCACGCTCAGGCAAGCCATCTGTGGGTCAGTATTGTGTTGTTGGATGAGCAAGACGATTGCATGACCTTTGAAGTGCATTTTAGAGACGATGGCAAGGGAATTTCTGAGACCGATCAAGCGAATCTCTTTCAAAAATTCTCGCGTGGCAATACTGAGGCGGGTGGTTCTGGTTTGGGGCTGTATTTAAGTCGGCAATTTGCGCGTGAGCATTTGGGCGGTGATTTAATTTATCAACCTAGCCCAGAAGGCGGCAGTGAATTTATTCTAACGGTCACCTTAAACAAAGCAAACCCTCAAGAAGCCAATCATCCAGCATCGCCTACCGATGCTTTGAACGATTTATCTGGTTATCGATTGCTACTGGCAGAAGACGATTTGTTGATTCGGGAACTCACCCAAGTTATGCTCGAAGAAAAAGGCGCGCAGGTGGTTGCCTTTGAGAATGGACAAAAGGCGCTTGAAGCCGCACAATCTCAAACTTTTGATGCTGTCATAACCGATGCTTTTATGCCGGTCATGGATGGTTTTGAGTTGGTAGCGCAACTTCGTAAGTTGGGCTATACCCAACCGATTATTGCGGTCACCGCAGCCACAATTGGCTTTGAGTCCAAGCGTTTAGTAGAAGCAGGTGTAACCGGTGTGATTAGCAAGCCTTTGGACATGGCAAAATTATTACAGCTCCTTGCCTCATCAAAATCGATTTAAGTCCCACACTTATTTAAACTCCTAATTTCATAATGTTAAAATACGCCAAATCTTAATAAAAAGTCCCTAAAAACAACCAGGCCTGGTTGTTTTTAGGGATTTTTGGCCGTTTTTAACCCATTTTTTAGGAGTGATTTATGCCATCATTTGACATCGTATCTGAACTAGACAAACATGAATTAACCAATGCCATCGACCAAGCCAATAAAGAAGTCACCACGCGTTATGACTTTAAGGGCACCGATTCTAGCTACGAGCTCAAAGACACCACGGTCACTTTAAAAACCCAAACCGAATTTCAATTGAATCAGATGTACGACATTTTGGTTGAAAAAGCCAACCGTCGTGGCATTGACATTAAGTGTATGGAAGTGAAAGACCCAGAATTGCAGTTAAAAACAGCTAAGCAGGTCATCGAAATGAAAGAAGGCTTAGATGCACCCATCGCCAAGAAAATTGTCAAAGCTATTAAAGACTCTAAGTTAAAAGTACAGGCCGCCATTCAAGGTGACAGTGTACGAATCACCGGCAAAAAGCGTGATGACTTGCAAGATGTGATGCAATTGTTGCGTGGTATGGAAGATTTAGAGTTGCCGCTGCAATTTAATAATTTTAGAGATTAATTTCCGCTAGAATTGACTGGTTATTTCACTCATTAACACAAAGGCCTTTTGCCATGAGAATCCAAAAAAGCATGAATCTTAATAAACAACAAGCCCAAAACATCGCCTCGGTTTTGGCCGAAGCGTTACCTTACATCCAACGCTTTTCTGGCAAAACCATCGTGGTGAAATATGGCGGAAATGCCATGACCGAAGATACCCTAATGGACAGCTTTGCCCGTGACATCGTATTGATGAAGCTGGTCGGCATGAACCCTGTGGTGGTTCACGGTGGCGGCCCTCAAATTGGTGATTTATTAAAACGCATCGGCAAAGAATCTAAGTTTGTGGATGGTATGCGTGTCACCGACGAAGAAACCATGGATGTGGTTGAAATGGTGTTGGGTGGTCAAGTGAATAAAGAAATTGTGCATTTGATTCATCGTCATGGCGGTAATGCCGTGGGCCTAACCGGTAAAGACGGCCACATGATTGAAGCTCGCAAAATGACCATTACCAAAAGCACGCCAGGTATTGATGTGCCAGAAATTATTGATATTGGCCATGTGGGTGAAGTGGTGCGCATTAACACCAGCGTGATTGATATGTTGATCAAAGGTGATTTTATTCCGGTGATCGCACCGGTCGGTGTCGGGCAAGATGGTGAATCTTACAATATCAATGCGGACTTGGTCGCAGGTAAAGTGGCCGAAGCCTTAAAGGCAGAAAAGCTGATGTTGCTCACCAATACGGCAGGTTTGTTGAACAAAGAAGGCGAATTGTTGACCGGCTTAAATGCCCAAAAGGTAGACGCTTTAATCAAAGACGGCACCATTTACGGCGGTATGTTGCCTAAAATTCAATGTGCGTTGGATGCGGTGCATGGCGGCGTGAAGTCATCACACATTATTGATGGTCGTGTTGAGCATGCGGTGATGTTAGAAGTATTCACCGATGAAGGTGTGGGTACTTTGATTACTTCGCGTTAATTGCCGAACCCATTAACTTTTTAATAACGCCCTGAAATTTCAGGGCGTTTTTGTTTACGAGAGCAGAATCATGGATTTTTATGAGCAGGGCGTGTTGTTGTTGGTATCCTTGGTGGCCAACTTTTTTTCGGCCTTAGCCGGTGGTGGCGCAGGGCTTTTGCAATTGCCGGCCTTGTTATTTTTAGGCTTGCCCTTTGCCGTGGCTTTAGCTACTCACAAGGTCGCCAGTGTGTTTTTGGGGTTGGGTGCGACCGCCAGACATTTAAAAAGCTCAACGCTCAGTTTAAAGTTTGTGGCAGTGGTGTTGGGGTTTGGTTTACCCGGTGTTGTTTTGGGTGCCAATGTTATTTTGCACATTGAAGAGCATATCGCGCAATTTGCGCTGGGTGTTTTAACCTTGGGCTTAGGGGTGTATTCCTGGAAAAAACCCCAGCTGGGGCAAGTGCTGAACTTGCAAAATCAAACCTTCAAGGGGTTGATGTTGGGCGGTGGTGTGTTGTTTTTAATTGGTGCTTTAAACGGCTCACTGACCTCAGGAACAGGATTGTTTGTCACCTTGTGGTTGGTGCGCTGGTTTGGGTTAGATTATAAAACGGCGGTGGCTTATACCTTGGTATTGGTGGGCATTTTTTGGAATGGCTCTGGTGCCATTACTTTAGGTTTGCTGGGCAATATTCAGTGGGATTGGTTACCTGCCTTAATTTTAGGGTCTTTAGTGGGCGGTTATTTTGGCGCACACTTGGCCATAGTTAAAGGCAATGCTTGGGTCAAGCGAGCGTTTGAGGTGATTACCATTTTGGTAGGTTTGGCGTTAATCTACAAAGCGCTTTCTAACTAAACAACCTACAAAAAAGCGGCTAAAAAAGCCGCTTTTTGTGTTTTTGCTTTGTTTAAAAGCGTTTAAAAGTATTTAAAAGTGTTGTGAAGGGATTAAAACTCACCCCATTCATCATCGTTGTGGTTTGAAGTTGCGGCTGCTTTTTTAGGCGCAACGGCTGGAACTGCTCTAGGTGTTGTCGTTCTAGCCGCTGCCGTTGGTGCTTTAGCTGCGGGTTTTGGAGCCATTGTGCTGGTTTTAGGCGCACTGGCAGACGCTTTGGGTTTGTTGCTCGGCGCTTCTTTTTTGTGCGATGAAGCAACCACGCGTTCTGCAAGGCTGAGGTTTTCAATCACTTTAGCACTGACTTCATCTAGGTTAGTAAATTCACGCTCTAGGGTGACTAGGTCTTGAATTTTATGAGCTTCTAAAATGCGTTTAATGGTGGCGTGTAATTCTGCGTGATATTTTTCCACTTGTTGCATTTCAGGTAAATGCGCATAAGCTTGTCCCGCAGGGCTATAGAACCATTTGCCCAATCCACATTCACGATGATCTGTCGCCACTTTTTCATTGATTTCAACTTCCATACCATCGACATAAGCGCGGATGAGTCCTTTCCATTGACGGTGTGCACGACGCGCTTGGGCAAAAGCAAATTCGCCCGTTTGCATGGCCGTGCTAAAGCCGATTTGGTCAAGGTCAATTTTAAAGGTGCTAGAAACTTGAATCACTTCTTTTGCTTGGCGTCCCATTTCATCAGTGCGCGCGGCAGTTTCATCCACTAGGGCGGCATTTTTTTGCGTGGCATGGTCAATCGAGGTAATGGCTTGGTTAACCTGCTCAACGCCTTGCGCTTGTTCCGCAGTGGTTCGGGTGATTTCACTGACTAAGCCACTGATTTCTTCAATGGATTTATTGATAACTTCTAAGGCTTCACCAGAAGCTTTGGCAAGCTCTGCACCTTGATGGACTTTATCGACGGTGTCATCAATTAGGGTACGAATTTGTTTTGCCGCTTCGGCAGATTTGCCAGCCAAGCTGCGAACTTCAGAAGCAACTACCGCAAATCCACGCCCATGTTCGCCCGCTCTAGCCGCTTCTACCGCGGCGTTTAAGGCCAGTAGATTGGTTTGGAAAGCGATACTGTCAATCAAGGTGGTGATTTCTGAGATCTTGTGGCTGGCATCGTTAATTAAGTTAATCGATTGAATGGTTTTATGAACCACTTCATTAGCCTGGCGCGCTTCGTTAAGCGATGTGGTGGCTTTTTCATTGGCTTCAGTGGCATTGTCGGCCGTGTGTTTGATGGTGGAGGTAATTTCTTCCATACTGGCAGCAGTCTGTTCTACCGCTGCGGCTTGCTGTTGGGTTCTGGCTGAAAGGTCATTAATGTCGCGAGCTATGGCTTGCGCACCTTCTGATAACTTGTAGATAGAGTAGTTTGATTGTGACATCAAGCTTCCCATGTTGGTTACGGAGTTATTAATGCCGTCTTTTAAGATGGCCAGCGTGCCTTCCATTTCTGATTTAATACGTCCGTTTAAATTACCCGTGCCTTGGTTAATCATCACATTAGTGGTTTCAGAGATGGCTTCTTGTAACTTATCTAAAGAGGCATTGATATTGTCTTTTAAGACTTGCAATTCACCTGAGGCTTGGGCTTTGATACGGCGTGTAAAGTAACCACGGGCAACCTGACTCATCAGTTCATTCACCTCATGGAACACGCCTTGCAAGATGGCCATGGCAGACAGGGCGGTTTGCATGGCTTCTTTAAATTGCCCGCTGACTTGCAGTTTGGGCTCATAATGAAATTTCCCTTCGCGAATGTAACTTAATACTGTGGTCAGTTCAGCGAAAGTTTTATCAATGTTTTCGGCACTGCGAGTCATGTTATGGTTAAGCACTTCATAGTCGCCTTCATATTTCATCACACTGCTGGCTTTAAAGTTACCCATTGATATCTCGCGTAAAATTCGACCGGCTTCGCCCATAACTACCTGAGAAGATTGCATTTGATGATTATAAGCCGATGCAATTTGCCCCATTTCATCAGAGTAACGGTCATCTAAACGCACTGATAGGTCGCCATGCTGTGCCGCATGGTGAATGGCTTTAACCATATGTTTAATCGGGCGTGAAACATTGATATAAACAATCCAAACCAAGATTAAGGTGATAATCAGTATGGCAATAGATACTTTAATAACCGAGTTAATCGCGGTCGCTTTAGAAATAGCGTTTAGTTTATCGATTTTACTGAGGTCTTCGGTAATCAGTTGGTAACCAATCAGCTCATTTCGTGCATCATAAATTGGAAAGCTACTGAAAAAATGCTCAGCGCTCAATAAAGCCCCTTGGGTGATAAGTTGTTCAATATCGATGCCTGTAAACCATGCCAGTTCTGGTGCTTGAGTATCGGTTTGAGTGGCTAGGGTGTAGTTACCCAGTTTAGGGTTACTGGCTTCTTTATTGGCAATGCTGACGGCACTGTCACTGAGGACAACAAAGTAGTGGGTATTGTTTTTGGCTAAGGCAGCTTTCAGTGCGGTAATGGGCGTAATGACCTCAAGTGAGCCGATATATTTGTTCGTAGCGTCATGGCTAAAAACTGGAGATAAGCTACGAATGGCAATGCCAGTGCGACCCAGTTCAAGCGCAGCCATGGCTTTTTGGCTTTTGATGACTTGATTGACAGAGAATCTAAAACTGGATAATTCATCATCAGACTTGTCGTTCCAACTTCTTAAAAATGAGGTGGCATCTGGGCGGTGAATTTGAACCTTGTATTTTTCTGCCCCAACCATTTCATAAGCGGGCAGTTTTTCGGCTAAGACGGTTTTGGCTAATTCATTGCCTTGATCTGCCTCTAAGCTTTGCTGAATTTGAGCGTTGGTTGCTAAGCCGATGGCGGTGTTCAGTCCAGCCATTTTCAAAGCGTCTAGTTTATCGGCAATTTGCTTTTGCAGGGTGTCATGGCGTTGATTGGTATTGGCTTCAACCGCATTTTCGTATTGCAGTTTGCTTGAAACGCCAGCCATGATAATGCCCAATAACATAATGATGATGGCAGGCACCATCAATTTGCCCATAATGCTCAATTTTGCATAGGGGTTGTTTTTAGCCCAAAAATATTGATTTGGTGTGTAAACACGCGCTTCATGAATCACCATTTTTTTGGCGTTAATTTGCTTGTAGGCTTCAGTTGCGGCGCTAATTTCTGCAGGTGTGGCGGGTTTGCGCACAGAAATATAACCGACGCATTGACCATTTTCAATAATGGGGGATGCATTGGCTTTTACCCAATAGTGGTCACCATTTTTGGCGCGGTTTTTAACGATTTGAGTCCAAGATTTACCCGCCTTTAAGCTGTCCCACATATCCTTGAAAACCGCAGAGGGTACATCTGGGTGACGCAATAAATTGTGAGGCTGACCAATCAATTCTTTTTCTGAATAACCACTGACATGAATGAACTCGAAATTGGCTTCGAGAATCGTGCCATTGAGGTCCGTTCGAGAAATTAACCGAAAGTGTTCAGGCATTTCAATCGCATTTTGGGTAACAGGTAAATTTTCTCTCATGGCGTTTCTTCTTGTATTGTAGAGCTGTAAAAGGTAAAGCGTTTTTAAAGGGCTCGTAAGACTTGCTGCTACGAGAGCTGTAAAAAAACTTTAAGGGTTTTTGTAAACAAAGCAGAAAAAGTGCCAAGGTTTTATATCGCTATAACCCCTTGGCCTTTTATGGCGCTAAATTATTGAGTGATTTCTAACTCAACACGACGGTTTTGGGCACGGCCATCGGCAGTGTTGTTGTCCGCGATAGGGTTGCTCTCGCCCATGCCTTTTGCGGTGATGCGGTCGGCAGCAATGCCTTTAGATTCTAAGTAAGTTTGTACTGCTTTAGCACGCTTTTCTGATAATTTTTGGTTGTAAGTGGCTGCACCACGGTCATCCGTAAAGCCAGTGACCACAACACCTTCGGTTGGGTGGGCATTTAGGTAATCCACATATTTGTCTAATTGCGCTTGCGCATCAGCGGTTAATTTATTGCCATTGGTTTTAAAGAACCCACTGAATGCCAAAGGCTTTGCGACCGCAATAGGGGCTTCTGCAACAGGAGCAGGTTCGGCAACGATGGCAACAGGGGTAGGTTCAACAACAGGTGCAACAGGGGCAGGCGCGGCTACTGGAGCAGGTGCTGCTACCACTGGCGCAGGCTCTGGCCAACCTTCACATTTAGCGGTTGCTAATTCTTTAGTCCAGTGAATGGTGCGCACACAACGACCCCAAGAATCGCGCACGATGTCGCCATCTGTGTCTTTGGCATAAGCACGGTTGCCGTCATGGCGAATATCGCCTTCCCAAGCAATGGCTTGACCTGAAAGACTTGAAATGCCTAAAGCGATGGCAAGAGGGAGTAATTTAATTTTCATAGGGTTTCCTTAAGTTTGTTAATGAAAAAAGTGTTTAAAGCTGAATGGGGTTATTGAGCCGTCACGCTGAGTTCTCGGGGCCGAATGAGGTTGACCAATTTACCTGCCCCAGCGCTCAGTTGCGTCCAGTCATTTGGCATAATAAAAACCGCCAAGGCAGCCGTTGGAAAACGCTTGGTTTCAACGGTCGCTGTTTCTTCTGACTGGTCATGTGCCAAAAAAGACACTAATTTTTCTAAACCAGGGTTATGTCCTACCAACAAAATGCGCTGTGCTTGGGGGCTTTGAGCCAGGGTTTGTAAAAGAGTGTCTAATTCGGCTAAGTAGAGTTCGTCTAAATAAAGTGTGTTGATTTGGTTGTCTGGGTTGATGCGTCTAACGGTTTGGGTGGCGCGTTTTGCGGTGGAGCTGAGAATCAGGTCTGGTAACAGTTTTTGGTCTTCTAGCCAGCGCAACACTTTAAGAGTGGCTTTTTTGCCGCGTTCGGCTAGGGGGCGTTCAAAATCGTCCAGTTCTTGTTTCCAGTCTGATTTTCCGTGGCGCAAAATCAGCAGTTCACGCAATTGACTCATGGGATTAAATTCCGTAGGTTTCTCGGTAAGACTTCATTGCCTCTAGGTATTCGGTTTTTTGATTGGCTTCTAGGTATTCAATAATATCGTTTAGGTTGATGATGCTAATCACCGGAATGCCATAGTCATCCTGTACTTCTTGAATGGCAGAACGAGCGCCTTGTCCTCTTTCCATGCGGTCTAGCGCAACAATAACACCGGCCGGTTTCGCGCCTTGCGCTTTAATCAGGTCCATAGACTCACGAATCGCGGTACCGGCGGTAATCACATCGTCAATAATCAAAATATCGCCTTCCAGAGCGTGGCCAACAATGTTGCCACCTTCGCCGTGATCTTTGGCTTCTTTGCGGTTGAAAGCATAGGGTTTGTCGATTTGAAATTCTTGCGCCAAACACACACTGGTGGTTGCGGCTAAGGGAATACCTTTATAGGCTGGGCCAAACAAAACATCAAAGTTAATCTCGCTATGAGCGATGGCACTGGCATAACCTTTAGCCAGTTGAGCGAGTTGCCCGCCGGTGTTAAATAAACCTGCGTTGAAAAAATACGGGCTTTGACGACCCGATTTTAGCGTAAAACTACCTAGTTTTAGCACGCCAGTTTGCATAATGAATTCAATGAATTGCGCTTTGTGAGATGGGTTTTTCATAGGAGATTTATAAGGCTTTGTCGTTATAAGAAATTTTGTGTAAGTATCGCCTTTATCCCTACGGATATCAAGTTTTTCACGGAAATTTTCTCACGCCATTTGAGCTTAATCGAAACTTGGCACGCTTGATGCAATAGAGCCGTTGATGAAACAATAAAACTGTCAGTAATTTGACGATTCGAGTTGCTGGGAAACAGATAAAGGATAAGATTATGGCGATTGATTTAAGAAAAATAGAACCACTGGGCTCAAAAAGTGTCTTGTTAGAACAGGCTTTGCGCCGTCATCGTCAAAATAATGGCCACTCTGATATGAATATTGATGACGATGATATGGTGGCACCGGATTATGCTTGGCTAAAAGAAGATAAAACCGCCATTGAAAGTTTGGTGAAGCAAATGGATTCGTCGATTGGACAGTTGGCTATTCAAATGCGTGACCTAGAGCAAATGTCTGAAAAAACGCGTGCCAAGGTTGATAAAGAACAACAGTTATTGTTTAAACAAATTAAAACACTCAACGGTTTATTGAAAAAACAAGTGGATATTTTTACCCATGTAGAGCGTCAAATGTCTGACATTGAAATGAATCAAAACAGCATTATGCCGCAGGTGGGTATTGGATTGGTGGCTGGCTTAATGTCTGCGGTGACCATTTTAGCAACTGCCCCTTGGATGACGCTTTTAATGGAGCATTTGCGCGCCATGTAATTTATACTCCTAAGCTTATTATTTTGTTTAGGAGGCAACATGCAGCTGTCGGTGGTGTTTAATCACAAGTTAACCCCCTTATCTGATAAATCGATTTACCATATGCAATTGTCCGGTGACGCAACTTTGACTTACGAACCGGGCGATTGGCTTAAAATTACCCCTCAAAATCAACCAGGCCTGGTTAAAATTCTGCTCGAAAAACTCAATTTAAGCGTTTCTGAAACCCTAGAAATTCGCCGAGTGGGTCAGGTGACGGCTGGACAAGCCTTGTTAAATCACCTTGAAATTACCCAGCTCAATCCCGCCATTCTTAATAAAATACAACGCCAATTTGATTTAAAAATCTGGCCAGACCGCAGTGCTATGATGGCGGATGCCATGGGCAAAGATATTTTAGATTTATTAGAGCGCTTTGATTTTTTGCTTGAGTTGGGCGTGGAGTTTTTAGAACTCTTGTCGCCGCTCGCCCCGCGTTATTACTCGATTGCCAGTGCGCCAAATGCTCAAAATACGCTGGATTTACTGTATCGTGAAGTGGTCAGTTGTTGTGAAAAGCGTCAACGCTTGGGTGTGGCTTCGGGTGGTTTGGCGCAAAAGACTGCAGGTGATCTTGTGGCGGCGGAGCTCAACACCAATGCGGCTTTTAAACTCCCCGAAACCTTAGCAACGCCCATTATTATGGTGGGCGCTGGCACGGGTTTGGCGCCGTTTAGAGGGTTTTGCCAAGCACGCTTTGCGAATCCGCAGGCTTCTGAAAACTGGTTGTTTTTTGGTGAAACCCACGCCAAACAGTGTTTTTTGTGGCAAGACGAACTGCAGCAATGGCAGGCGCATAGAGGGTTGCAGTTGTTTTGTGCGTTTTCTCGTGACCAAGCCCATAAACGCTATGTGAGCGATTTACTTTGGGAGCAGGGTAGTGATATTTGGGCGTTGATGCAACGCGGTGCAAACTTGTATATGTGTGGCAGTAAAACGGGATTGGCTTTGGGGGTGGAGCAGGTAATGCTCAAAATTCTGCAAGACATTGCGGGTATGGATGAAGAATCTGCCAAAAATCTCTGGCAAAGTTGGAAAACCCAGCGGCGAGTTCAATTAGATGTTTATTGAACGCTATTGAGCCGCTGTGAGATGGGTTTGCGAGATGGGGTTATTTAAAAGTCAGCGTAAAACCCGCCAGCGCTAAGCGTTCGGCTTCTATGTTTAAGTCTAAGCGCGTCAGCGGATGTTTATCCAGCCAGTTGCTTTCAAATTCAAGATGAACATGGGTTTCTTGCTCGATAAAAATGAGTGGCAAGATTTGATCATTTTCACGCCCACGGTGGATACGCACCGCCAAACGCAACAACAGGGTTAGAAAAGGCAGTTTTGAGCGTTGTGGTTTGGGAAGGTTGTCAAACACTTCGGGAATAAATTTACCGCGATGATTGAGCAACATGGCCGCCAACATCAATTTTTCTTGTTGTGAAAACCCCGCCAGATCAGCATTTTCGGCAATATAGGCACTGTGGTGTCGGTAACGCTTATAGCTTAGTGCCATGCCCACTTCGTGAATTTGAGCCGCCCATTCTAATAGTTTTTTATAAGAATAATCTGGGCTGTGCAGTTGCCAAGTATTGTGTGCTTGGTGATATAAGCATAAAGCCGTTTCAGCAATGAATTTAGCTTGTTGAATATCCACCTTCATCCACTGTTGTAACGCGCTGATGCTGATTTCTCGGGCATCTTCGGAGTGCAAACGCCCAAGGGTATCAAAAATAAGTCCTTCACGTAACGCATTGGCAGAAACCTGCATGATTTCAATTTTTAATTCTTCAAAGGTCACCATGAGAATGACCAGTCCACCCAGTAAGACGGGCACGCGCTCTTCTTTAAGCCCAGGAATCTCAGCTTGTTCGATATTGCCCACTTCTAACAGTTTTTCACACAGACGCTGCATACCTTTGAGGGTAATGCCATCTTTGCTCCATTGGTTTTCTTCTAGGATGGTGCCAATGGATTTAATGGTGCCAGATGCACCGATGGCGGTATCCCAGCCTAAGCGCATCAATTTACGATAGTGGGGGCGCAACACTTGGCGGCAATAACTGAGGGCGCGGTCTAAGTTGGCTTGGGTAATTTCGTTGTTATTAAAAAATAACTCAGAGACACTGACGCAGCCCATTTCGGTGCTGGTGAGGTGGTCATAAGAAAAATCTTTACCAATAATGTATTCGGTTGAGCCACCGCCTATGTCCATAACCAAACGCTGTTCGGCGTTTTGAGGTAAGCCGTGTGCCACGCCAAGATAAATCAAGCGTGCTTCTTCTTGCCCTGGGATGATTTGAATTTCGTGGCCGATGGCTTTGCGGGCAGCTTTGAGAAACTCGCGACTGTTTTTGGCATTGCGCAGGGTGTTGGTGCCCACGGCACGCACCTGTTCGGTGGGAATGTGTTTAATCAGTTGCCCAAAGCGCTCCAGACAGGCGATGCCGGCTTCAAAGGATTCTGCGGACAACATACCGTTAGAGTCGAGCCCGGAGCGTAGTCTGACCATTTCTTTGTGCTTGTCAATCACTTGCATTTGTCCAAGAACATCACGCGCAATAATCATGTGAAAACTGTTCGAGCCCAAGTCTATCGCGGCGTATAAATCTTTAGAGGACTGTTCTGGGGCGGTTTCTTCTGAGGGTTTTGATACAGGGGTATCAAGCTCAAGGTCATGTTCGGTCATAAGCTGCTACAGATTAAGAAAGAGGTGTATTTTAACCCAAAAAAAACTTGTGGCGACGACTTTGGCCATTGAAGATGCAATTGATTCGTTTAGGGAACCCAGAAAACATGGACAACAGCAAATCGGCTAAAGAATCCTGCCAAGCTGAAAATGCTTATTTGGCAGGTTTTTTAAGGACGGTTTAAGAGTATTTTTCAATCAGCGTTTTTTGAGCGCTGAATGCCAGTTTGGTAGCCGTGACTTGTTTGGGTACATAGGTGCCGTCTGATTGCAGTACCCAAGCCCCAATGTTGTCTTCCAAATAAATGGCCAAACCTTCGGTATAGACCTGTTGAAAACAATCTTTATCTAAGATAGGGAAGCAGGTTTCAACGCGCGATAACAGGTTGCGTTGCATCCAGTCGGCACTAGAACAATAGAGTTCTGGTGAGGCTTGGCTGTTTTCAAAGTAGTAGATGCGGTGATGCTCTAAGAAGCGTCCAATCACGGAAGTTACGGTAATGTTTTCTGAGAGATTGGGAATGCCAGGTCTTAAGCTGCAAATACCCCGCACAATCAAATCAATTTGCACGCCAGCGTTTGAGGCTTCATAAAGCGCATCAATAATGCCTTGCTCTTGTAAGCCGTTCATTTTAGCGATAATGCGTGCCGGTTTGCCGAGTTTGGCATTTTCAGCTTCGCGTTGAATTTTGGCAATCATACCGCTGTGAAGCGTGAAGGGAGATTGCAACAATACTTCTAGGTCTTTGGTGTCGCCTAAGCTGGTCAATTGCTGAAAGATTTTAGACACATCACGGCAAATCGCTGGGTGAGTGGTAAACAGCCCAAAGTCGGTATAGAAACGCGTGGTGATGTGGTGGTAGTTGCCTGTGCCCAAATGCACATAATGGCGCAATAGGTTTTCTTCGCGGCGTACCACCAAAATCATCTTGGCGTGGGTTTTATACCCCACCACACCATACAAAACATTCACGCCCGCATCTTGCAAACGGTTGGCTTGGATAATGTTGTTGTCTTCGTCAAAACGCGCGCGCAATTCCACCACCGCCGTCACTTCTTTGCCATTGCGAGCCGCTTTTTCTAAGGCATCAATAATGGCCGATTTTTCACCCGTACGATAGAGCGTCATCCGAATGGCCAATACATCTGGGTCATTAGCAGCCGTTTTTAAAAAGTCGATGACGGGCGTAAAAGAGTCATAAGGATGGTGCAATAAAACATCTTTGCGTTTAATGCGGTCAAAAATAGATTCAGGTTGTTTGTTGCGCTTGAATAGACGCAAAGGGCCTTGCACCGCTTTATTGCCAGGTAATTGGCGTTGTGCGTAAGGCTCAAATGATAAGTCAGGACGATTACACATATCGGGTACGGCATTGATACGATGCAGGTTGACAGGGCCACGCACGCGATAGAGTTGGTGCTCTTTCATGTTGAATTGATCTAGCAGATATTCATACATGGGTTTTGGACATTGGTCTGAAACCTCAAGGCGAATCGCACCACCATATTGACGACTGGTCAGTTCGCCTTGTAAGGCTTTCATAATGTCATCGACTTCTTCTTCATCGATAAAGAGGTTGGTATTGCGTGTTAAACGGAATTGGTGACAACCGGTGACCATCATGCCTGGGAAAAGACGCGATACATTCGAGTGCAAAATGGACGACAAAAACACGAAATCGTTAGGACCATCGGTGGCATCTGGCGGTAATTTGATAATGCGTGGTAAAGAGCGTGGCACCTGCACGATGGCTAAACCATTGGAGCGGCCAAAGGCATCTTTGCCTTCTAAAGAAACGATAAAGTTTAAACTTTTATTGAGTACGCGCGGAAACGGATGCGATGGGTCTAAACCCATCGGGCTTAAGACTGGGTGCAAATATTGGGTAAAATAGTTGCGCATCCATTCTTTCTGTTGCTCGCTCCAATGGCTGCGGCGTAAAAAGCGAATGCCTTCTTTTTCGAGCGCGGGAATAATAATGTTGTTCAGTGTGTGATATTGGTCTGTGACCAGATCATGCGCCACAGCAGACAACATTTGAATAGCATCTTCAGGACACATATCATCAGGACGCGTGCGTGCTGCCGAATCTTTGGTCAACTCGTACATACTGGCCAAGCGTACTTCAAAGAACTCGTCCATATTGGTACTGGAAATGCACAGAAACTTTAAACGCTCTAACAACGGAATTTCAGGGTTCTTAGCCTGTGCAAGCACACGACGATTAAACTCTAAAAGACTTTTTTCTTGGTTGATATAGTTAGGGTGTTCTGTAATATCGATTTGCATGGGGCGTCTCAACTAAAAATGAATCTAATATTTTACGGATTTATCACTTGAATAAAATGACAGTTGAATGAAATAAGTGAAATAACGAACTTATTCAGGGTCTTTTTTGGGTTTTGTCGCGTTTTCCGAAGCAGTAGACGTTTCTGCATTGGGTTTATGGCAGCCGCAACTGGGCACCATATCGACGCCACCCGGATTACCGGGGTGGCAGCGTAAAATGCGTTTGATGCCGAGCCAGCCGCCGCATAGCACCCCATGGCTTTGAATGGCTTCTAGGGTGTAATGTGAGCAACTGGGGTAAAAGCGGCAACGCGGACCTAGCAAGGGGCTAATAACCCATTGATAAAATTTAATCAGCGTTATCAACACCCATTTAATGGGGTTGAGTTTAGACCAGGGGATTTTTGATGGGTTCATGGAGTGCTTTTGGGGGAATGATATTGTCGTGATGTTGTGCATACCAAGCTTCAAATTGCTGGGCATTAATGGGTTTGCTGAAGAAATAACCTTGCACCATGTCACATTCGTGTTCGCGTAAAAATTCGAATTGTTCTAGGGTTTCAACCCCTTCGGCAACCACTTTCATTTTTAAGCTGTGCGCCAGCTGAATGATTGAGCGACTGATAGAAACATCGTCTTCATCGCCCGGAAGCCCGTCCACAAAAGACTTATCGACTTTTAAAATATTCAGTGGAAAACGCTTGAGGTAACTGAGTGAAGAATAGCCTGTTCCAAAGTCGTCCACCGATAAAGACAAGCCGCGCGCTCTGATGTCATTAAATAGCTCAATATTGCTTTGGGCGTTAGACATGATAGAGCGTTCTGTGAGTTCCACTTCTAGCAGGTGGCTGGGCAATTTAGCCGTTTGCAAAGCTTCGTGTAATTTATCGGCTAGGTTTTTTTGCTCTAATTGTTGGGCGCTGATGTTGATGGCGATTTGTAGGTTCGCTAAATCCGTGTTTTGCCAAGCCAATAATTGTTTGATAGCTGCTTGAATAACCCAGTCGCCGATTGCCAAAATTTGTCCGGATTCTTCGGCAATGCTGATAAACATATCGGGCGGTACAAAGCCTAAGTCTTTGCTGTTCCAACGAATCAAGGCTTCAACCCCAATGACTTTTAGCGATTGGGTTTCGATTTGTGGTTGATAGAATAACTCAAATTCATCATGGTTTAGGGCAAAGCGCAGATGTTTTTCAATGAGTAAATGCTGTGAAAGTTTTTCTTCCATGCGGTCTTCGTAAAGCGTAAAAGTATTTTTGCCTTTGAATTTGGAATGATACATGGCTGAGTCTGCATGGCGCATCAGGGTGTCTAAATCTTGACCGTGTTGCGGGTAGCTGGCAATGCCCACACTGCAAGAAATTTGGATTTCATGGTCGTCTATTTTAATGACTTTTTGAAGTTGTTCGATAATGCGTGTAGCGGTTATTTGCGCCGCATTGGGGGTAACATTGTCTAAGAAAAACAAGAACTCATCGCCCCCAAAACGGCAGAGATGGGTGTTGCGTTGATTGCCGCGAATAGCGTTTTGAAAGCGTAAAGCCACGATCTTTAATAACTCATCGCCCACCGAGTGCCCAAGGGAATCATTGACCTTTTTAAAGCCATCTAAGTCTATAAACAGCAGTGCGGAACTTAATCCTAAGCCTTCAGAAAGTATTTCTGTGACCTTATTTGAAAAATAAGTGCGATTTTCTAGGCCGGTCAGGCTGTCATAAAATGCCAGGCGTTTGATTTCTTCTTCTTGAGAGTGGCGTTCTGAAATGTCTTCAATAAAAAACGCCAGCTCTTGACGCGCATCTAGCGTCAGTTTTGAAACGGCAATCTCGCAATTAATGATATTGAGGTTTCGTTTTTGCAGTTTTGACTGGGCCTTAAACGATTTTTTATTAAACAGGTCGGCAGATTTTAGGATGTCTTCTGACTCGTTACAGACGATAAGGTTTTGAATTGTCTTACCAACAGCTTCAGCATGACGATACCCAAATAAGGTAGCGGCACTGGGGTTCCAGTTGGTAATGAGCCCGGTTTCATCGGTGAGGATAATGGCATCGTGTGCCGCCGCCATAAACTCGTTAAGACGATTTCCTTCAAGTTTTAAATGTTGGGTATAGTCGTTATATGCTTTGAAAACAAGCCAGGTTGCGATCAAGGCTAAGGTTGTTAAAAATGCAATGAGCAGCAACTGAATCCAAGGCAGATTTTGCCATGCCAGATAGTCAATTTTGAGTTGAAAGGGCGTGTTGAGTAAATTAAGTGTCAGTTCATGGTGCGAAGCCAGCATGGATACCATAGTGTTTGGCGCTGAATGGGCAGGGGAGAAGGTATATTGGTCTAGTTGACTACTGATTAAATTAGCTTGTACCCAGTCATCACCGAGGTTCTTTTCAAGTAAGCTACTGAGTAAACTTTGTACATGATAAGCACTGAAAGACAAACTTTGCGTGGGTATCAACTCTTTTTCAATTTGTGCCCAGAGCGGTTCGTGGTGCCAAATAATGATCATTAAGGGTTCGTTAAATAAATGTACCAGAAGGGACTGGGCGTTTTTTTGTTGCAGCATGGCTGCCAGTTTGGTTTGAAAGTTTGGTAAGTCAGAGAGTGTTTTACCTAACAAGGCTTGAGTTTTGGGTTTGAAGGGAAAAACCTGATCGATCACATAGCCTTTTGCATACGCTTGAGTGGTTTGGTCATCTTGTGCAAAACGGCTTAAAGTTAGGTTTTCATAGCCTTCCTGATATTTGTCGGCAAGCCATGCGGATATTTGCGCTGGCTCCCATTCTTGAGCAGTTCCGAGAGCAACAAAAGCGGCATTTTTTTGTGCCAAACTGAGGCTTTTAATCAACATTGGATTGGCTTCAGACTGGGTTTGATCGAGTGCAATGTCCGTATTTATAAGTTCATTGGCTTGGGTTTGAACGAAGTCTTCAATTTTAACTTTTAAAGATTGTAATTGTTCTTTATAGGCTAAGTTTTTAGCGTGATATTGATAGGTGACGAGCAGCAGTGTTAAGGCCAAAAACAGCAATAATGCAGCGACCAGGGTTTTGCCGGGTTCTAAAAGTACCCGTTTGTAACGAAGGATTCTATCGCTGGCATAAGGTTGTGGGTTGATGGCTGTTTTCATAGGTTCATATTTTAGGGCATTGAACTGTGATAAAGCTGAAAATTCCGTGGAATTCGCAAGTTTGGGAATTTTTTGGCGGTGGTTGCATTCACCCAGGTATCAAAATGGTGATTGGGCACTATCGGGATTTGCGCAGGTTTTAAACCATTTAAAATCTCTAAACTACTCATGGCGGCCCATTCGCCTTGTTCTTTGGCAGATTTGGTGATACCCAAATTGGCATAAGCCAACATCCAGGGTTGGATGGCGACCAAAGGTTTGGTTTGGTGTTTTGCAATAAATGCCAGATTGGCTTCCCTGTCCCAAGTTTTAAAAGGTTTGTAGCTGCCCAGAACAATCAAATCGACCTTGTCATCTTGGTTAAGTTTGCGAAAAGCCTCTTGCCAGGCTTTTTCGTTAAGTGTTTCTATGCCAAAACCTAGCAGGCGTTCTTTGTTTAGGGCTTCTTCAAAAAATTGGATATTGCGTTTTTCGGTGATTCCCGTGGTGCTGAGATAGACAATTTGATGATTTAACGAGGTCATTTTTTGAAGGGTTTGAAGTACGGCGGCAAAGTTGGATTTTTCAATCATGCCGGTGGTGTTTTGATAGGGTAAACCATAGGCCTTTCCGGTTTCATTCACCCCACAAAACACGGCAGGTAAATCGCTGTCGCGATAATAGGGCATTAGCACTTCTTTGACCGCATTGTCGTCCGAAAAAATTAATAAGTCTGGCGCAAAGGCTTGAATAAATTGCTGGGCATCCTCAGCGCGTTGTTTTAAGGCAGCCTCATCTAGCAACTGTTTAGAGTTCATGTAAAAAGTATCGATTTGACAGTGCGGGCTTAAGAGGGGTTTTAGGCCAGATTCTAATTCTGCTTGCCAAGCATAGCTGGGTTCGTAAGAGGCGATATAAGCGCATTTGGGCAGGGCGCTCATTTCAGCGACAAGCGGTTGGCTTAAAAAGGTGCTAAGGCCAATTAAAAGCACAGCCAGCTTAATAATAGCTTTGTTAGTTTTGCGCATGGCTGAGGTGTGTGGTGAATTCAAATGGCGTTACTCTAGCAAGGTTGAACAAAAATCACTTAAGGTTGCCCAATTTATTTTAATCGACATATTACTGTATTTTGTAGTTAAAATGTTAGCGATTCCAAAACGGCGCGCATCGCCCCGCAAAAACCTTAAAAGGAGTGTTTTCTCATGTCAACTATCTTGATTACTCAAGCGACCTTAGTCAATGAAGGTCAGCGATTTGAAGCGGATGTTTACATCAAAAATGGCCGCATTGAAAAAATTGCGTCGCAGATTGATCAAGCGGCTGACCAAGTCATCGATGCCAAGGGTCAAATTTTGATGCCCGGCATGATTGATGACCAGGTACATTTTCGTGACCCAGGATTAAATGCCAAAGGCTCTATTGCCACTGAGTCAAAAGCCGCGGTTGCGGGCGGAACCACCTCCTTTATGGATATGCCCAATGTTAAGCCCGCTACGGTCACCAATGCTATTTTGGAAGAAAAATATGTGCTGGGTGGCCAAACATCTTGGGCCAACTTTTCATTTTATCTGGGCGCAACCAATGACAATATTGAAGAGGTTAAGGCCTTAGACCCTAACAAAAGCTGTGGGGTAAAAATCTTTATGGGTGCTTCAACCGGCAATATGTTGGTCGACAGGGAACAAACCCTGACCGATATTTTTACCTATAGCCCCACCCTCATCACAACACACTGCGAAGACACACCGATGATTCAAGCCAAAGAAGCATGGTATCGTGAAAAATATGGTGAAGATGTGCCGATGATTGCGCATCCTGAGATTCGCTGTCGCGAAGCCTGTTATAAATCGTCTAGTTTTGCGGTGGACTTAGCCAAGAAAACCGGCGCAGATTTGCATATTTTGCATTTAACCACGGCTGATGAGATGGCCTTATTTGAGCCAGGTCCGGTGGAGGGTAAAAAAATCACCGCCGAAGCCTGCACCCATCATTTGTGGTTTTACGATGCAGACTACGAAACCTTAGGCAGCCTAATCAAATGTAATCCCGCCATCAAAAAACAGTCAGACCGTGATGCCATTCGCCAAGCGGTGATTGATGGTCGCATTGACATTATTGCCACCGACCATGCGCCCCATACTTGGACAGAAAAACAAAACAAATACTTCACTGCGCCAGCCGGTTTGCCACAGGTGCAACAGTCTTTGGTGTCTTTACTAGATTTGGTGCATGAAGGCGTTTTTAGCTTGGAGTTAGTGGTACAAAAAGTGGCGCATAATCCGGCGATTCGTTATCAAATTATTGAGCGTGGATTTATTCGTGAAGGTTATTGGGCCGATTTGGTATTGGTGGACATGAATCGTCCGCACGTGGATGACAAGGCAAACAATCTTTACCATTGTGGCTGGTCACCGTGGGAAGGTCACGAGTTTAAGTCGACAGTTATGACGACCATAGTGAATGGCGAGGTGAAATACCATCAAGGACAATTTGCGGCCTTTACCCCAGGGCAACGCTTGCTGTTTGATCGACGCAAATAAGACAGTGTAAAATCGCATAATTTAAGCGTATTTTTACTTAAATTTAACCAGGCCTGGTCATTTTTAAGCGTGAAAACGCAAGGGATTAGGCGGTTTTATGGCTAATTAACTTTTTTTGCTTGCGGTTTTTTAAAGCCCCGAGTAAAGTTTTATAAAATTCATTTCTAAGGTAATCAACATGTCACAAGTATTTATCGGTCGCCAACCTATTTTAGATAGAAATATGCAGGTTTTTGCTTACGAGCTGCAATTCAATCAAGGCTTAAACCCCGGTAAAGAAGCCATTCAAGCCACGGCAGATTTAATTGCTAAAACTGAAACTGAAATTGGTTTTGACGCCATCGTCGGTAAGCACGCCGCCATGATGAAATTGCCAAAAGAACTGATTAAAAAAGATGTTCTGCCCAGCTTTGATCCGGATAAGCATGTGGTGTTAGAAATCCCTAACAATGTCACTAAAGATGTTGAGGTGCTTAGAAATCTTAAAGAATTGAAAAGCACGGGTTCAACCATCGCTTTGGACAACTTTATTGATGATGACTCCAGCATTAAGTTGGCTTCTATCAGTGACTTTGTCAAAATCGATGTCGAAAAAAACTCCGAAGTGAAACTGAAAAAAATTCTGGAAGAGTTGCACGCCAAAGGCGTCAAAGTCATTGCTGACCGTGTTGAAACGGAAGAAATGTTTAATTATTTGAAAAAACTCGGCTTTGACTTTTTCCAAGGATATTTTTTCACGAATCCTGTCATCATTAACGGCGAAAAGCTCTCAGGTAACAAGCTAACCCTATTGCAACTCTTAGCAAAAGTGAACGATCCCAAAACTGATTTTCATGAACTTTCTACCATTATCGGTCACGATGTGGGTTTAACCCATAAGTTGTTAGTTGCGGTCAATAATCCGGCCACGCTGATTCCGGTTAAAGTTGAAAGTGTTGCTGATGCTTTGAAATATATGGGTTTAAAACGCTTAAAGTTTTGGGTCAATATGTTAATGCTGTCGGGTATGGACGATTCGCCACAAGAATTATTAGTCACCTCCTTAATGCGCGCCCATTTTTGCGAGCAACTGGCAGTGAAAGCTGGCCATGTTCATGATAAAGACAGTTATTTCTTAGTGGGTCTATTCTCTAACCTGGGCGCATTTTTCCGTTCGCCCATCGGTGAAATCTTGGCAGAAATGCCCTTGGCGCCTGAAATTAACGATGCCCTTGTAAACAAGAAAGGCCCTATGGGTGAAGCCTTGAAATGTCTAGTGGCTTTAGAACAATGCAACAATTCGGTGACGAAATTGCAGTTTGAAACCTTGGGTATTTCAGAAATTGGCAATATCTTTATGTCATCATCTGCTTGGGCCCAGCAGGTTGTTCAAGACTGATTTAGTCAAACAGGTAAATGCGTTACAATTAAAGGCCGGGCTTTCCCGGCTTTTTTATTCTTTTCAGAAAACTGGATACACTTATGGTCATGCAATCAATTAACCCCGCCACTAACGAACTGCTTGCCGAGTTTGACACTTGGGATGACGCCACTTTAGATGAAGTGATGACGCAAGTCAGCTATGGCTTTGCAGACTGGTCACAACTGACGCCTTTAGAAGACCGCTGTTTGTTGTTGCGTCGCCTAGCCGATGTTTTGCGTGATGACCAAGATTTATTGGCTGAACTGATTACGCTTGAAATGGGCAAACTCTATACCGAGGCCATGGCAGAAGTCGAAAAGTGTGCCGTATTGTGTGAGTTTTACGCCGACCATGCCGATGAGATGCTGGCCGATGAGTTGGTAGAAACAGATGCTTCGAAAAGTTATGTGGCTTATTTACCCTTAGGCGTTATTTTGGGGGTAATGCCCTGGAATTATCCCTTCTGGCAGGTGATGCGCTTTGCAGTGCCAGCGGTGACAGCTGGTAACTTAGCGGTGTTAAAACACGCCTCTAATGTGCCGCAATGTGCCTTAGCCTTAGAAGAAGTCTTTCGTAAAGCCGGTTATCCAGACGGAATTTTCACCAACTTGATGATTACTTCTAGCCAAGTTGAACAAGTCATTCGTCATCCTGCGGTGCAGGGTGTGGCGCTGACCGGCAGTGAAACTGCTGGTCGTAAAGTTGCCAGTATTGCCGGTTATGAGCTGAAAAAAACGGTTTTAGAGTTGGGTGGTTCGGATGCGTTTATCGTGCTTGAAAATGCCAATATGAAAGCCGCCATTCAAGGTGCTTTAAAAGGGCGCTTTCAAAACATGGGGCAAAGCTGCATTGCGGCCAAACGCTTTATTCTGGATAACTATATTTCTGAGGATTTTATTGCAGATTTTAAAACCGCCATTGAAGAACATTTTGTGGCGGGTGATCCGATGGATAAAAACACAACGCTTGCCCCCATGGCGCGTCAAGATTTGTTAGACGAACTGCACGATCAGGTCATGCGTTCGGTTGAATTGGGTGCTGAGCTTGTCTGCGGCGGTTATCAATTGGATCGGGAGGGTTGTTATTATGCGCCGACCATTTTGAAAAACATTACCAGCAATATGCCCGCATTTAATGAAGAATTTTTTGGCCCAGTGGCCATAGTGCTTAAAGCTTCTGAACCAGCCCATGCGCTCGGCCTAGCCAATGCCACGGATTTTGGTTTGGCAGGCTCTGTGTGGAGTGATGATTTGGCAACGGCAGAGTCCATAGCGATTGGCATGCAATCGGGTGCCAGTTTTGTGAATAGCATCAGTTTCTCTGACCCCAGAATGCCCTTTGGCGGTATTAAAAACTCAGGTTATGGACGAGAGTTGTCGGCTGAAGGACTGCGAGAATTTGTCAATATAAAATCTGTTTGGATAAAGTGAGCCAGTTATGAATTTATTATGGAAAACACTGGCAGACCTCAAAGAACCCGCCATTTTAATTCGTTTGTTTATCCCTTTTGCAGCAGGCTTGGTGCTGGTCTCTTTATTGGGTTATGGTATTTTTGGTTTGTTACTGACCAGCGATTGGGTGTTGCAAAGCACGGTTGTGCAAGATGCGCAAACTTGGCAAATGCACGCCGAAAGTACCATCGGTGCCATTCCCTTAATTGGTGGGTTAATTTTGTGGTTTATTGGCTTGGCAGTCACGGTCATTGCTGGCGTGTTGGGGATTATTTTAGGCAGTTATTTGGTGTTACTGTTTGCCATGATTATTACCGGCTTTATGACGGATACCTTGGTGAAAACCGTCCAGCAAAAACATTATCCGCATACCGCCTATAGCGGTCATGGAACAACTGCCGGTATGATTTGGAAGTTGGTTAAATATGGCCTGCTGATGTTACTGTTACTCATCGTCACCATTCCTTTGCTCTTTATTCCACTGGTCAATGTGATTTGGTTTTGGATGCTCGGTTTTATGTTTTTTCGCTATTCAATCGTCTTAGATGTTGGGCAAGTCATTTTGCCTGAGCCGCTTTTCGAAAAACTTAAGCCTATGACCAACTGGGAACCCACCATGGCAGTGGGCATTTTGTTCGCCCTGAGTGTCTTCCCAATGGTGAGTTTTTTTGCGCCCGTGTTGGCTGTGATTGCTTTGTCACACTATTACTTAGACCAACTCTCTCTTGAAAGACCTAACCCTGCCGACATTTCGTAAAACCTACAAACGATAGCGCGCTATTGATTTTTAGATTGGAATTGCAAGCAGGCTAAAGCCTGCGCCCCAAAGAAAACAATTGTCAAAGGGGCGAAGGCTTTAGCCTTCCTGGATTTTTACCTCTAGCGTTCAAGTGCTTTTTCACTATTTATGACGCTTGTTATAAGGTCGCTTTTTAGGTTTGTATTTTTAAATAGGACTTTTGCCCCGCGCCCTTGTTACTTTTTGGCTCGCCCAAAAAGTAACCAAAAAGTCGACCCTCTCATCATTTCTATGCCCCTAAAACTCAGGACTGGAAAGTGGCGAACTCGCTTCGCTCAAACAGCGCCACTTTTTCTCCAGTCCTTTCGTTAAGGGGCATCACGAAATGATTCAAAGGGAACTCTGGATATTCTGACAGAGCAGTTTGTCCTTTCAGAAAAAAAGTGACAAGAGTGCAGGGCAAAATTTCAAGAAGGCTAAAGCCTTCGCCCCTTTGAAAACACCTCACTTCGGGGCGCAGGCTTTAGCCTGCCTTTGTCTTAAACAAAAAAGCCACTCTGTTGAGTGGCTCTTTAATGTGCTGATTTATTTCTTTTTAGGCTTGCTGGGCGCTTTGCCTAGGCGTTTGGCTTTGGCGGCGATTTTTTTCTTGTGGGGTTTCTTTTTGGTTTCTGCGGCTTTTTTAGGATTGACTTTAGGTTCTAATCCTTTGATCTTTGCCACAGGAATTTTTGTTTGTAAGTGGAATTCAATGCGCTGTAAGTGACGGTAATCATGGGCTTCAACTAGGTTTATGGCAATGCCCACGGCTTGCGCACGACCGGTGCGTCCGATGCGATGAATATAAACATCACCACGGAAAGGCAAGTCGTAATTGATAACATGGGTGATATTGAGTATATCTAGCCCTCGTGCCGCAACATCACTCGCAACCAATACTTTGATGCGACCTTGTTTAAAGCGGGTGGCCACATCTAAGCGTTTGGCTTGGTCGAGATCGCCATGCAGGGCGCTTGAGCTGATTTCTTGGGTTTGTAACCAATCACTTAATTCGATGGCGCGTTCTTTCTTATTGCAGAAAATAAGGGCGCTGACACAGCTTTCATCTTTTAATATGGCTAACAATAGCGCGTTTTTGTGGGTTTTATCATCTGCGTAATAAACCACCTGTTGAACTTGGCTGGATTGTTGGTTGGGCGCATCGACTTGAATAACGGCTGGTTCATCCAAAATCTCATTAGCAAAACGCTCTACCCCTGAGCCCGATAAGGTTGCTGAAAAACATGCGCCTTGAAAGTCGCCTGCAAAGGTATCCATAATGGCCGCCACATCTGGCCCTTGCCCCATGTCGAGCATGCGATCGGCTTCGTCGATAATGAGCATTTCAATGTCGCTTAAATCGATAGCGTCTTCGCCAACCATGCCGATTAAGCGTCCTGGGGTGGCGACGATGATGTCGGCAGGTCGTGTGAGGTGTGTTTTTTGTTTGGCTAGGTCAAAGCCCCCGGTGATGATGTTAGAGGTAATGTCGCAATGTACCCCCAGCTCTTTGACCACCTTGTGAATTTGAAAAGCCAGTTCACGCGTGGGCGCCAGCATTAAAATGCGGGCTTTGGTTTGATAAGCTGGGCTAGGATGGTCGAGCAAATATTGTAAAGCGGGCAATACAAACGCCGCGGTTTTTCCGGTGCCAGTGGCTGCACCCGCTAAAACATCCCGACCTTCGAGCATTTCAGGAATGGCGGCCGCTTGCACGGGCGTGGGTTTGTGAAAGTGGTTTTCTCTCAGGGCTTGCAATAAGGGTTCGTCTAGGTCTAGCTCATCAAATGTCATGCGTTTCTTCTTTAATAGATTATTCAGTGACTATTTTATAACAAGGCTCGTAGTGGGCATCGCCTAATTTCATGCGTTTTTGTTTAACAAAGTCTTTGAGCAGGTTATCCATCTCGCGCATGATTTCAGGGTCACCATGAATATGGAAAGGCCCTTTTTCGGCAACCATTTGCACCGCATCTTGTTTAACATTGCCGGCAACTATCGCTGAAAATGCTCGGCGCAGTTGGCTGGCGAGTAAATGGGGCGGTTGATCTCGATTGAGATTTAGAGCGGCTACATTTTCATGCGTTGGGTTAAAGGGTTGCTGCACTTCATAAGGAATGTGGAGTTTCCAGTTGAAATAATAGGCATCGCTGTTGTTTTTGCGGTATTCGCGAACGCGTTCAAAGCCATTGCTCATAAAATCAGCGAGTTCTTCAGGTTGTTCAATAAACACTTCAAATTTACTGCAAGCGCTTGCGCCCAGTGTCAGCTCAATAAAGCGTAAAACCGAGTCAAAATAGTTGCGATAACTTTCGGGTGCGGTAAAGGCCACAGGGAAAGGTAAGTTTTGGTTTTCTGGGTGCATCAAAATGGTGAGTAGATAGAGAATTTCTTCCATGGTCCCTGCACCACCCGGGAAGATAACAATGCCGTGCCCAAGGCGCACAAAGGCTTCAAGGCGTTTTTCAATGTCTGGGAAAATGGTCAACTCATTCACGATGGCATTTGGGGCTTCGGCAGCGATAATGCCAGGTTCGGTTAAACCGATATAGCGTCCATTCGTGTAGCGCTGTTTGCCATGCCCCAGCACGGCGCCTTTCATGGGGCCTTTCATGGCGCCTGGACCACAGCCGGTGCAAATGTCTAGTTTTCTAAGACCTAGGTGATAACCGACATGCTTGGTGTATTTGTATTCGTCTAATGAAATTGAGTGGCCGCCCCAGCACACCACGATATTGGGTGAAACACCGGATTTCAGCAATTGCGCGTTGCGGGCAAAGTGAAAGATGGCATTGGTGATGTCAAAAGAATCTTCTAGGTTGAATTCTTTGGCTTCTAGAATTTCGTTTTTGGCATAAATTAGGTCGCGGATAACCGCCCACAGGTGTTCTTGTAAACCGGTGATGATTTCGCCGTTCACAAAGGCATTTTTGGGCACGTTGTCTATTTCAACTTGCAGACCGCGACCTTTCGCATTGACATGGATTTGATAGTCGGGGTGTGCCGATAACAGCGCCATACTGCTGTCTTCTTTGCTACCGGTATTGAGCACAGCGAGGGTGCATTGGCGTAATAATTCATTTAAACCTTTATCTGAGTGGTCACACAGCTGCGCCACTTCGTGTTTTGATAAGATTTGTAAGGTGCCGGCTGGGCGAATTAAGACTTTGTTGTTCTCTAATTCCATGTTAGATTTACCCTCATTGATATTTCATAGACGAGACTATTATGCGTGGAAAACAGCCTTATGAAGAAGGTTTTTTAATCATTTTGATGATTTTGTCAGTGGTGGGCTTGTTGTGGCTTTTTTCGCCATTTTTAGAAGCCTTATTGTTTGCCATGATTTTATCCACCGCCACCTATCGACTTTATCTGTGGGTGTTACCTCAAGTTAAAGATAACGAAACCAGCGCATCAGGTTTAATGAGTTTGGCAGTTTTTGTCACCGTCATTGCGCCAGTGTCTTATTTATTGGTGGCGGTGAGTTTAGAAATGGGGGATATTTATGGCCATGCCCAGTCTTGGTTGGTGCAACAAACCCCAGAAAGCTTGGCTGCTTTAAATGCACAATGGATGCAAACGTTGGGCATAGAAGCCAGTAATCAGCAAAAAATTCTGACCCAAATTAAAGACCATGCAGCGGATTTAATTTCGTTAGCGCAACAAGCGGCCGTGTTTTTGGTGCAGGGTGTTTTGGGCAGTGCCACCTCTTTTATCAGTTTTATTGCCTTATCGGTGTTTGCCTTGTTTTTCTTTTATCGCGATGGGCATCGCATTGCCAGTCACTTAAAAGTGTTATCCCCTTTAGAAAACTATTACGACACCATGATCATGAATCGCTTTGCGGGTCTTTCAACCGTGTTGTTGTTATCTATTTTGGGCATTGCCATTATGCAAGGCGTTTCGTTTGTTATTTTGGCTTGGATTATTGGCTTGCCAGCCTTATTTATCGGCATGGCCATAGCGGTCACCTCGTTTATTCCCATCGTGGGGGCGGCACTGGTTTGGGTGCCTATGGCGGCTTATTTAGGGCTCAATGGCAGTTATGTTTCGGCAGGCCTGGTGGTTTTTTGGGGTGCGGTCATTAACGGATTTTTAATTGATAATTTGGTGCGACCGATTTTGATTCAAAAAATTTCGGGCTTGCTGGCAACGCCTGATAAAGCCAATGATTTGGCAGTAGCCAATCATACTTTAATTACGGTGCTGTCGACCTTTGCGGGTTTGATTCATTTTGGCATGATCGGTTTGTTTTTTGGCCCAGTGATTGCGGCCATGGCCATTACGATTTTTGATGTTTACGAGCATAAAAATACTGATTTGCTCGATAGAACTTAGTAATGTGCAGTTATAAATGAAAAGTGTTAGTATTTATGAGTAAATAAAAAGTTCAGCTTTTCAGAGGAGGAAAGTCATGAAAAAAATTATAAAAACAACTATAAAAACAACCCTGGGAATAGCATCGCTATCCTTAGCCTTAGCCACTCCTAATATTTATGCCAGCGGTTCTGAAGACCCTTATATTGCAGGCTTTGAGGCTTGGGCAGCCTCTATGAAAAAAATTGGCGGAGAAAGTGCTGCGCATGGTCCTGAGCAGTATATAAAAGATGTTAAAGCGGCCATGAAGAAAGCCGGCTATATTGGTGCTGAATTGCCTATGCCGCAAGCCACCCAAGTAACCGAAGGCGTTTATACCATTGTTGGTAGTCAAATTTGGCACAACCCGTCTAACTTTGGGTTAAACAACAATATCTCGTTTGTGATTTTTAAAAATGGGGTGTTTGTGTTTAATGCCGGTGCCAACCCTGCCATTGCATACAGCGTGCATCAACAAATTAAACGCATTACAGATAAACCGGTGAAATGGTTGGCGGTTGAAAATAATCAAGGCCATGCCTATTTAGGCGCGAGTTATTGGGTAGATGTTGGGGTTAAAAATCTCTACTCCAGCGAGTTGGCGAATGCTCAGTTCGAAGAAGCCTACGACTTTATCAAAGAAGATTGGGCAACCAAAGTTAGCCATGTTTTAACAGACCCAGCAAGAGATGTGTCGAGCCAATTTACGACTTTCAAGGGCAAAAAGGTTATTGATTTAGGCGGTGGCGAAACGCTGGAGTTGTTAGATTTTGGCCCGGGCCATACCCCTGCTTCGACCAGTGTGTATATTCCTAGCAAAAAAGTTTTCTTATCGGGCGATTTAGCGTTTAACGAGCGTATGCCGGTCATGTTTAATTACACCAATAGTTTTGATTGGATGAAATCGTTTGAAGCCATGATGAAAACCATCCCACAAGACAGCTTTGTGATTCCTGGGCATGGCACACCCACCGATATGGCGACCATCAAAAAACAAACTTACGATTACTTCCGCTATGTACAAAAAGAAGTGCAAAAAGTGATTGATGCTGGCGGCAAGCAAGAGCAAGCAGAGATGGTAGATCAGTCTATGTATCAAGACAGACCGGTGTTTGAGCAAGCGGCGCGTAACAATGCGCGTCGTATTTATATTGAATTAACGGGTGGTGATTTTTAACCCCGATTTTTGAGTGCTTAAAAGCAAAAAAGCCCCTAAATTTAACCAGCACCCAAAGGGCATAAAGCCTGGTCATTTTTAGGGGCTTTTTTGGTTTCTACAAAGATGATTTTATAACCGATCCATTAAATTAGGGTCTTGAATATAACCCCCTTCAACGCCTTTGGTGACGATGGCAACCGCGTCATGCGGATGCAAGCTTTCTAAATGGTTCACTCGAATCCAAAAATCTTGGAAATGGTCATTGGTTAAAAATTGCGCCTGTAAACGACGCGCCGCATCTTCACAAAACATTAGGTTTGAAGCATTTAATCGGGCAAACTCTTGCTCATCTTCGCGTTTAACCGTGGCTTGCACCGGCGTTTGCACAGCATCTTCAATGGCATTAATCACACCTGAAATATCCAAAGATTGTTCATTGGCTAACTTCAATTTGACCTGCGCATACGAACGCTGGCTGTGCGGCGTGGCGCAAATGCCTTCGGGCGAGCCCAGCCAATCCACCACGGTTTGGTAATCTAGGGTTTGCTTGGCAAACTGTGCTTCAAAGGCTTCTTGAATCAATTGGCGCGATAGCGCCGCCGAGCAAGGGCAAGTGGAAGAATAGGGTACGGTAATGCTGATTTCACATTCAAATTGACCGTTGCGTAATTCACCACGCAAAATCGTTGGATAGTGCTTCCAGCCGCTATTGTCGCTTTTTAAAGATTTGCGACGCTCGTAATAGTCAAATTGGAATTCCACAAAGGCTTGATTGCTTAAGCCTTGATGCGAAGCTAAGAAGGCTTTAAGAATGGCTTCAATGCGTTGTGGAGATAAAGGTTCTTCTGAGCCCATTTCATCCAAAATTAAATATAAGCGCGACATGTGAATGCCTTTGCTCATGGGGTCGTCCAAACTCACATAGGCTTGCACCTGAGAAGACAATTCACGATGAATATTGGCGGTGCTGATAAGAATAGGCAGTTCGATGCCACTCATTCCGACCCAGTTGAGTTTTCCTTGCGGGCCTTGATGGGGCTGGCAGGCGATATCGGGCATGTGCTTGGTCATGCAATTTCCTTCGACTTGTGGGCTAGAAAGCATTCATAAGCGCAGGAAAAGCGCTTGAAATTCTAGCCAAAAATAAATAAGTAAGCCATTTTAGCAGACTTGGCCTTATGGCATAAGGCTTAATTGTCTATTAGTTGACTATTTTAGTCAGTTATTGGGGTGGTGGATTAAATGCTTTAAGTAATTGATTTTCGAGCATTTCAATTTGAGTGCTATCTAACACTTCCGAAAAGATTAACTCTAAGCGACTGTCTTGGCGCCAAGCAACATCTTCCAAGGTTAGTTGGTCATCTGCCCAGTTGAGCAGTTGCCATTCGAGTCCGGTTTTTAAAATACCTTTTCCGCGTTGCAGTGCTTGTGCCCAATCGGCAAAGAAGCGGCGCAATTGGGTGCGGTTAAAGGTTTGTTGTGGGCCAAAAATCCAACCTAAGGCGCTACTGTTAGATGCGCTTTGATGCCAGCTTTCAATCACATTGGGTAGTTGACTTTTAAAGGTTTGGTGCAGCGTTTGGGTGGTATGGGTATGCTCTTCAAGGCCAGCTAATAAAACAAAGGGTGCTTTATTGCGGGGTTTGTTTAACAGGTCAAGGTCTACTTGGCCTTGTGTGGTTGTAAGGCGTTGTGTTTTGGGCGGATAACAAAGGTCTAGAGTTTGATGGGCTTGGGTGAGTTCGTCGGTGGAACACAGGTCGGTTTTATTGAGTACGATAATATCACTTAGCGTCACCAAATCACGCATCACTGCCGATTTTTGCCAGCGTACAGGGGTGAGATGTTGAGGATTTAAGATGCAAAGACTGCTGTGTAAAACCAGCGGTCTTGGGAAGGGATTTTTTTGCAGGGTATCGAGTAACTTTGCAGGATGCCCCAGCCCGGTGGGCTCTATCAATAAGCGCGTGAGTTGCGGGTTTTGCAGTAATTTTTGTAAGGCTTGCGTTAAGCCAAATTGAGCCGTGCAACAAATACAGCCGCCAGACACTTCTAACACATCCAAATTGTTTTGGGGCGAGATGCTGGCCGCATCTATCCCAATATCACCAAATTCGTTAATGAGCACGCCCCAAGTTTCAGAGGCGGGTTTTTGTTGGATTAGGTGTTTGAGTGTGGTGGTTTTGCCGCTGCCCAGCAATCCGGTAATCAGGTTGACGGGCAGAGGTATTGATGACATGTCTAGTTAAGCGTCTAGGTCTTGACCGTCAAGTAGGTCGTTTACAAAAGCTTCACGGTGCATCGGCACGCCCAGTTTTTGACAAATAATTTTGGCATCACGATAAGCATTGCCTAAACAAGTGGTTGCCCCTGGAGAGGGTGTCATATTGAAAATAATATTGTCTTTTTCAGGCACGATACTGGCTTCGCCCAGCTTGAGTAACATTTGGGTTTTGTCGATGACTTGACCGCGCACACCGCCATAACCTGAGGCATAGGTGAGGTCTTCAGCTTTTAAGTCTGGGATAATCTTTTGCGCGTCTTTTACAAAGAGTTTGCGGTTAATCCAAGGAATTTCAAACAGGAAATTACGCAAAATATAGTTGCGAATGGTGCTGTCTTTCATCAAATCCCAAAACACACGGATGACTTTGCCATCGAGTTTTAAACTTTTCCAAAAGTCTAAATAAGTGCCACCGGTATAGCGCTCCAGTTTGGGTAACGCCAAGGCGGTTGGGCCTAAACGAGTTTTACCGGGTTCGGTTAAGTCAGGGTCGCCATGCAGCGCTGCAAACGGCAGTTTGTCGTTTTGCATGGTGTAGACTTTGCCTTTAAGCATTTCTGGGATGAAATAAAAGCTACCCGCCATCGGTAAAATCGACATATCCATGCCGTGGCCGAGTTGGTTGGCCAGCATTAGGCTGTGCGCACCGGCCGATACCACCACAAATTTACCCATAAAAACACCTTGCGCGGTGTGCAATTCGTAATGGTCGTCAAATTTAACAATGCGCTCTACCTTGGAGCTCAAAGCAACTTGTACTTCCTTGCCTGTTTTGCGAGCAGTGTTGATGAAAGATTTAGTCAGCGTGCCATAGTTAACGGCAGAGTATTCGTCTATACAACCAGAGGCCAAAATTTTCTCAGGGCGGGGTTTGCCATCTTTTAAAGCCACAGCGGGTTCAACTTCAGCGATTTTTGAGGCATCCCACAATTCCATGTAAGGAAAGGCTTCTTTAAATTCTTCGTAGCGCTTTAGCAGGCGATCACATTCATCGTCGCCGACCGCCAAAATCATTTTGGGATA
Organism: Thiosulfativibrio zosterae; assembly: GCF_011398155.1. Lineage (NCBI taxonomy): Bacteria > Pseudomonadati > Pseudomonadota > Gammaproteobacteria > Thiotrichales > Piscirickettsiaceae > Thiosulfativibrio > Thiosulfativibrio zosterae. The sequence continues at coordinate 432,564 of NZ_AP021888.1, forward strand.
TTTATAAAGGAAGTCGTTTTTTTCAACCTGTTCAGCATACTTCACCAACATATTGGCTGTGCGTTTGACCGAGATGGCTTTGGTGAGGGTGTAATTGGTTTCAATATCACCGCAATGCAGGGTTTGGCTGTTACTGCGCGCATTAGAATTGAGTGCCGCCAGAGAGCCGTATTTTTCGAGAACAGCAATGCTTTTTATGTCGGTGTATTTGGCCAAGACATAAGCTAACGCAGAGCCTGTAATGCCGCCGCCAACAATGACTACATCAAAAAAACGATTTTGCATGAAATTTCTCAATCTAAAAAAATAGCTAATAACGCGTAATTATATAAGAAATGGCTTATTCAATTTTAAAATTATTTTGGAGTTTATTGGCTTGGCTTGAATAACAAACGCCAAACAACCAGAAGGCTAAAGCCTTCGCCCCGAAACTCAGCTACTCTAACCTTAATTGCCCTCCAGGCTATTATTGTCATCATTGGGGCGCAGGCTTTAGCCTGCTTTTTTGAGTAGAGTATTTAATGTTCACACACTTTACAGCTGGCTGCGGCTTGTTGAGCTTGTTCTCTGGCTATGAGTTTTGCCAAGTCGCTTTGGGTGCTGGGCAGTTTAGCTAGGGTGTTTTTTAACACTTCCAGGTTAAGAGGGGTGAGCGCATTTGGCAGTAATTGATAATGCATCCAAGCCCCTTGTCGAAAGGAATCAATAATCTGGGCATTTTTTAAATAGGCCAAGTGGCGTGAAACGGTGCTTTGACCTGCCTCTAAAATTTCCACCAGTTCACACACGCACAAACTGTCGCGTTGCATCAGTAGGTGCAACACTCGAATGCGTAAAGGTTCGCTGAGCGCTTTAAAAAATTGACAGTAAGTTTCAAGGTTATCGGTCATGCTAAACGCCCATGTTAAAAATTTGGTCAAGGGAATTGCTAATATCTGCTTATGCGGATATGATGTTATCCAGTTTTATTCAACTCTATTCTAAGGGAGTTTGCGTGTTTCAACAACTGGGAAATTGGGTTGCATTTGACGCTTTGGGTTTAGAGCCGGCCAGTGCGCTGGCTCAGGCGGTACAGTTTTTTGTGATGGATACCGCCAAAATCTTTGTGATGCTGGTGGTGATTATTTACCTAATGGGGTTGTTGCGGGCGTTTGTGTCCACTGAAAAAATTCGCCAGGTGGTGGCGGGCAAACCCTTATGGATGGGACGCAGTTTGGCGATAGGGCTGGGCAGTGTGACGCCTTTTTGCTCTTGTTCATCCGTGCCGTTATTTATTGGGTTTGTTGAGGCGCGCATTCCGTTAAGCATTACTTTTGCATTTTTAATCGCCAGCCCCATGATTAACGAGGTGGCTGTGGTGTTATTAATCGGTATTCTTGGTTGGCAGGTCGCCGCTTTATATGTGTTGGCAGGCGTAGTGGTGGCTTATGTGGGGTCAGTGGTGATGGGTTGGCTTAAGCCCGAACGCTGGGTTGAGGCTTATGTGTGGGACATTAAAGCCCGCAAGATGGCGGAGCAGCAAGCTTTGCAGTCGGGTTGGCAACAACGCCATGTGTTTGCATGGCATGAAGTTAAAGTGATTGTAAAACGCATTTGGCATTGGGTGTTTTTGGGCATTGCCGTTGGCGCAGCATTTCATGGTTATGTGCCGCAAGCTTGGGTCACGGAACATCTGGCCGATGCCCATAATCTTTGGTCTGTGCCAGCAGCGGTTCTGTTGGGTATTCCACTTTATTCAAATGCCACCGGGGTGATTCCAATTGTGGAAGCCTTGTTGAATAAAGGCGTGCCGATTGGCACTAGCTTGGCTTTGATGATGAGTATTGCCGCCTTGTCTTTGCCCGAGTTATTGATTTTGCGCCAAGTCATTCGTTGGCCAGCTTTGGCTTGGTTTGTTGGGATTTTAGCCCTTGCGTTTATGCTGGTGGGTTTTGGATTTAATTTTTTATTTCATTAATTAATTTGGAGAGAGTTATGACAATTCAAGGTAATAAACCCTTGCGTTTTTTTGCAGCCGCTATGTTTATATTAACGGTTGTTGCCCATTTATTAGGGCAGGTTAATTTGCTGGAGGCTTGGATGCTTTGGCCTATTTTGTTGATGAGTGTGAATGCGTTTCAAGCCTCTTTTACGGGCTTTTGCCCGATGTTTAAAAATGCCAAAGGTGAATGTATTGGGTGTGGCACAACTTGCAGCACAGCCAGCTGTGCGCCAGCATCAACCAATGCAGCCGCTGCGGGTTGTTGCGCGGGTGAAACCAAAACCGCTTTTTGTGATGACTCGGCCAAAGGGTGCTGTGACTCAGAAACGCCCAAAATAGCAGAAGCTTCAAAAACAGGGTGCTGTGGCACTCAAGCGCTTGAAGTCAAAGTGTTGGGCACTGGCTGTGCAAATTGTGAAAATACCGCCAAACTCATCCAAAAAACGGCTGATGAGATGGGCGTTGCCATTACCTTGGTTAAGGTTGAAGGCGTTGCAGACATCGCCAGTTATGGCGTGATGTCTACGCCTGCGGTGGTCATTGGCGAGCAAGTGGTGCATTCTGGTGGTATTCCTGCCAAACCCCTTGTGCAATCTTGGTTAAAACCTCAAGGTTGTTGTTAAATTTCATCGTCTTGTCATGCAAGTTAGGTAAATTACAGCGTTTTAAATGGGAGCAAAAAAATGAAAATTCGCATTGCCATTAATGGGTTTGGCCGCATGGGGCGTTTGGCCATGAGAGAGGTCTATGATTGGCCGAATGTGCAAGTGGTGCATATTAACGAAATCGCTACTGATGTGGTGGGATCGACGCATTTATTAAGTTTTGATTCAGCGCATGGACGCTGGTGGCACAAACCCGAAGTGGTGGATGGTGGCTTTTTGGTCGATGAGGATTTTATTGGTTACTCCAGCGTTAAGAATATCGCCGATTTTGATTGGGGCGCACTCAATGTGGATGTGGTGATTGAAGCCACAGGCAAATTTCGCACCCTAGATACTGTGGGCGAATATCTCAAGCAGGGCGTTAAACAGGTCGTGGTGGCCGCGCCCATGAAAGAAGGCGTTAAGAATATAGTGATGGGGATTAATGACTCGGTGTTTGAAGCCGGCAAAGACCCGATTATCACCGCCGCTTCTTGTACCACCAACTGCATCGCACCGGTGATTAAAGTCATGCACGAAAAAATCGGGATTAAACACGGCATGATTACCACCATGCATGACCGTACCAATACCCAAAAAGTGGTCGATCACGGTCATAAAGATTTGCGCCGGGCGCGTTCTAGTTTTGAATCGCTTATTCCCACTTCAACCGGTTCAGCTTCGGCAATCGGTTCTATTTTCCCTGAACTGAATGGCAAGTTGAACGGGATTGCGGTGCGCGTGCCTTTAATGAATGCATCCTTAACCGATTTGGTGTTTGAGATGCAACGCGAAACCTCAGTCGAAGAAGTGAATGGGTTTTTAAAAGAAGCCTCAGAAACCTACTTGGAAGGTATTTTAGGGTTTGAGGAACGCCCTTTGGTGTCGGTAGACTTTGAAGGCGAAACCAACTCGAGTGTGATTGATGCGCTCTCGACCATGGTGGTGAATGGCACACAAGTCAAGCTGCTGGCGTGGTACGACAACGAAATCGGCTATGTCTTACGCATGATGGAGTTGGCGGTTTCTGTGGCCGAGCAAAATCGCAAGGCGCTGCAAGGTTAAAAACACTCAAAAATGCGCTAAAAATAACGAGGCCTGGCCTGATTTTACTATTTAACAGCAATATTTTCTCAAGGACGATATGAATCCCCAACAACAATATACCTTAGTGACGGCCAATTATTGGGCGTTTACCCTGACCGATGGCGCTTTGCGGATGTTGGTGTTGCTGTATTTTTATCAGTTGGGTTATTCGCCTTTGCAAATTGCAATGTTGTTTGTGTTTTATGAGTTTTTTGGGGTGGTGACCAATTTATTGGGCGGCTATTTAGGCGCTCGTTTGGGGCTGAATGTCACCATGAATATTGGCTTGAGCTTGCAGGTGTTCGCGCTGGTGATGTTAACCGTGTCGCCAGAGTGGCTAACAGTGGTTTATGTGATGGTTGCGCAAGCCTTGTCGGGGATTGCTAAAGATCTCAATAAAATGTCCGCCAAAAGCAGTATTAAAAGTTTGGCATCAGATGCTAATGGCCAACTCTTTAAGTGGATTGCCTTGTTAACTGGCTCTAAAAATGCACTCAAAGGCATTGGCTTTTTTATGGGCGCTGTGTTGCTAGAGTGGCTTGGGTTTGCAGATGCCATGTGGTTTATGGCAGCCATGCTTGGCATCGCTTTGTTGGTGTCGTTGTTTGCATTGGATGGACAATTAGGCAAGGCTAAAAATAAGCCAAAGTTTTCTGAGGTGTTTTCAAAATCGCCAGCCATTAATTGGCTGTCAGGCGCGCGATTCTTTTTGTTTGGGGCGCGTGATGCATGGTTTGTGGTGGCCTTACCGCTCTATTTGCAGGGCGTACTGGGCTGGACTCACTGGGAAGTGGGGGCGTTTTTAGCGCTGTGGGTTATCGGTTATGGGTTTGTTCAGGCGCTGACACCAAGCTTGCTCAGATCGCAAGGGTCGCCCACTAAAAATACCGCTTATCAATTAGCCTTGCCGTTGATGTTATTGCCCTTGGGTATGGCATGGTTGTTGGATTGGCAGCCGCAAACGGTTTTGTTAATCGGCTTAGGACTATTTGCATTGTTGTTTGCGCTAAACTCTTCGGTTCACTCTTATTTGATAGTGTCTTATGCCGATGCCGATGGCGCCTCGCGCGATGTTGGATTTTATTATATGGCGAATGCCGGCGGTCGTTTGCTGGGCACGGTCTTGTCTGGTTATGTTTATCAAGTTGCTGGATTAGAAGCCTGTTTGCAGGTGAGTGCGCTGATGGTACTGTTGGCGGCGATTTTGGTGGCTAGAGTCCCATCCAAAAATCCAGTAAACTGAGCCTTTAACTGGGAGAGTCGAGCGATGTTACAGGATGCAGTTCTCATCACCGGTGCCGGACAGCGCATTGGGTTTTATTTGGCAGAAGCTTTTTTGCAACGCACGACGCATCCGGTGGTGTTTACCTATCGCACCTATCGCCCCAGTGTACAAGCCTTGCTAGATCAGGGGGCGATGGGGTTTCAGGTGGATTTTACCGATGACCTGGCAGTACAAGTTTTTTTGCAAGATTTTTTAGAACAGGTGAGCAGTTGTCGCGCGGTGATTCACAATGCCTCGATTTGGGCTCGCGAGTCGCAGTTGTTTGAACAACCGCATTTGTGGCAAGACATGATGGCCGTGCATGTGCGAGCGCCTTATTTAATTAACCAAGCCTGTGAGCCTTTGCTGAAAGCGGGCAGTCATTTGCCCAGCGATATCATTCATATCACCGATGCCAAACTTAATGAAGGCCAAGCAGACCAAGTGGCCTATTTAGCCAGCAAAGCAGCATTGCATTCCATGACTTTATCCTTTGCCAAAGCACTTGCGCCAGCGATCAAAGTCAACGAAATTCAACCAGGCCTGGTTATTTTTAATGAAAATGATGACGAAAATTACCGCCAAAAACGCCTTGCTGAAATGTCTATTCCCACTGAACCCGGAGCAGAAACCATTTGGCAAATGGTGCAAACCCTAATGGCATTGCCCAATACCACTGGCTCTGCCTTTAGATTATCCAATGATTAGCCACGGGATTTTTGCGGCGGTTTGGGTCTAGGTGCTCTAGCTGCTCTGGGTTCTTTTGGGGGTTTAGGCTTTGAAGGCGCGCGACTTGTGGGTGAGGCCGGGGGTTTAGGGTTTGCAAAAGGTTTATTAGATTCTTTGGGTTTGCTGGGTGAAGTCTGCTCAAGATGCGCTGCAGTTTTGCGAGAGCCTGCAACCGCTTGATTGATTTGAGCCATCTCTGCCGCAGTCAGATTGCGCCATTGGCCTACTTTTAAATTGCCCAAAGTCACATTCATAATACGGGTGCGCACCAAACGCACCACCTCATACCCCAAGTATTCGCACATACGGCGAATTTGGCGGTTTAAACCTTGCGTTAAGACAATTTTAAAGACAAAGCGACTTTGCAATTGCACTTGGCAAGGCAGGGTAACCGTATCCAAAATCGGGATGCCACTCGACATGCGTTTTACAAATTCGTTAGTTAAGGGCTTATTAACGGTCACTATATATTCTTTGTCGTGCGCATTTTCGGCGCGCAAAATTTTGTTGACGATATCACCATCGCTGGTCAAAAAAATCAATCCTTCAGAAGGTTTGTCTAAACGCCCAATCGGGAAAATTCGTTCAGGATGATTAATGGCATCGGTGATATTGCCAGGCACGGTTTTTAAGGTCGTGCAAGTGACCCCCACCGGTTTGTGATAGGCGATATAAGTGCGGTCGGTTTTGTCGGCTGCACTGGCGGCAATGCGTTTGCCGTTGACCGTTACCTCATCACCTGGCATAACAGGTGTGCCTAATTCAGCGGGTTTGCCATTGATTTTGACCGCATTTTGGGCGATCAAACGGTCGGCTTCGCGGCGCGAGCAGTGCCCGGAATCACTGATGAATTTATTGAGGCGAATGGCGTCGGTCATGCATTTTCTCTTGAGCGTTTAAGGTGGGTTGATTAAACCCAAATTTCTTCGGCATATTGAACGATATGCACGGTTTTATTCAACTGGGTTTCAATGGCGATTTTAAATGCCGCTTGCTTGTCAGGTTCACCATGAATCAAAAACACTTTATCCAGTTGGTTGAATTGACTCATCCAATTTAAAAGTTCGCTTTGATCGGCATGGGCTGAAAACCCATTAATCATACTGATTTTTGCCCCAACTTTAATTTTTTCGTGATAAATATGCACTTCTTCTGCACCATCCACCAACAATCTACCCAAAGAGCCTTGTGCTTGATAACCCACAAATAAAACGGAATTGCGCTCGTCCCACAAACGGTGTTTGAAGTGATGCAGAATACGCCCACCGGTGCACATACCACTGCCCGCAATAATGATGCAACCGCTTTCATGCTCATTGATTTGCATAGACTCTGCCCCCGTTAGGGTGTATTCCAAATAGGGAAAATCAAAAATCGAACCGTCAGTGGCTAACAGGTTTTGGGCGGTTGCGTTGAGTTCGGCATGATATTGGTTATAAATGCGGGTGGCACGAATCGCCATAGGCGAGTCCACAAACACTTTGCAGCGTGGTAATTCGTTGGCTAAAAACATTTGTTTTAGCAATACCAAAACTTCTTGGGTGCGTTCGATGGCAAAGGACGGAATAATCACATTACCTTGGCGTTTAAGGGTTTGTTGGATAATTTCCTTAAACTCCAATAAACTATTTTCCATCGAGCGGTGATTACGGTCGCCATAGGTGGACTCAATATAAAGTGCATCCGCCTGAGCAACAGCCGTTGGCGGCTGCATAATAAGACCATTACTGCTGCCTAGGTCGCCACTAAACACCACTGACTTAGGCTGATTGTCGACTAAAAAGCTGACTTGAATGCTGGCAGAACCCAAAATGTGACCCGCATTACGAAAAGTGGCGCTCACCTCTTTGGCTAATGAGATGGGGGTGTCATATTGAGCAAACTGAATATTCAAATCGAAAACGGCTTTAACATCATCCAAAGTATAAAGCGGTTCTTTTAAGGTGGATTCTTCACCGCGGCGTTTGGCTTTTTTACGCTGAGTGGCAAAATCTTCTTCCATGATTTTGGCGCTGTCGAGCAAGACCACTTCCATTAAATCGAGGGTTGCGCGTGTGGTGATGATGCGACCTTTAAAGCCTTCTTTAACCAGTTTAGGCACTCGTCCAACATGGTCAAGGTGTGCATGGGTGATGAGTAAAATATCCACATCTTGAGGGTTAAAGCCAAAGGGTTCAAAAGAGCTTTTTTCGGCACCGCCTTGAAAAAGACCGCAGTCCACCAAAATTTTGGGGCCTTGTCGTAATTGTAAAAAGTGACAAGAACCAGTAACGGTTTCTGCCGCACCAAAAGATTGAATGGGGGTCATGGTCATTTAAGGCATCCTGCTTTGGATAAACATTCACTATAGCATAGCTGCCAAGTAAAGTGAGGATTGAAGCCAGAGGATTTGGCGGTTATTTAAACGCTTGGTTCTCGGATAAAAAGGTTTCAAAATCATTAGCCGAGAGCGGTTTGCTGAGATAGTAGCCCTGGATTTCGCTGCAGTTTTCTTGTTGCAAGAAAGCCATTTGCTCGGCAGTTTCAACCCCTTCTGCAATGGTTTTTAGGCCTAAGTTTTCTGCCAAGCTGATAATGGTTTTAACGATGGCGCGGTCATCCATGTCGTCCATAATGTCGCGCACGAAAGATTGGTCAATTTTGAGTTTGGTGGCATTAAAGCGCTTTAAATAACTGAGCGATGAATAGCCTGTGCCAAAATCGTCGATGGCAATTTGAATGCCGCTAGAAACCAGGGTGTTAATCATTTGAATCGCTGCTTCTGGGTCGGCCATGGCGGCACTCTCGGTGAGTTCTAGTTCTAGGTATTCGGGCGAAATTTCGTATTCGTTTAGCAAAGCCAACACTTGCTGTGGCAGTTCTGCTTGCTTGAATTGAATAGCCGATAAATTTACGGCCATGGTAAAGGGCGGATAGCCCATTTTTAGACAAGTCTTTAACTCTTGTAACGCCGTTTTCAAAATCCAAACGCCGATGGGAATGATTTGCCCACTTTGTTCGGCAATCGGAATGAATTCGGCAGGCGATAAATTGCCCATTTCAGGATGGTTCCAGCGGATTAAGGCTTCTGCCCCAATCATTTGACCAGTGAAGGCATCAAACTGGGGTTGATAGTTTAGGCTGAGTTGGTGGTTATCCAGCGCAGAGCGCAGAGCATTTTCGATGCGCATTAAGCGCAAAGAGCGTTGTTGCATTTCGTCGGTAAAAAACTTGTAGGTGTTGCGGCCATCTTGTTTGGATTGATACATGGCGGCATCGGCATTTTTAAGCAGGGTGGCGACATCTTTGCCATCTTGGGGGTAAATGGCAATGCCAATCGAGGGCGTGATAAACACCTTGTAAGTTTCTAGTGCCATTTGTTTAGAGATTTCGGTGACCAGTTTTTCTGCGACATGCACGGCGCCTTCTTCGCCAGTGCCCGGCAATAACACAATAAATTCATCGCCGCCAGGTCTGGAAACGGTATCTTCTTCGCGCAACAAATGTTGCATGCGTTGACTGACTTCAATCAACAACAGGTCGCCTATGTGGTGTCCGAGCGTGTCGTTGATATTTTTAAAATGATCTAGGTCTAAAAATAAAATAGCCACTTCAGCTTGGTAACGCTCGGCACTGCTAACGGCATGGCTCAAACGGTCCATCAATAGTTGGCGGTTGGCTAATTGAGTTAAGGGGTCAAAATGAGCAAGATTGATAATTTTTTCTTCAGAGGCCTTCACTTGGGAAATATCTGAGAACATACCGATATATTCAGAAACCTCACCGAGGGCATTCTTACCGCGCGTTATGCTGAGTAACTGAGGATAAACTTCTCCATTTTTACGGCGATTCCAGATTTCGCCTTGCCAATGACCCTCTTGATTGAGCGTTTGCCAAATCTGTTGGTAAAAATCAGCGTTATGCTTGCCAGAACTTAATATTTTGGGTGTTTTGCCAATGGCTTCTTCAGCGCTAAATCCGGTGATTTCGCTAAAGGCATTATTCACCAATAGGATTTGCTGTTGGCTATCAGTAATCATAATGCCTTCGTGGGTTTGTTCAAAAACCTTGGAAGCCAGCTCGATTTTTTCTTGGCTGTTTTTTTGCTCGGTGATATCGTTAATGAAGCCGTGCCATAAAATTGAACCATCATTTTCTTTTTCGGGCATGGCGTTGCCAGAGAGCCAACGAATCGTGCCATCTTGGTATTTTAGACGATACTCATGACGCCAAGGGGTTAGGGTTTGTGCCGATGCAAAGATAGAGCTGTGTAAGCCTTCCAAATCTTCAGGGTGGATGAGGTCATTAATTTGAGAGGCATCTTCAGTGACGGCTTCAGGTTCTACCAGATAAATATCCTTGATGGCATGGCTGGCAAACGGAAAGCTCATCACACCCTCGGGCGTGACTCTAAATTGATACACCATGCCGGGTAAACTTTGCGATATTTTGGTTAAGCGAGCCAGTAATTCATTTTGAATTTTTTCAGAGGCTTGCTGGATTTTTGCATAGGCAAAATTATTGAGGGCAAAGCTGACATTGGAGGCCATTTCTGTGAGTAGGTTTTGTGCTGGCGTGTCAAAGGCATTTAAAGTCTGAGAATAAATGTTTAAGGCGCCAATCACTTTGCCTTCTTGGTGGAGCGGAATTGCAGCCGAAGATTGCCAGCCGGCTTGTTTGCCTTTTTCGTGCCACGGCTCTGTAATCGGGCTGTTTGCAAAATCTTGACACCAGAAAATGCGGTTTTCAAAAATGGCTTTGCCGGTTGGGCCTTGTGCACTGGATGACAGGCCATTCAAGTCAATTTCAAGGTCTTGTAGATAGTCGGAATGAGTGCCAGCAAAGGTGACAGGCCTTAGGATGTTGTGTTCATCAATTAATCCAATCCAAGCCAATTGAATTCCCGTGTAATGAACGGCAATCGCGCAGACACTTTCAAGTAATTCGGTTTCATTTTTACAACGCACGATGGCTTCATTCATTTCGTTGATGGTTGCGTAAAGTTGGCTGAGTTGTGCTAATTTTTCTTCGGCCGCTTTTCTAACGGTGATGTCGCGCGCTATCCCTAAAATACCAATCACTTTGCCTTGTTCGTTTAAAACAGGTGTTTTAATGGTGGCGAATAAACCACGGTATTGGTTTTGAGCAAAGGTTAACCATTCTTCATTTTCAGTCGGTCTACCTTGCTTCATGGCATTTAAATCGTGTCGGCGGAAAAAGTCGGCGGTTTCTTTATCTACAAAGTCATAGTCGGTTTTGCCGATAATTTCGTCTTCTTCTGTGCCATACAGCTTTTCAAACATTCGGTTACAGCTGAGATAAACACCGTTTAGGTCTTTTACCCAAATTAAATCAGGAATGGTATTAACCAAGGTTTGTAATTGCCGTTTTTGCGCAGCATTTTGTTCAGAAACCTCTGTCAATTCGCTGATATCTTGCAAGGTTGCCAAATATAAACTGGGTTTACCATCATCGTCACGAATACATTTAATGTCCAAGTTAACAATGCTTGTTTCATGGGGTTCGCCACTGAGTTTTACAGACAATTTGATGCCATCTTGTTTATGATTGGCAATGTCTTCAAAACTTTGAATTAGGGTGTTGTGATGTTGCACATCAACAATATCGAGCAGCGTTTTGTTGCTAAGGTCATCTGTTTGGTCACCTAATATGCTTAGTAGTTGTTGATTAAAGCGGGTAAATCCAAAGTGCTGGGGTTCCAAAATGGCCATGCCGATAAAGGGCATTTCGTAAAAATTTTGCAGCACTCTTTCTGATTTGGTTTTCTCGTTTTGAATTTGCAGTTGCATGGACTGCCCTTGCTTTTTAAGCACAAACCAAAGGGCGATCGCCGTAATCAATAAAGCCAAAAAGGTAATGAGGATTAGGCTTTCAGACAACTCAATTAAGGGTTGATTGGCTTCTTCCATGTCTATTTTTGAAATCAGCATCCAATCCGTACCTTCCACGGGACTGTAAGCGGCATAAACTCTATGGTTGCGATAATCTAGTCCAATCATCGAGCCAACGGTGCGTTCTTTGAGAGCAATATTTGCAGGGAGTTTGGGGTCGTCAAAATCTGCAATGGGGTCGTTAAGATGATGTTGATGAGCATGGCGAACGGGGTTTAAAACTTCTATCAGTTGGCCAGATTGGCGAACCAATAAGGTTTCGGCAGATTGACTGGGGGTTGGCCAATTGCGAATGTAAGGAAAGATAAAATCGTTGGGGTCAAGATGAATTAATACCAGCCCAAACACTTGGTTATTATTTGCCGTTTGATGAATAAGGGGCACAACATAATCTAAGTGTGAACGCCCAAATTCATCGTAGATTTGATAGTGGTTAACTGAATTTTGGGTTGCGATACTTTTTTCAATTAACAGTTTTGTTTCCAAAGAAATGTTGTGCGAATTACCAACGCTGACCAGTTTATTTTGATCCGGAGTGATTAAAGAAATGGATTCAAATTCAAATAGAGTTCGCAAAGATTCAAACATCTTAGTCAAAGTTTGAAGTTCTTCAGTTGAGTCGGGGTTATTGATTAAGGCTTCGGCGTGTGACAGCAAAATGGGATTAGAGTTTAAAACCTGTGAAACTTTGTATTTATCATTAAACCAATGTTCTAGCTGGCGAGTTTTAAGGTCTGTAATGGCGGCAAGGTTTTCAAAGGCTCTATTTTGAACTTGGCGCTCGTAATCATTAATCACAAAAGCGGCTAACAAAGGAATGATCAGCATGAGCAGCAAGAAAGTAATGCCAATCTGCACCAGTTGCTTAATCGATTTTGGGTTAGATGCGATGGAATAAGACAAAATTAGGCCAGTTATTTTTTTACAAGTTTCCATTTTAGAGGAAACTTTTAAAGGTTGCCAATAATCTTGTAATAAACGAATAATCCTGGCTAGTTAGCAAGCCTAAAATGGTTGTTAAGGTAGAATTTAAGCGTTGAAATAACGAGTCGAATTAAGGGGTTGATTCGTTGTTTTTGGTTTTTGTTGATCCCAATTTTGTGGCCAGTACTTGATCAACACGGTTGTTATCGACATCAACCACTTCAAAGCTCCAGCCAGACCAGTCAAATTGTTCGGTTTTGCGGGGAATTCTGCCAAGAGAGGCCAGTACAAAACCACCAACGGTATGAAAATTACCTAATTCCTCTTGATTAATATAGTGAATGTCTAGCTTTACTTTCAAATCATCGATGGCCAAAAGCCCATCGAGCAACCAAGAGCCATCAGGCCGTTTAATTGCCAGTGCATCTTCTGGATTATCACCTGTCGGCATCATATCACCCACTAATGACAACACTAGGTCGTCCATGGTGACTATCCCTTCGTTAAGTCCAAACTCGCTTACCACCAGCGCAAATGTGGCGCGTTTTTGACGAAAAGTACGCAGTAAATCAAATAAAGATAAGGTGGAGGGTATAAAAAGGGGTTGCTCTATATGAATTTCAGCAAAGTCAATTTCACCATCGAGCGCACTTTTTAAGATATGCTGACTTTCTACAATCCCAATAATGTGCTGCAAGTCGCCATTGCAGATCGGCATACGAGAGTGGGGTGTTTCGCGTAAAGTGCGCATGTTTTCTTCTTTAGGCGCCATTAAGTTAAGCCAAACCACATCGGTTATTGGCGTCATAATAGAAGCCAAACTTCTGTCATCAAACTTGAAAATATTACCCACTAAATGACTCTCTTCAGGGGCAAGCGTTCCGCAGCGTTTGCCTTCGTCTACATAGGCTAAAATATCCTCAATACTGGTCACTGAGGGGGCATTGTCAACGGGTAAGATAAGCAAAATTTTATCGGAAATCCAAGACAGGATAAAAACCGCCGGGGTCATCATATTGATAAAAAATAACATAAAGGGGGCGCAAAACACCGCCACTTTTTCAGGCTGAGCGATCGCGATTCGTTTAGGCACAATTTCAGCCAAAATAATGGTAACGGCGGTAACCAATATGATGGTAAGGGTGAAGGCGATTTCTTCTACCCAGGAGATTAAAATTGGAAAGTAATGGCTTAAAAACTCGACAAAAAATAAAGACATGGCCGACTCACCATAAATACCCACTAACAAAGCTGCTGCCGTAATACCAGTTTGCGTTGCAGCCAGCAATCTGCTTGGGTCTTCCTTAATTTTTAAAGCTTTTTTCGCGCGCGCATCCCCATCTTCAGCCATTTGGGCTAAACGAGACTGACGAGAAGAAGCCAAAGCCATTTCTGCCAGTGAAAAATAAGCGGAGAGCACTATCAGAAAAGCAAGGATAAAAAAGGCATTCATGAAAAAGATTCCAATAGGGGTAGATAAATCAAGATTCTAACAAACCCATTCAAAAATGTTCAAATTATCATCAAAGTTGATACTGACCTGAAAATCAAATGCTTTGCGAAAATTCAACTTCTCTCAAAAAAATTTGAAACTTAATTCTCAGAAGTTAGAAATACTTTCATTAAATGCTGCCAAAACCCTATAATATGGCTTCAAAAAAAAGCTTTCGTAGTTAAATGGATATAACTTGCCCCTCCGGAGGGTAGATTGGAGGTTCGATTCCTCCCGAGAGCGCCATCTAATTTCCGAGTTTAGTCCGAAGTCACCAATTTTTATCTAAGTGACACAATGATGCCAAATTTGGTGATACCAAAACCAGCAAAATCCGAGCGTATTATTTTGGCCACTCAATGATTGCTTTTTATTTGTTAATCAACTTAAATTCAATTCTCTTGTCTTAGGCTTTTTCTGTCAGGTAATGCGCGTCAAACCTGTTAAAAAATTCTGAAAGTTTTTTAAATCCTAGTCTCTAAGGTCAAAATAGGGTTTTAGATATTTAAGTAGTTTTGACTGGGTTAGATTGAGGTTTATTCTGAGTCTGCTGCAAGCTGCTGAATTTGTTGTTCAATAAAGGCTTTCATGGTTTCAGGTTTCGGTAGTTCTAGTTGGTACTTAGAAACAAATAGTTGGTTGTCCATGCCGGCCAGCGCATATTCTGCTAGGGCGTTATTTTGGTTGGTGCATAGCAAAATACCTATGGGGGGTTGATCGCCCTGCGCCATCATATTGGCCTTATACCAGCTGACATAGGTATTGAGTTGGCCGATGTTGGTATGATTAAAGTCTTCAAGTTTTAAGTCTACTAATACATGACATTTGAGAATGCGGTGGTAAAACACTAAATCGATAAAGTAATAGTCATCGCCAATTAAAATGCGTTTTTGTTTGGCTTCAAAACAAAAGCCGTGCCCTAGTTCTAGCATAAAGTCTTCTAACTTTTTGATTAGCTGGGCTTCTAAGTGCGTTTCACTCATGACTTCTTGCGGCTTTAAGCCTATAAATTCAAAAACATAAGGGTCACGAATCACCAGGCCTGGTGTATTTTTTGGGTCAGATTGATTGGCCAGTTGTTGTAGTTGAGCCTTGTTATTTGATAACCCAGAGCGCTCGTAATAAAGGCTGTTTATTTGGCGCTTAAGTTCTCGCACACTCCATTGCGCTTGCATGGCTTCTACTTCGTAAAATTGGCGTTTAATTGGGTCTGCTATGGCAATCAACTCGACTAGATGGCTGAAAGACAAACGACTGACCACTTGAGTTTGCCACAAGGTTGTTGATTGGTTTTGAATTTGGGAGATATTGTCTCCCATTTCTAAGCTTTGCAATTTTAATTCGGGAGTCAGTGTCTCCCGAATGTGAGGGTAGGTTTGATAAAACTGTGTGTAGCGGCGTAACTCACGGGCATCAACTCGAGAAACTGCAAGACTTTTGAGTTGTTTAGCAAGTTTTTCGAAGAGTTGTTCTCCATAGTCAGCACGGTCTTGACCTTGCAGCTGGTATTCTGCTATGTAGTACCCAATAAGCCAGTTTCTGAGCGTTAAGCTGATATTGACCGCTTTGCTGGCAAGCTTGGTAAGTTGTGAGTCAGCCTGTTGAATTTGACCGAGTAGTGCAGAAAAGTTTTGCGGTTTTTGGATAATTGACATTGGTGCACACTCATTTGGTCTTGATAAGGTTGCTCTTTTTATTTAAGTATCTTAAGCCAAAATTAAGCCTGAGATTGTCAAATTTTTCTGAGTAACAAAATTGCTGACTAGAGTGATGAAATTAATATTGAGCATCGACATTCAAACATATAAGAATCGTATTATCAGGATTTAAAGCTCGAGTGTTGAAATTTTGCGATTGAGTGAGTCAGTTTGTGACAAAATTACTGCATTAAAAAACGAATGAGAATTGCATGATAGATAAGATTTCATGGCTTGATAACTTGCCTTATGTACAGATTGTAATCAGTGTATTGATTCCATTTGCCATTGTCTTTACACAATGGATGGCGAAAAAACTCATTTTAAACATCAGCCTGGTTAAGCATGTGCCGCATGAGCGCGGTTATCAAGTTTACCGCTACTTTAAGTCACTGATTGTGGTTGTTTGGTTAGTGGTGCTTTTGGTCGTTTGGGGGATTGATTACCAAGCGCTGCTGGTTGTGGCTTCGTCAGTATTGGCGGTGATAGGGGTAGCTTTGGTTGCCCAGTGGTCTATTTTGAGCAATATCACTGCGAGCATCATCGTGTTTTTTACCTTGCCGGCCAAAAATGGTGATGAAATTGAAATCCTCGATGGGCCTAATACCGTTAAAGGCCGCATTCAAGAAATTAACTTTTTTAATGTGCTACTCAAAGACGATAAGGGCAATTTGATTGCCTTTCCCAATAATTTGATTTTGCAAAAAGCCGTCCGCAAAACAGATTTTCAGCCGCCAGAAGTGCCTAAGCCTTCTCGTCGTAGTTTACTCAAGCAGCGCCTTTCAAAAAGTCAGGAGTAAATCAGGGGGTTGAGTGCAAGAACTGTCAAAAATATTTGGCATGAATGGATGCCAGTAGAAGACTTTGGCATTTTGACTTATTGTGTCGCTTAATAGATGTGTGGTATGTTGTTTTTTTATTTTTTTGAAGATGTTTTATGGGCTTATTGACTTGCTTTAAAACCCCAGCGCAAGGGTTTGCTAAAAGTTTAAATAATCAGCGTTCTTATCCGTTATTGGGTTTGATAGCGCTGGTTTTTAGCTTGTTAAGCAGTCCTCAGGGTTTTGCGAATGCCCCGCTTCAATCCTCAGAAAATGTGTCTAACGCCAAAGCAGCGCTGACTTATCGATTGGCGGTCTTGGCCTATAGAGATAAGCCCAGCACCCATAAGCGTTGGCAGCCGTTAGTTGACTATTTAAATCAAAAATTTTATCCCGTTTCTTTTCAATTAGAAGTCTTGCATTTGGCAGAGCTAGAAACGGCGGTTCAGCAGCATCAGGTTGATTTTGTACTGACTCAGCCAGCACATTATGTCTTATTAACTTATCAATCAGGGTTAACTTCGCCCTTAGCTTCGTTGATTAATTTGGAAGGGGACTTTGCCACTGACCGCTTTGGTGGGGTCATTTTTACGCGTCATGATCGTGATGATCTAGTGACGCTTGAAGATATCAAAGGGCAACGCATTGCGGCGGCGGCAACCAGTTCGTTAGGGGCCTATGAAATGCAAGCCTATGAGTTGCTTAAGCATGGTGTGCGTTTACCTGGGCAAGCCACCTTGATAGAAACAGGTCAACCACAAAGTTTGGCGCTAGAGGCAGTTTTGTCTGGACAAGCAGATGTGGGCTTTGTGCGCACCGGTGTTTTGGAAGGCTTGGTTAAAAAGGGCAAGCTAGACATGGGGCAGTTGAAGTTAATCAATGCCCAGCGCCTACCCGATTTTCCCTTTGTGACCAGTACGGCTTTATACCCTGAATGGCCATTTGCTGCCATGCCGCATGTTGATAAAGAAGTGGCGCGTCAAGTCGCTGCCGCCTTATTGTCGATACCCAGTATGGGCGACTTGGCGCGTTCTATGAATATCGCTGGATTTAACATTGCCGGTGACTATCGCACCATTGATGCCCTGATGCGCGAATTGCGTTTAGCCCCGTTTGACAAAGAAACCTTTACCTTGCGTGATTTTGTGGATATGTGGTTTACAGAATTACTCATTGGATTAGGGGTGTTTGTTTTTTGGGTGATGGCAACTTTGTTTTTTATGGTTCAGCGTCAAAGGTTGCTGTCGCAAGAGCGCAATCGTTTAGAAGTGGCGCTTAATCAAGTGAGGTTATTAAACCAAGCGGTGGATCAAAGCCCCGAAGCCATAGTGATTACCGATTCAGAGGGGCATATTAATTACATGAACCCCATGTTTCTAGATATGACCGGCTATTCAGAAACCGAAATGCTGGGCAAAAATCCGCGTGTATTGCAGTCGGGATTAACCCCTGTTGAACAGTATGAAGCCATGTGGGCAATTTTAAAAGAGGGCAAGGTTTGGCGTGGTGAGCTGTCTAATCGACGCAAAGATGGCTCTGTTTATCCCGCACAGGCAATCATTTCACCCGTCAAAAATGCTATGGGCAAAGTGACTCATTACTTGGGTATACAACGGGATTTGACCGAAAGAAAGCGCCGCGAAAAACGCATAGAAGAGTTGCTGTATCAAGATGAAGTGACGCAGGTTGCCAATCGCAATAAACTCATTGAAACCTTAGATAAGTGTTTACAAGCAAACAATACTTACCCGGTTAAAGGTTGTTTAGTGTTGATTAATATAACGCGCTTTAAGTTTATTAATCAGTTGCATGGCATGGAAGTCGGGGATGGTGTTTTGTGCGCTGTGGCGCAACGCTTGAGTATTGTTTATGGTTCTAGAGGGTTGGTGGCGCGTTTAGCAGCGGACCATTTTGCGATATTTTGTGAGAATAGGGTCGAAAAGTCTAAGGTAGACGAATGGATAGAGCAGATGGGGCAATTGGCAGCGACCGCCCTAGAACCGCGCTTAGAAGTCGGGCGTAAACGCTTTATGCTGGAAGCTTGTTTTGGTGTCGGTGCCTTTAGACAAGCGGAGGGGCAATTGCCCATTGATGCCATTAACCAAGTATTTAATCAGGCAGGCATGGCGTTAAGAGCGGCGCGTCAGCCCAATGCGATAAGGTTGCAAATTTATAACGCCCAAATGATGGCCGAGCAATTGGAAAAACATCATCTGCAGTCAGAGCTGGCGCACGCCATTAAAGACCAGCAGTTGCGTTTATTTGTGCAACCCCAGGTATCGCAGGGTCAAGAATTGGTGGGGTTAGAATGTTTGGTGCGTTGGCAGCATCCCGAAAAAGGGCTTTTGCCACCGGGTCACTTTATTACGCTGGCAGAGGAATCTGACCTGATCGTGTCCCTTGGCGAATGGGTTATGGAGCAGGCCTGTGCCATTTTGGCTCAGGTTCAAAAAATACAGCCCAATATTCGAGTGGCGGTGAATATTAGCCCCAAGCATTTTCGCCAAGCCTATTTTAATGCTCAGTGTTTAGGGTATTTGGCAGCGGCAGGCGCAAATCCAAAGGGTTTGATGATTGAAATCACGGAAAGCCTGTTTGTAGATGATTTGGACGAAGTTATTGCCAAAATGACAGAGCTTAAAAAACACGGTATTCGCTTTTCGATTGATGATTTTGGTACCGGCTATTCTTCGTTGAGTTATTTACAGCATTTACCGGTAGATGAATTGAAGATAGACCGTGCCTTTATTTTGGGTATGGAGCGTTACGGGTTGGAAGGCAGTTTAGTGTCTTCTATTTATGCCATGGCACAACAAATGCAATTAGAAGTGGTTGCTGAAGGCATTGAAAATACCACGCAATGGCAACGATTGGCCAGGTTTGACCAGTTGCAGTTGCAAGGGTTTTTGTTTGCCAAGCCGCAGTTTTACCCTGACTGGTTAAAGACTTGGCAAAGCACGATTAATGTATAGGTCGTAGCGCGTATTGGGGCTGCTGATTTCTGCTTGCGGTTTTTGGCCACCAATATAGGGCGCGCCTTTAGGGCGTTTAACCACCACACGATATTTGGCGATTTGCCGAGCAGCCGCGAGCAGGTTTTGGCTGTCTAGGTCGGGGCCAACTAAGGTTTGCAACAGTTTCATTTCTTTTTTAGGCGCAGCACTTTTCTTTTTCTCTGGGTACATGGGGTCTAAATAAATCACATCGACACTGGGTTTTTCTTGCAGCAAATATTCGGTTGCATCGGCGTTGACGAGGGTTATGCGGTTTAAGATGTCTTGTATTTCTGGGTCTTGGAGGCCGCGAGCTAAACCATCTGCCAAAATTTGGGCAACCGGCTCGCTTTTTTCAATCATTAAGACTTCGCATCCCAAACTGGCAAATACAAAGCTGTCTGAGCCCATGCCGGCGGTGGCATCGATCACGCTGGGAATATATTGAGTGTGAAGGCCGATGGCTCTGGCTAAAGGCTGCCCTTTGCCTCCCCCAAATTGGCGGCGATGCGCTTTTTTACCGGCATTAAAGTCAATAAAAACCGGCCCGCTGTCAGCGGGTAAAATGGCCAGTTTGGTTTGACCTTGGTCAAGAATGTATTCAATGGTCGGTTGGCTTAAGCCAGATTGGGTGTTTTGAGTCATAGAATAAGCAACCACTTTTTAAAAAAAAATTAATTTGTGTGGCACTATTATAACTTCGATAATAAATAAAATTGTTTTGAGTAACGCGGGCGTTACCGACTAAGAATAAATCAGGGGTTTTTGTGAACTTTACGCTGACTTGGCGCTACTGGATTTTGTTAATCATGGCTTGGATTGTGCCCGCTGTTGTCATGGTGCCGTTTTATCAATCGGATCGACAAAGCGTTAGCCACAAAGTATTTACCAATTACCAAGAGTATTTAGGGCGCGAAATCAAAACCCAAATCGACAGTAAACAACACAGCAATTTAGTTTTGGCAACGGCCTTGTCGCACTGGCCTAGCTTAATTTCTGTGTTAGAAAATGACGCCCCTGTTTCTGAATTACACCTGAATGATGTGTCTACCAGCCTCGCTTTAAATACCCGCTATAAAAATGTCTGGATTCAGGTGGTAGATGCCAAGGGCGTTAGCCGCTTAAGAAGCTGGACAGATAAAAAGGGCGATTCCTTGATTGAGGTTCGCAAAGAACTGGCTGATCTGATTAAACACCCGCGGGTAGATACGGCCATTAGCATTGGTAAGTTTGCCTTATCACTGAAATCGATTGTGCCCTTGTATGGTAGTCAAAAACAGTTTTTAGGCTTTGTTGAGGTCATTACCCAATTTAACTCCATTGACTATGATCTGCGAAAACAAGAACATCTGATGTCCATGTTGCTGATTAATCGCCCTTATTTAGATCAACTGTCGCGCTTGAAAGCGATTGCTGAAAATGAAGGGTACTTGCTCACTAATCATGCCGCAGGAGAGCCAGAAAAAGTCTTTTTGCAAAGCCATTCGGTAGACGACTTGGTTCGTATCAAGGATTACAAGCTAATCGATGGTCAGTTTGTGGCCAGTTATCCCATTCGGGATGGAATGGGCGAAGTGCTTGCCTATTGGTTAATGGTGAAACACATAGAAGCTTTTGATTGGCACGAGTTTGATAACTTAGACAGCCGATATCTCTGGGGCTATTTTTTCATCGCCTCTTTGATGTTTTTGCTGGTTTTATTGGTATTCTTTAAACGCAAAGCGGATTTTGAGCGTTTGTTCTTTTATCAAATATTTAATCACGCCCAAGAAGTTGTGTTTGTGAGTGATCGCAAGGGATTGGTCAAAGCCAATCAGGCGTTTTTTGACTTATTCAATGAATTTAAAACCCTTGAAGAGTTTCACAATACTTACCGTTGCGTCTGCGATACCTTTGTCAAAGAAGAGGGGTATCTGCAAGAGCACATGGGGGATTTGTATTGGTATGATTACATTCTGCAAAACACGGACATGACCCATCAAGCCAAAATTCAATATCGTGATAAAACATTCATTATGACCGTGACCGCATCTAATATTATGCAGGCTCACCAAGAAAGCGGGCTGGTCAGTATTTTAATGGCCGATGTTACCGAGCAAGAGCTTTATAAAAAAGAGCTTGAGCATATCACCATCCATGATGATTTAACCGGTTTACGCAATCGCCATTATTTTAATCAGCGCATCGATGAAGAAATTCAGCGCTCGCAACGCTATCAAAATCCTTTGTCATTGATTTCATTTGATATAGATCACTTTAAACAGGTGAATGACACTTACGGTCATGATGTAGGGGATTTGGTACTTAAAAAAGTAGCGCGCGAATGCTCGCCTTACATTCGTGAAACGGATGCCCTCTGTCGCGTTGGCGGCGAAGAGTTTATGGTGATTATGCCAGAAACCAAACTGGAAGATGCCGCGCTCATTGCCGAACGCTTGCGCATGGCGATACAAAATATGTCGTTAGGCAATTTGGAATTGCCGGTTACCATCAGTTTGGGCGTAGTAGAACTGAGCCACGTAGAAAACTTTACCCTGCTCTATAAGCGCGCTGACCAAGCCTTATATGCCGCAAAAGATAAAGGGCGAAATTGTGTGGTGGTGGGTTAGCTCAATAAAACAAACCCACTAATCTTGCCTACAAAAATCCACCCTCAAAAAAATCTCGCAAAACACGCGCAAAACCCATTTAAAAATCACCAGGCCTGGTCATTTCTTGGTATGATTTTGCCATTATTATGGTTTGTTCTTAGAGGTGAAATATGAGCGTGTTACCCAGTCATTTAAAATATGCCGAAACCCATGAATGGGTTTATATTGACCAAGACGGTTTAGCCGTGGTTGGTATTACGGATTTTGCCCAAGAGTCTTTGGGCGAATTGATGTCAGTGACTTTCCCCGATGAGGGTTCTGATGTGTCTGCCACTGATGAAGTCATGTCTTTAGAATCGGTGAAAGCCGCCTCTACCATTTTTGCCCCAATCAGCGGCGAAATTGTCGAAATCAATGAAGACTTAGAAGACAGCCCAGAGTTGGTCAATGACGAGCCTTATGATGGCGGTTGGTTATTCAAAATTCGTCCGCATGATGAGTCTGAGTTAGAAGACTTATTGTCTGATGAAGAATATGCCGAGCTCGTAGACGCTCAGTAATGCATGTGCGAGTGCGTTGAGTGAACGGTGTTTCACTCAACCTAATTTTTTAAAGCCGTCTTTGACGGTTTTATTTTTTATAAAGACTTTTGCAAGCCCCACTTGCAAGTCTTTTAGATGAACAGAGTTTAGGAAAATCCATGACCGATAGCCCAGCCTTGGCGAGTTTACGCCTTAAAAAAAATGAAGACCGCCGTTTAAAGCAAGGACATTTGTGGATTTTCAGCAACGAAATCGATACCGAAGCCACGCCTTTGAAAAACTTTGAAGCCGGTCAAGTGGTCCAAGTAGAAGAGTCGAATGGGCGTGCCATTGGCATTGCTTATGTTAATCCCAATACCTTAATTTGCGCGCGTGTCTTGAGCCGTAATCCCAAAGTAAAACTTAACCAAACTTTTATCAAAAACCGCCTGCAAGCCGCCTTGCAATTGCGTGAGATGAATTTTTCTGAACTTTGTTACCGTTTGGTGTTTGGTGAAAGTGACGGTTTGCCTGGTTTGGTGATTGACCGTTTTAACGATGTGTTTGTGGTGCAAATCACCACGCAAGGTATGGAGCGTGTTAAGCACGATATTCTTCAAGTTCTAGAAAATCTATTTCACCCGCAAGCCATCGTGGTGCGCAATAACTCTGGCAGCCGTGAATTAGAAGGATTGCCTGTGGCGGAAGATGAAGTGATTGGTACTTTGCCAGAGGAAATCATCATCACCGAAAACGGCACGCAGTTTGCCATTCCGGTGAAAGATGGCCAAAAAACCGGCTGGTTTTACGACCACCGCATGGCGCGTCGCCGTTTACAGGATTTGGTGCAGGGCAAGCGCGTGTTAGATGTGTTTAGCTATTTAGGTGGTTGGGGCTTGGCAGCGGGTGTCGCCGGTGCGGCAGAAGTTACTTGTGTGGATGCCTCAGAATTTGCATTGGACGGTGTGGATCGCAATGCTTTGCTCAACGGCATTGCCGAAAAAGTCATTACGGTGCAAGGTAATGCGTTTGATGTGTTGAAAGCTCTCAAAGAAGAAGGCCATAAATACGATGTGGTCATCGTAGATCCACCAGCGTTTGTCAAACGCAAAAAAGATTTAAAAGCGGGTTCAGAAGCCTATCGTCGCATCAATGAAATGGCGATGCGTTTAATCGAAAAAGATGGCATTTTGGTGTCGGCATCTTGCTCACATCACATGACCCGTGATGGACTGATCAATCAAGTGCAACAAGCGGCACGCCATGTTGACCGCCATTTGCAACTGTTTGATCAAGGCCACCAAGGGCCAGATCATCCGGTGCATCCGTCTATTCCAGAAACCGAATACATCAAAACATTTTTCTTTAAAGTTTCATCCAGTCTGTAACCCTTGCCTATGAATTTTAGCCCATCGCAACTTAAACTTTTGGCGGCACACGCTGCCAAACACAGCTATTGGGATGGTGCTGAAAATGTCTTATGGGTCGACTTTAGGCAAGTGCTGCCTAAAGTGGGCGTGGTGTCTATTCCTTCGTGGGACAGCATGATGCTTTCCAACGAACCCATTCCGGTTTATCCCGAACTGCTCAAGCCGCTGGCTTGGCCAAACTCAAATGCCTTAATGGATTGGAAAAAACAAATCCCCGCTTGGGTGCAAGAAAGTTGTTTGCTGTTTCAAACTCACCAACTGCGCTTATTGCATTTTTGTGGACGCTATCCGCAAATGTTAGAGTTGCTAGACCATTCTCCTGTGTTGGCATGGCGCTTGGTTGCTTCCGCGCAAACCGAAGCAGAATTGGTCGCCATTCTGGCGGACAAACGCACCGCGCAAGCCTCGTTGGTGGGTTGGCCTGGCAAAGCAGAAACGGTTAAATTTTTACGCAGTTTGCGTTTAAAAATGGTGAATCCGCAAATAGCTGAGCAGGTGGATATTTGCCTGCTCGATGATAAGCGTTTGAATGCCTTGCAGGATTTTCCGCGCATAAATTCCATGGCCTTATCCTTGGCTGCCAGATTTCCTGAGATGATTGGCTGTCGTCTGCATCGCGCCTTAGCGGCAATGCCCTGTCGCCCGATGCAATGCCAAAGCATGATAGCCCAACTAGAAGATGTTTATGCCTTAGCGGCATTTTTACAATTACCCGAAGCTGAAGTGGCGCAAATTGCCAATGCGCGTTATTTGGTAGAAGTGGATAAAATCAACCAGGCCTGGTTAAAATTGGCTTTAAAAACGCCTGAAAATGGCATTTTAAAACTCAGCGAACAACCCCAATTATTGGTAAACGAATCTGAGTGGCATGCCTTGAGTGCATTGCAACAGCATGCTTGGTTGGTAGATTTTGGTCGTGCAGGTCTAGAGTTGTATGCCTTTGAATTGGCAGGCGAGGCGATTGGCTTTTTGTGGGATACCCAGGTGCAGCAAGTGGTTCGGGTAAGACGAACAGAGAACCGATTGCCGACAGCGGAACAGCTGAGCCATGTGTATTTGCGCCCACAAGGCTAGGGTTGTGTGGGGTTTTTACAACTCTCGCCTGGCGAATAGCTAGCCAGGCGAGATGATGCTTTTAATCAATAATCGACTTCAGCAACGGTTTTAATCTGATTTTCAATCACTTGCTTTAAGCGCAATGATTTCATCTCATCCAGCAGTTTGGATTTATCGAATGCAATATAACCGCCAAAGACTTCCATAATCACATCGGCGATCGGACTGCCGGTTGCAAGGTCGTACATGGGTTTATTCCCTAACTCATTTTCTAGAAAAGCTAAAGAGCGAAAGTTTAAAACGATGTCTTTAGATTCTGCATAGGCTTTGAAGTTATTGAGGTTTCTGGCAGGGCAAACTTTTTTGGCCTTTTTCTTGGCAAGCTCTAGCAGCTTTGCAAAGTCTTCGGCGTTTGCAGTGCCTTGTTGAATTGTTTGATTGACATAATAGGTGAGGTTGTTAGTACCGAAGCCGTAGCCCGATTTTTCCGCTAAAGCGACGATTTCATCAGCGATGGTTTCCATAGTTTGCATGAGTCAGTTCCTTTTGGTAATGTTTTACATGGCATTTTGTTGCAGAACCGCCGATGGTTCAATGGCAGAAAGCGTTGTATTTTCAACAGGCTATATAATCCCACATTAAAAGTTATAAATAAACCTTATGGGTGACTATTTTTAACAAAAAACTTAAGGGAATTTTAGTGATGTGCGTTTGGTGGTAAAAAAGCAGGCTAAAGCCTGCGCCCCTTTGACAATTGTTTTCTTCGGGGCGCAGGCTTTAGCCTGCCTTTAACTTACATCAAAAATCATTCGAGAAGTTTTACATTCATTTTGGATTTTTGTATTAAGGTCGCTTTTGCAATGTGTATTTCTTAATTGAGATTTATTCTTAGCGCCCTTGTCACTTTTTGGGTCGCCCAAAAAGTAACCAAAAAGTCGACCCTCTCATCATTTCTATGCCCCTAAAACTCAGGACTGGAAAGTGGCGAACTCGCTACGCTCAAACAGCGCCACTTTTTCCCCAGTCCTTTCGTTAAGGGGCATAACGAAAGGATTCGAAGGGAAGCGTGGGTTACCTGATAAGTCAGCACACTCATTCAGAAAAAAAACATAATTAATTCAAAAGGCTAAAGCCTTCGCCTCAAAGTGGATAATTTTTAATGGGGCGCAGGCTTTAGCCTGCTTTCAGTTTAGTCAACAATCAATAAACGCTGGTGAATTAAGCCGGTAAACAAACCTCGGAGCCCATGAGGTCTTCATAGGTTTCACGCGGACGAATCACATAGGCTTGTTCGCCATCCACCATCACTTCAGCAGCGCGCGGACGCGTGTTGTAGTTAGAGCTCATGCTAAAGCCATAAGCACCTGATGACATCACCGCTAATAAATCACCGGCCAATAAATTCATTGCACGGTTTTTGCCTAAAAAATCTCCGGTTTCGCAAACAGGGCCCACCAAATCCCAAGCCGCTGCAACGCCATCCGTGCGTGGTTGCACCGGGATAATATCTTGCACCGATTGATATAAAGCAGGGCGAATTAGATCGTTCATGGCGGCATCGATAATGGCAAAGTTTTTATGTTCAGTGGGTTTTAGATATTCAACTTCGGTGACCAAGATTCCGGCATTGCCAGCAATGGCACGACCAGGTTCAATAATCACCTCTATGCTCGAATCATTCAGTTTGGTCAAGAGCGCTTGAATGTAATCCGCAATTTTTGGGGGGGTTTCTTGGGTATATTGAATGCCTAAGCCGCCGCCTAAATCTAGATGGTGAATGTCAATGCCCATGTCTTCTAGTGTGGCTTTGAGTTTTAAAACCCGCTCTAAAGCATCTACAAAAGGTTTGACTTCGGTGAGCTGTGAACCTATGTGGCAATCAATTCCGATGATGTTGATGTTAGGGCAAGCTGCCGCATCCGCATAGAGTTCTGGAGCGGTATTGATGTCTACCCCAAATTTATTGTCTTTGAGTCCGGTTGAAATATAGGGATGCGTTTTGGCATCGACATCTGGGTTAACCCGAATTGAGATATTGGCGATGAGGTTCATGGATTCGGCAACCCCTTGAATACGGTCGAGTTCGGCGTGGGATTCAATGTTAAAACAACGGATGCCGACTTCAAGCGCGCGGGCAATTTCAGCGTGTTTTTTGGCAACACCTGAAAAGACCACTTTGGCAGGGTCGCCACCGGCGCGTAAAACACGCTCTAATTCACCTTGTGACACGATATCAAACCCAGAGCCTAATTTAGCCAGTACATTTAAGATAGCAACATTTGAGTTGGTTTTGACGGCATAACACACTAAATGGGGTTGTGCGCCAAAAGCGGCATCAAAGGCTTTCCAGCGATTTTCAAATTCTGCACGCGAATAGACAAATAGCGGTGTTTGGTGTTGTTTAGCCAGCTCGCTCACAGCGACTTGTTCGGCAAAAAGTTGGTTGTTTTGGTAGTGAAAAACGCTCATGGACAATTCCTGAAAATGCTATAAATGGCTTAAGGTTGAGGGGTCGGTTGTGTGCTGGTCGTCGCGGGTTTTTGCGGCTTTTGGCGCTCAGGCGGAAACACAAAGGCTTGGTCTGACTGGGCATTGCCTTTGTCGACATCTGGGTGATATAAGGGCGCTTTTTTGCCACATCCGCTAACACTCAGCGCACCAACCGTTAAATAACCGCAGAATGTGAGTAAACTAACTTGTTTAAAAAACGACATTTTGATTCCGGTTGGTTAAAATGAAAGCTATTTTAACAAAATCATTGAGCTTAAATTTAATATGATGCAACAGATGCCCAATTCTAACCTGTCTGTTCCCGCCCCAATTGTGGTTGAACCTTTTTTAACGCATGCGCCTAACGCAGTTGCCGATGCATGTGTGATTTGGCTGCATGGTTTGGGGGCAGATGGTCATGATTTTGAAGGGTTATTGCCGGAATTGGATTTGCCTAAAAACGCCAAGATTCGATTTATTTTTCCAACCGCCCCTTTGATGCCAGTGACCTTGAATATGGGCATGGAAATGCGCGCTTGGTACGATATTGCCTCTATGCAGTTGCGTCAAAAGGCGGACTGGGACATGATTAACCTCTCAAGCGGTTATGTGGTGTCTTTGGTGCAGACGCAGCTTGCACAAGGCATTCCGTCAGATCGCATTGTGTTGGCGGGGTTTTCGCAAGGGGGCGTGATTGCGTTGCACAGTGCGTTGTTATGCCAGTCTGCAGGTATGCGTTTGGCAGGTGTGTTGGCGTTATCGACTTATTATCCAGAAATTTCGGATCAAAATGATGCAGTTGCAAAAGGGCAAAGTTTTGCTGAGCTATCTATTTTGATGGCGCATGGGTTGTATGATAATGTGTGTGATATTGCGTTTGCGCGTGCTTCAAAAGTCGCTCTGCAAGATTTGAATGCGCAAGTTTCTTGGTTGGAATATCCCATGGCACATCAAGTCTGTGCAGCTGAAATAGCAGATTTATCCGCATTTATCCAAGATAAATTGCCTGAGTGATAGGACTTTATTCATGAGTAATCAGCGCCGCCATTTTCGTTATGATGTGAGTGTGCCACTTTTTTTTGAAAAGGTGGACAGCCAAGGGGTGAGTTTGCATGCCAAACGCCGTGAACTTTTTAAGATAGATGAAGAAAGTCGTTTAGAGTATATAAACGAGGAAGTTGCTCAAATTTTTGAGCGGGTTTTCAGTCAAAACTCCGAAACGGCGATGTTGTTTCATGTGCTCAATCATCGTATGGACTTGTTGTTATGGATGCTAGACCATTTGATGGAAGCTAAAGATCCGCGCTTGGCGCATGACTACAAGTTTAGAATGCGTGAAGACGCAAAACATATGCCGCCAAAGGTCAAAGAAAACTCAACCATCGGTAATTTGATTAAGGGCTTTTATGAGCGAATTGATCAGTATTTGCTTGAGTTAAAAACCACAGTCAATGAGAGTGTGGATGGCAAAATATTCCTGTTTAAAAATGATTTGCCCTTGCTATTTAATGACCTAGATTATGTGAAGAACTTAAAGGCTTTGTCAGAGTCGGGCGTTGTACAGGCTCAGGTATTGTGTTTTTTAATTGAAAAATTGAATTTGATTGAAACCATTTACACTCGCCTAAAATTGGCTTATCAAGGGATTTCGGACCCGAGTGTGTGGCCAGTTGAAAAAATAAACCTCAGTGCGGGTGGTTTTAGTTTGTTAACCAACCAAGAATATCCGGGTTTTAGTCACTTGAATATTTTTCTCAGTCTTGGGCATGAAGTCATCGTGTGTCATGGCAAGGTGGTATTGAACAAGCCTATGAAATCGGGTGAGTTTAAATATCGCGTGGCAGTCGAGTTTGAGTTTTTGTCGTCTGAGTATGCGGAATTTATTACACTGTTTGTGCAACGCAAAGAGTTAGAAGAGGCGATGCAAAAATTCCCCAAAGGCGTGGCTTTGCCTAAGGCAAGCGATTAGCGTTTAAGAGGTTTTTTGGGCGGCGGCTTTCTTTTGTAAATTTTGGGCGTGGCGATATTTCAACAACTTCACATCATGCGCACTTTTTAACCAACGCGCAAAATAGGGATATTCTTTTTCAGTCATGGCATACATTTCCGCCAAACTCATCCCCGGCTTTCCTAGGGCGTAAGCGGCAATTTCCAACAGTTTATTGATATAGCTATTGGGATAGGACAGTGAAATGGTGAAATAACTGAGCTTGGTGAGTATCACCGCATCTAGGGTTTCAGTCCATTGTTCAGAAGTTAGCAGAAAACGATTGCGCAAAGCCATAGGCGGCGCAGTTTGGCGCATTTCAACTAAGGGTTTTAGGCGATTAAATTTGAGTAAGTCTAGCGCGGCATCTCGATGGGTAAATGGCAATCTATCCATAAACCCTGCCTCAACCATGTGATTCGTTCCAATCATATTCTTTTGATGAAATTAGTCTCTTGGGGTAAGGTCTAATTCCATGCACTCCTTAATTTCAAATTTTTCAATTTCTGATTGCAGATAATTTTGGCTTTTCCCATCCGGGAACTCAAAATTCAGGGCAATCCGTTCCTTAAAAGTGTCTTCAATGGTGCGTATATCCACAACCGATGCTTCAAAATGTAACACCTTATTGGCATCCGAAAAGTAAAAGTACACATCCACCTTGTCTTGAAATTTAAAGCGTTTTTCCATCATGATCCCCAAGCCACTGGCGCTGACATTGGCTGTTTGGGTTTTCCAAAGCTCTGGAAATTGCTTTAAATAGTTATCGTCGATGATTTTGCGATAAACCCCCATGTAAACATCCATTAGATTGGATAGGTGGTGTAAGGCTTGAATCAGCGGGATTTTGGCAAATTTGGGGTCTTCAAACTTTGCCATGATTTCATCAATTTTGAAACCATAAGGCAAAGAGGCATCTACTTCAAAATGTTCGGGAGTTGATTTTTCAACACTGCTGACCAGACTGTTTAAAAAAGTCAGGTACTTTTGTTCAATCAATTTAAAGTATTGATAAGTTCTCGGGGAGGATACTTTTAAGGCTTCAATGGTTTGAAAACCTTTTTGATGGTGCGAAAGTTTTAACCAATATTCCGTTTCAGACTTTGGACTACGCCCTTCAGAAATTAAAGAGGTGCAATAACCAAAAAACTCGATAAACTCCATGACTTCTTCAAATAACACGGTCACCAGTTCTTTTTGCTCTTGAATCTTGGAAATCCACAATTTAGTTTTGTAGGTTTTGTCGCTGATGCTGTGTTTGATAGATGGCGGAAAATAATCAACGCCTGTGGCGTAAATTTCACGATCTCTGATGGATGAACGCGGCAAAATAAACACACGCACCGGCATATCTATGCGATACCAGCGGCGAGCATTGCCTTTTTGAAACCATCTGTTCATGAAACGCCTCATCTGTTGACCTGGATTAGGTCTTTTTGAAAATGCTATTTAAGGCGCTATTCTAGTGTACTTCTATGGATAATAAAAGGTTTCGATGGGCTTTGCTTGTCCAGCGATATAGCGTCTTGGCAGAACTTGAAGCACAGCCCGTGCCACAACCACTGCTACAAGAGGCGCCACTCATTTTTTGAATATGACCTTGCTTGAGTAAAGGTCTGATTAAAGCTTGCAGCGTTTCCTCAGAAATGTCGAAACGATTTTTGATGTCATCACTGCTCACTTCTAAGCGTTGTTTGATGTAGTTTTTTAAGTCGAGCAAAATCATACGATAACCTTAAAAGGGCTTGGCCAGCAATTTGCGTGGCCCAAGGTTTTGAGCAATGCGTTTTAAAACAAGCCATAAGGCGATATAAGACAAGGTAATGCCAATCAACCAAACCGCCGCGGTGTTGGGGTGTTGAGAATAGGTCATGGCTTGGTAAAAACCTACCGACAGCGTATACCCTAAAAATAGACTCCAACCGGCACTGAAGCTGACCCAGCGCCATCCCAGTTCCTGTTTAATGGCTCCTAAGGTGGCCACACAAGGGAAGTAAAGCAACACTAAAATCAAATAGGCATAGGCCGCAATGTCGCCACCAAAATATTTGGCCATTTTTTCGATGGTGGTGAGAGAAACATCCAGTTCTGCGGCAACCGCTTTGATGTCTTGCACAGTGTCGATATTTTCAAGTCCCAATGGATCGTTTAAGTTGGTCACGATACCGCCAATATTGGCGGGTAAGGTGGCAAAGGCTTCTAACAGTGCCCCCCCCAAAATCATAGGGTTCAGGGGTTTCAGGCTTAGCAGGATGGTCAATGTTTTTATACAGAGAATCCAGCGCACCCACCACCACTTCTTTGGCGAGGAGTCCAGTAATCAGACCCACGGTGGCAGGCCAGTTTTCTTCGGTAATGCCAAGCGGTTCAACCAATGGGGTCGCGGTTTTGGCGACCGTGCTTAAAACCGAGTTGGATTGATTGTCGTTGCCAAAGCTACCATCTGTGCCCATGCTGTTAAAGAAGTTCAAAATTAGCACGATGATGACGATAATTTTGCCGGCATCCATCACAAAACCACGCAGTTTGTTTTTGGTGTTTAAGACCACATTCAGTACCGCGGGTTTGTGATAAATCGGAAGTTCCATCAAAAGCGGCGGTGCTTCGCCAGGAAGTAGCGTGTGTTTAAGCACCCAAGCGGTTGCGACCGCTGCCAAAATGCCCAGTAAATAGAGTGAGAAAACTAACAGTGCGGCGTGTTCGGTGAAGAAAGCTGTGGCAAATAAAATATAAACCGTTAAGCGCGCACTGCAAGACATAAAGGGCGCCATCATGGCCGTCATAATGCGGTCGCGGGCATCGGGCAAGGTGCGGGTAGCTAATACGGCAGGCACATTGCAACCAAAGCCGACAACCAACGGAATAAAGGCTTGCCCAGACAGTCCCAAGGCTCGCATGGCACGGTCCATAATCAAGGCGGCGCGTTGCATATAGCCAGTTTCTTCTAGGATGGATAAAAATAAAAACAGTGCTCCGATGACCGGGATAAAGGTAGCCACCACTTGAATACCTGCCCCAATACCATTGGCTAAAAGGGCAATGACCCATTCTGGCGCAGAAACCGATTGTAGCAATGCGGTCGGACCATCCACAAATAAGGCTTGAGCACCCAAATCAAAAAAATCAATAAACGCATTGCCCACGGTAATGGATAGGGCGAACACCA
This sequence comes from Thiosulfativibrio zosterae, assembly GCF_011398155.1. Lineage (NCBI taxonomy): Bacteria > Pseudomonadati > Pseudomonadota > Gammaproteobacteria > Thiotrichales > Piscirickettsiaceae > Thiosulfativibrio > Thiosulfativibrio zosterae. The sequence goes on from NZ_AP021888.1 coordinate 465,327, forward strand.
GATACATTACCCCAAAAAATATCGGCATTCCCCAAATCGGGTGCAAAGCCCAGTGGTCCATCACATCGGTGGTATTGCGGGTGAATTTATCGGTGTGGATTAAGCTGGCATGACTGGCATCATGCGCAAATTGAAAATACAAATCTGCGGCAATCAATGCAAGGTCTTCATCGTAATGCTGCTCAAGTTTTTGCTTTTCGGCTTCGGCATAGCTGCGAATTTCTAAGGGCGCTAAATGCGGTTTGATCAGCGTTTGCAGTGTTTTCCAGCAAGACTCTTCGGTTTTGGGTTGTAGGTCACGGATGTTATGCACCGAATGATGCAGGGTTTCGGGCAAATCAAAGTGCAAACTAGACTTATGATTCAGTAAGCTGGGCAGTTTTTGTTTGAGTTTATCCAGCCCTTGATTAAAGTAAGCCGAAATCGGAATCACTGGGCAACCGAGTTTTTCCGCTAAGAGGTCAACATCAATTTTCAGGTGGCGCTCTTTGAGCATATCCATGCGGTTTAAAACCACCACCACAGGCAAGCCCATGTGCAACAGTTGGGCGGTTAAAAATAATTGACGCTCTAAGCTGGTCGCATCTACCACATTTAAGATTAAATCAACCGGTTGGCACTGCAAAAAGTCGCAGGCGACTTTTTCATCTAAGCCAGAGTGGCTAGAGTTTTCTAGGCTATAAACCCCAGGTAAATCAATCAGTTTATAGTTGTCTTGATTGACTTTAAAGTGGCCGTGCTTTTGCTCAACCGTAACACCTGGCCAGTTGCCGGTGGTTTGTTGTGCGCCAGTTAAGCGGTTGAAAAGGGTGGTTTTGCCGCAATTGGGATTGCCAATGAGTCCGATTTGAAAGGTGGTTTTTTGGCTGAGTTTTCGATTGGGTTTTACCGTCATGACAAGGGTTCTACTTTAATAAATTGCGCCAAGCGATCGTCGAGTGCAAAACGACTGCCATCTACGCAGACCACTAAACTTTGGTGGCGCTTCATCACGATTTTGATGTGTCCTTGGGTATGAAAGCCTAAATTGACCAAGCGTAATTTGGTGTCCAGTTCGCCGGTGAGCGCAATAATGCGTGCGGTTTGCTCTGCCGAGCAGTCGCTTAAGCTGGGATAACTGTCTAGGGTTTTCATAGGGGGAGATATCTCAAATGATAATTGTTTTTAATTGAAATGAATTTTAGCAAATTTTTTGGAATGAGAATGGTTTTTATTTGAAGCTTTATTGAGAGAGCCTTAAGTGTCATTAAATTCAACCAGGCCTGGTTGAATTTGCTGAGATTTAAGGCTTTTTAAGGGAGGTTGAAGGGGTTGAGTCAGGCTAGATTTTGCGTTGCACTTTATAAAGTGCCACTTCACCTAACCAGTTGGGTAGCAGCTTCATGCCCAAGGTGGTTTGGTGATTGGAGTTAACCACGGTGCGGTCAACCACTTCAATGTTTTTGGCTGCACACAAGTCTTCAAAATCGTTAAAAGTACACATATGAATATTGGGGGTGTCATACCAATGATAGGGCAGTGTATCGGTTTCTGGCATACGGCCATTCCATAACAGTTGCAATCGCATACGCCAATGACCAAAGTTGGGGAAAGTGATGATGCATTGTTTGCCAACGGCCAGCATGTCGTCAAGCAAGATGTCTGGGCGGCTGACCACTTGCAATGCCTGAGTCATAATCACATAGTCAAACGAGTCTTTGTCAAAGTAGTCGCAAATATCGTGACTGTTCAGGTCGCTTTGAATGACGTTAACACCGGCTTCTAGTGCTTTGATGTTTTTAATGGGGTCAATTTCCATGCCGTAACCCGATACATTAGAATGGTCACGCAAATAAGTCAGCAGCTTTCCATCACCACACCCTAAATCTAGCACATGGCTATTGGGCTGAATCCAGTCGGCAATTAATTCAAATTCGGGGCGAATGGGCGTTGTCATGGGGCTGCAACTTCCTGAGAGTGAACATGTTGAATCACGCGTTTCATATAGGCTCTGAAGATGCCTTCATAATGTGCATTGGGCAATAGGAAGGCATCATGACCATGTTCAGATTCCACTTCGGCATAGGACACGCGTGCATCGTTGTCTAGTAAGGCTTTCACAATTTCGTGCGAGCGTTCAGGCGCAAAGCGCCAGTCGGTGGTAAAAGACACCACTAAAAACTCCGCTTTGGCATGAGCCAGTGCGGCGCTTAGGTTATTGTCAAAATGACTGGCAGGGTCAAAGTAGTCGAGCGCTTTGGTCATGAGTAAATAGGTGTTGGCGTCAAAGTTGCGTTTTGTGGCAAATTTTTCGCCCTGGTAACGCAAATAACTTTCTACCTGAAACTCCACATCAAAACTATAACTCAATTTGCCTTCACGCAGCTCGCGCCCAAATTTTGCGCCCATCATGTCGTCCGACAAATAGGTTAAATGCCCGAGCATACGCGCCAAGGCGAGGCCGCGTTTTGGGGTGGTGCCCATTTCAATAAAGCGACCATTGTGAAAATCTGGGTCGGTCATAATGGCACGGCGCGCCACTTCGTTAAAGGCAATGTTTTGTGCCGACAGTTTAGGGGCAGCGGCAATGACTAAGGCGTGTTTAACGGCATCGGGATAAGCGATCGACCATTGCAAAACCTGCATGCCGCCCATTGAGCCGCCAATCGCTGCGGCCCATTGCTTTATGCCTAGGTGTTGGCGTAATTCGTTTTGGCTGTTAACCCAGTCTTCTACTGTTACGATGGGGAAGTCAGGGCCAAACACTTTACCGGTTTCGGGGTTGATGCTGGCAGGGCCGGTGGAACCATTACAGCCGCCCAAATTATTGGAGCAGACCACAAAAAATTCATCGGTATCGATGGGTTTGCCTGGGCCGATATAGTCATTCCACCAACCCGCTTCTTTGCTTTGCACGCCGTCGATTTCATAATAACCTGCCACATGGTGACTGCCGCTGAGGGCGTGACAAATTAAAATAGCATTGGTTTTTTGTGAATTTAGCTGACCATAGGTTTCATAAACCAAGTCATATTCTGGCAACACTGAACCACTGACCATTTGTAATGGCTGGCGCACATGGAGGGTTTGAGGGGTAACTATACCAACGGAGTTTTTCATGGCGCGTATTTTACCCTAAAGTGACCAGCATTTGCCCATATTGTGCGATGCCACCCACCACCACAATTTGGGTCAATTTTATGGCGAGAATCGCAATAATAGGCGACAAATCAAATCCACCGATTGGCGGCACTAATTTTTGAAAAGGTGCCAAGATAGGTTGAGTCATTTGCACGAAAATGGCGGTGTTTGGATTGTAGCCAGGGCTAATCCAACTGATAATAACATTGATGATAATCAGCCAAAATGCCATGTCGAGCAATTGATTTGCCACTTCGGTAATCGAAGAAATCGCAATCAAACCTACACCAAAATTTCGACCGGTAAGCCAGCCTAAAGCAATCACCACCAAAGCTTGTAATAGCATGGCGGTGATGATCGCCGACCAGTCCCAGCGGCCACGAATGGTCAGCACTTTATTGACCGGAGCGCACAAGGGATTGGTCACCTTGGCCACAAAGTGCACCACGGGATGACGCCAGTCAACATGGGTCGCGCGCATTAAAAAGCGTAACATTAGGGTAAAAATAACCAGGCCTGCGATGAATTGGATTAAAAATAATCCACCTTGCGTTAAAGGGGTGGCTTCCATTAGTGTTTGGCTCCTGTGGTGTCGGCTTGTCCGAGTTGGTCGGCCAATTCTACGGCGCGGTTTTGCGCCGCGCTCATGGCATCTTTGACCGTTTGTCGCAGATTTTGCGCTTCAAAGGTCAGTATGGCTTGTTCGGTGGTGCCTTTAGGTGAAGTCACTTTTTGGCGTAGCGTGACCAAATCGTCGGTGCTTTCCAGTGCCATTTTGGCAGCGCCAAAAGCCGTTTGCAAGGTTAGCAAACGCGCACTTTTTTCATCCAAACCTAAGTCTTGCGCCGCTTGTTGCATGGCTTCCATAAATAAAAAATAGTAAGCAGGGCCACTGCCAGACAAGGCGGTCAAGGCATCAATTTGTTCTTCGGTTTTGACCCACACAGTAATACCCGCGGCACGCAAGATATTTTCGGCCTGGCTGCTCTGCTCGGGTTTTACCTTAGCATTGGCAAAAAGGCCAGTGGCACCACTTTGAATGAGGGCGGGGGTGTTTGGCATGGTGCGTACGATGGCATTATTGCCCCCTAGCCAACGGTCCATATCAACCGTGCGAATGCCTGCGGCTATCGAAATAATCAGCGGGCGTTTGGCTTGAATACTGGCTTGTACTTCATGGCACACGCCTTGCAGTTGTTGAGGTTTGACCGCAAAAACGACTATGTCGGCTCGCGCAACCGCTTCGTTGTTGTCTGAGTAACAATAAATGCCCATGCGTTCTGTCACCGAGCGGCGTTGTGCTTCGCTGGGTTCGGTGGCGATAATTTTATCTTTGGCGTAGCCGCTGGCAAGGAGTCCGCCAATCAGACTCATGGCCATATTGCCTGCGCCAATAAAGCAAATAGTCGCGTTCATAAACAATCCTTGTAAGTTTTGAGTGCGCTTATTATAACGATTACGGCGCTTTTTTAAACAGCTTATGGTTGCCGCGCTGATCGATTGCACCGGCTAGGCGTTTAATGCCATGTAAATAGGCCGCGGTGCGTAAAGAAGTTTGAAATTCATTGGCCAAGTCAAACACGGTATTGGCTTCGCGGCGCATGGTTTTGGCTAAGCGAGTTTGCACCTCTTCAAGCTCCCAATAAAGCCCCGAACGATTTTGCACCCATTCAAAATAACTCACCACCACACCGCCATTATTGGCGAGCACATCTGGGATGACGGCAATGCCTTGGGCTTCTAAAATTTCATCGGCTTGCGGCGTGATGGGGCCGTTGGCAATTTCTAACACCAAATGCGCTTGAATGCGATGGGCATTTTCTTGGGTGATTTGGTTTTCTAGGGCTGCCAGCACCAAAACATCTACTTTTAATTCGAGTAATTCGGCATTACTGAGTCTTTGAAAGGTTTGCAGAGTGCAAACCGTGCCATTGCACAAAACCGATTCAAGTTGGTTGGTGTCGTCTTTGTGGTTTTTAATATCTTTGATATTAAGACTGTTTTCAGAATAAATGCCGCCTTGCGAATCTGATACTGCCACAATACGAAACCCAGCCTCTTGTGCCAGTTGCGCAAAATGAAACCCTGCATTTCCAAAACCTTGTATGGCAACGGTGAGTTCAGCGGGGTTTAATTGCTGGCGTTTGCAATACTCATTAAGCACATGCAAAGCGCCGGAACCAGTGGCCGACTCACGACCTTCTGAACCATTTAAATGCAAAGGTTTGCCTGTGATAATGCCGGGTGCTTGACGACGCGCCAATACCGAGTATTCGTCTGCCATCCAGCCCATAATGGTGGCATTGGTGTAGACATCAGGCGCGGGAATGTCTCGCGACTCGCCCAAAATATCGGCAAAGGCACGAATATAGCCGCGTGATAAGCGTTCCAGCTCCAATTGCGAAAGTTCTTTGGGATTGACGGTAATGCCGCCCTTGGCACCGCCAAAGGGCAGGCCGGCCACAGCACATTTGACCGTCATCCAAAAACTCAAAGAGGTGACCTCATCCTCATTAACGCGCGGGTGATAACGAATCCCGCCCTTTGTTGGCCCACGGGTGTCGTCATATTGCACACGATAACCGGTGAAAATGCGCAGGCTGCCATCATCCATGCGTACCGGAATGCTGGCTTTAATGGAACGCTTGGGATAAGACAGGCGAGTAATGACTTCTTCATCCACCTCAATCAATTTAAAAACAGGTTCTAGGCGTTGCTTGGCAATTTCGAACATGGCGTTTCCTTTGGCTTTGGCTTGAATTTATTCAATTCTAAGCCTAAAAACAACCAGGCCTGGTTATTTTTAGGATATTTATACGAATTTTAACGAAAAAAAAGGGCAGTTTGCACTGCCCTGATCTTGAAATAGGGTGACTTTAAAATTCGCCCCATTCATCTTGAGAGTTGGTTGACTTGGGCTTAGCAGTAGCCATTGCCTGAGTCGGTTTGGGGCTTGCAAGCTTCGGTGTTGCTGTATTGGGTTTTGCTGTATTGGGTGCGGCAAGTTTTGGCGCTGGTATTTTTTTGACAGCCTGTTGAGTGGCTTGCTTTTCTAAGCGTTCATGCTGAGCCATAGGTGCGCCGCCTCTTGCGATGTCATTTTCAAGTGCATCGATGAGGGAGATGATTTTATTACTTTCATTTTCGAGTTGCCCCATTTGAATATTGGCTTGTTCGATATCTCCCACATCTTTCATGTCGAGGATGCGACCGATAAAGGCGTGCAATTCAGCATGGCCTTTTTCAAGTGCTTGATAAGACGCCATGCCTTGATAATCGGTGCCGTGTCCATAAATCCATTTGCCCAGCGCACACTTTGAAGCATCAGCAGCAGTATTGCGATCAAAGGCAATATTGACATCGTTGATGTAAGCGCGCACTTTAACACGCCATTGACGATGCGCACGGCGTGCCGAGGCAAAGTCAAAGTTGCCGGTTTTTAGCGCAGTACCCATATGTACAGCCGACTCATTGACTTTAAATTGCGAGACATTGGTGTTCATTAACATGGCCATTTCGCCTAACTCTTCAGAGGTGGCGGCAGATTCTTCGACCAAGGCGGCGTTCTGTTGCACCGCCGCATCAATGGCAGTAATGGCTTGGTTTACTTGCGAAACCCCTTCGGCCTGTTCGTTGCTGGAACGCGCGATTTCTTCAATGACTTGATTCACAGTATCAATTGAGGAGGCGATTTCGTTTAAAGCATCGCCAGAACCTTTGACATGTTGCGTACCTTCGGCGACTTTTTTAACGGTGTCTTCAATCAGTCCTCTAATTTCTTTTGAGGCCTCGGCAGATTTGCCAGCTAGGTTGCGTACCTCGGCGGCGACAACGGCAAAGCCGCGACCGTGCTCACCGGCGCGCGCGGCTTCTACGGCAGCGTTGAGTGCCAGCAAATTGGTTTGGAAAGCGATGCTGTCAATCAGTCCAATAATGTCGTTAATTTTTTGGCTGGAGGCATGAATTTGTTCCATGGCACGAATCGCGTTATCCATCACGCTGACACCGTCTTGCGCTTGTTTTTTGGCCGTGGCGGTCGAGATTTCGGCTTGATGCGCATTGTCGGCATTTTGCTTAACGATGGCGTTCATTTGTTCCATGCTGGCGGCGGTTTGCTCTAGGGCAGCGGCTTGGTTTTGGGTACGGTCATTAAGGTCGATACTGGCATTTTTAATTTCATTGGCACCATCGGATACCGCTTGAGAGGCGACTTTGGTTTGAGCCATCATAGACGCTAGGTTGTCTACAGCCACATTAAGACTGTCTTGCAAAACGGCAAAACGACCATAATATTGACCTTGCATATGATGGGTTAAGTTGCCCTCAGATAAGCTCACGCCCACATCAACCGCGCCATTAATGGGTTTTTCAATGGTTGCAATCATATCGTTGAGCGCTTCAGAGAGTTCTTTGGCAACGCCGGTGATTTCAGAGGTGTCGATGCGGCTGCTTAAAAGCCCATTTTTAGCGGCTTGCACCGCGCCGTTAACATCACGCAATAATAGAATTTCTTGGGTTTTATCGCGCCATTCAGCCAGAGTGGCGGTGCGAATACCCGCACGGTTGAAAATGGGGATAATGTTGACTTCAATTTGCACCGTGCCCAAGTCAATATTGGCAAGGTAAGGTTGTTTGAGTTCGGCAACCATATTGCGTTTTTGATGCGGGTGTTTGTGGAAAGCATCAAAATTCATCCCAATGATTTTGTTGGCGTCAAAGTCTGGTAAAAAGCGCTTTAATGCTGGCTGGGTTTGTTGCATATAGTCTTTCATATTATTATTGAGATACATAATATTAAAGTTGGCGTCTGCAATCATTAAGTTGCTAGAAACCTGGTCTATCGCAATTTGCAATTTGGCCGCTTCATCGGTTTTGGCGTGACCATCTTCAATGGCGTGCCGAATGGCGATTGAGGCGGAAATGACCGGGTTGATGAGTTTGCCAATAAAATGCTTGGGTCGAGTACAACTCATATTAATGGGTTCGTTGGCTGAAACTCTTCTTAAGGCATTGCGCAATGAATCTTGTGCTTTAAAAGTTGTGTAGCCATAAATAAACGACACACTTACCATGAGTGTGCTTAGCAATAAAGTCCAAAGTGGATTGAGCCCCTGCAAACTACTGATGACTGCAAAGGGCATGACGCTGAAAATGAGGGTTAATAGGCTAAGTTGCCATTGCGGGTCGAGTTTTCCAAAAAAGTTAAGTTCAGTCCAATTAATGCCGCTGTAAACTTTACCGTATTGAATTTTTTTAGCGCCAGACTTAATGTCTAGGTAGGCTTGAGTGGCTAGGGCTTTTTCGGCATCGGTGATTTCTGTTCTAAAAGAAATGTATCCGACAGGTTTGCCATTTTCAAAAATTGGCGATACATTGGCTCTTACCCAATAAAAGCCACCGTCTTTGCGGCGGTTTTTAACCAATTGTGACCAGGTAGAGCCCATTTTAAGGGTTGTCCACATATCCTTAAACACCGCTTCTGGAACATCTGGGTGGCGCACAGTGTTATGAGGCTTACCTAAGAGTTCGTCACGGGTAAAACCACTGGCAATTTCAAAGGCATCGTTCAGCTCGGTAATATTGCCTTGCAGGTCAGTTTTGGAAACTAATGTCAGTCCTTTGGGGACAATATATTCATCTTGAGTAATGGGTTGGTTATTTCTCATGCTGCTTGTCCTAGATTAGTAGTCGTGACTAATATAAATTCATTTTATGCGTTTGTTAAGCATTATTTCTTATATGGGAATAATTATTTTTACGCACATTAAAAAGGTTGGCTAGAAAATGAAAGATGCGTTAAAAGCCGTGGTTTTGGCGGGTGGGCAAGGTAGTCGAGTGGGTTATCAGCAAAAAGCCTTGTTGGTCTATCAAGGACAACCCTTGTTAGTGCCGATTTTAGAGCGTTTGCGAGCGCAAGTTGCGCAGGTATGTATCAGTGCCAATCAAGCCTTAGACACCTATCGCAGTTTTGAACCCAAGGTATTTGAAGATGTGACCGAAGGTTTTTTAGGGCCCATGGAGGGGATGAATTCGGCATGGCATGCCCTTGAGGGGGATTGGTTGGTGTTTGTGCCTTGTGATAATCCGCATTTTCCGGCAGATTTGGTGGATAGACTTTGGCAAAAACAACAAGACACTGGGCAGCATTTGGTGGTGGCATTTGATGGCGAGCGTTTGCAGCCTTTGTATTGTTTAATGCACCGCTCACTGCAAGCCAGTTTAGCGGCTGCGATTGCTAAAGGGCATTTGAGTGTGTGGCGTTGGATAGATGAAAATCCGCATGCTTTAGCCGATTTTAGTGATGTGGGTGCCAAAGCCTTTCAAAACTTAAACACCTTGGCGTTGATTGAAGCGGGTTCAGTTGGGTAATGATTAGTTGGGTAATGATTAGTTGGGCAATAATAAAGTGCCATTGATGGTCACACTCAGTTGGCTTTGTCCAGCTTGCATAACTGGCGCATTGCCAACCGCATCACTCGCCATCATGTTGCGCGCGAGATAGGGCGATGGAAAGTGCGGTGATTGAATATTGGTTTCTATAATTTTATACACCTGGGTTTGAAAACCTTGCGCAATCAACTGTGCTTTCTTTTGAAAAGTGTCTAGGGCTTTACGGGTGAGGTCATCAATAAACAATTGGCGTTGTGCGCTGGAAACACCAAACTCCATATTTTGATAACGCAAATAAGGTTGAATTTGCGCCATAATTTTAACCAGGCCTGGTTGATTTTCCATGTTTAAAGTGAGCGTTTGTTGGCCACGCCAAGTGGTTAAGGCTTGATTTTTGTCGTAAATGGGTTGAATTTGATAGTCTGAGGTTTCCACTTTGATTTGCGGCGCACGCTTTAAAACCGCATAAGCAGCTTGCATTTGGGTGTTGATTTCATTGGCGACCACTTGCGGATTCAAATCTTGGGAATAGGCGCGAAATGTAAGCGTCACTTGATCGTTATTAAAGTAGGCGCTTTCAGTCACGGAAAAAGACACACGGTTTTCATTGCGTTGGTTTGTTTCAAACGCATGGGCGTTCATGCTGAAAACGCAGATTAACAACAGGCAAAATCGGCTGAATGTCATAGAGCCTCCTAGAGAATGATATAATTCGCGAATTGATTATAACCCGACCCTCAATTGAGTCAATTGTTGAAGTGTAAAGAGATTTCTGATGTCCGAAAAAATTCAAACCACCTTGCCACATGAAACCGTGATGCAACCTCAAGAAAAGCAAGCCGCCTTTGCTGTTGCGGGCATTTTTGCCACGCGTATGTTGGGCTTGTTTATGATTTTCCCGGTGTTTGCCTTGTTTGCTGAGCAAGAATTTAAAAACATTACTGGCTTTCAAATTGGTCTAGCGATGGGCATTTACGGGCTCACCCAAGCATTGCTGCAAATTCCTTATGGTATGTTGTCCGACAAGTATGGTCGCAAACCGCTCATTATGGTCGGTATGCTGGTGTTTATGTTTGGTTCGGTGGTCTGCGCCCTGGCAGATTCCATAGAAATGATGATAGTGGGGCGCGCCATTCAAGGCATGGGCGCGGTGGCCGCGGTGTTGATGGCAACGGTTGCGGATACGGTGACAGAACCTTTTAGGTTACGCGCCATGTCTATTGTGGGCATGACGATTGGCTTGTCTTTTACCTTGTCTTTGGTGGCAGGACCTTTGTTGTCCGAGCTTGTTGGGGTGCGTGGCATTTTTTGGGTGATTGCGGCTTTGGCTGGCGTGGGCATGGTGTTGGTGATGTTTGCCGTGCCCAAAATTGAAGGCCAGCGTTTTCAGCGCGAAGCCGAAGCCGACCCCGCCCAATTTAAAGCGGTGTTGTCTAATCCACAATTGTTGCGCTTAGATTTGGGGGTGTTTGTATTGCATGCCATGCTCACCGCCATGTTTGTGGTGGTGCCCATGCTGATTCGTGATAACGCAGGTATGGATTCGATGCATCATTGGGAATTATATTTGCCGGTGATGTTGTTGTCGTTTGTCTTAATGGTGCCGTTTATTATTCAAGCCGAAAGCAAAGGGCGCATGAAGCAAATGTTTGTGGGCGCGATTGCGGCTTTGGTGATAGTACAGTTGGCGATGCTAAATTTTGCCCATGGATTTTGGTCCATCTTTTTAATTATGTTGCTGTTTTTTACCGCGTTTAATTTATTAGAAGCTTCTTTACCCTCTTTGGTGGTTAAGTTGTCGCCAGCCGATAAAAAAGGCACGGCCAGTGGTGTTTATTCGTCGAGTCAGTTTTTTGGTGCAGCCATCGGTGGCGCATTGGGTGGCTATTTTTATCAGTTTTACGGTTTTGATGGCGTGTTTGTGTTTACCACGGTTTTGGGAGCGGTTTGGTTATTCGTAGCCATTAGCATGACTCAGCCTTTGCCCTTAAGCATTGCATCAGTGAGTTATGATGCCATTTTGGCGCCCGAAGAAATGGATAGTTTAACTGAAAAACTACTGTCTTATGACGGGGTTTATGAAGTCGTAATTTTATCCAATGAACAACGCATTTACTTTAAAATAGACCGCAAAGTTATTAATGAAATTGGCTTGATTGATTATATTCACAAGGGTTTGTCCCGAGAATAAGGGTCTTCAAACTGGCTGGGAGCCGAATCCGTGGCAAAAACTTCTGACAAAAATGCGCTATTAACCGATTTTGATTATTGGGAGTCTTCGTTTGGCTCTTTGCAAAACTTAATTGAATTGCCCAAAGTCAGACAAGCGCGTCGCCGTGTCAATTGGTTATATTTTTCAGCTTTTTTCCTAGGTGCGCTAACACTGGCTCTGTTTGTGGCGGGCAATGCACTTGATTCCAAAGTATTTTTTTATTTTGCGCTGTTTTCTGGTGTGGTGGCGTTTTTAGTTTTCTGGCTGGCTTATCATCAAAGCCAGCAGCAAATGCAGGTGATTGAAGAAGTTTTGCGGGTGGCGCAATGCCAGCAAAAAGCCTTAGATAATCATGCCATTGTTTCTATGACCAATTTACAAGGTCGCATTGTGTATGCCAATAGCCGCTTTATAGAAACTTCGGGCTACACTAAAGAGGAGTTGGTTGGGCAAACCCACAGTATTATCAATTCTGGTCTGCATGATAAAGCCTTTTTTGCAACACTTTGGCAAACCATCGGTAAGGGTGAAACCTGGCGCGGTGTGGTGCGTAATAAAGCCAAAAATGGCACTTATTATTGGGTGAATTCTATGGTGATGCCCATTTTTGATCTCAATGGCAACAAAACGCACTATATTTCTATCCGCACCGAAATCACCCGCCAAAAAGAAGTTGAAGAAGCCCTAGGGCAAGCGCTGTTAGATGCGCAGGCCGCAAGCCGAACCAAAAGTGAGTTTTTGGCCAATATGAGCCATGAAATTCGTACCCCCATGAACGGGGTGTTTGGGATGTTACAGTTGATTCGCGAAGAACCCTTGTCGGATAAAGCCAAAGATTTTGTGGATACGGCCATGGCTTCGGCAACCAGTTTATTGCGAATTATTAATGACATTTTAGATGTATCCAAAATAGAAGCCGGCAAGTTGACCTTAGAAATGCGCGCTTTTGAGTGGTCTTTATTTGTTAAGCGCGTGTTACATCCGTTGCAGTTGCAAGCCAATGCGAAAGGCTTAAATTTTACCTTTGATATCGACCCCTGCATTTCCCCAACCCTTTTTGGCGATGAAACCCGCTTAGGTCAAGTCTTAACCAATTTGGTGAGTAATGCGGTTAAGTTTACCGAGCAGGGCGATGTGGCCTTAACCTTTAAGTGTTTAGAACACAAAGACAGCGATCTGATTTTGCAAGTCAGCGTGAAAGATTCTGGCATAGGCATAACGCCCGAACAAAAAGCGCTCATTTTTGACGCCTTTAGCCAAGCAGATGCCACCATTACCCGCAAATTTGGTGGTACAGGTTTAGGGTTGTCCATTACCCGCAGTTTGGTCGAAATGATGGGCGGTTCTTTGTGGGTAGAAAGCGAGTATGGCAAAGGCTCTACCTTTTTCTTCACCACAAAACTGGGCATTCCCAAAGAACACCATTTAGATTCTGCTGCACTTGAAACCGAATATGAGTTTTCATTGTCGGGCGTGAAAATTTTGTTGGTAGAAGACAATGTGATTAACCAAAAAATTGCAGTGGCTTTGTTAAAGCGTCTCAATATTGGTCAGATTGATGTGGCGGATGACGGTTTAAGAGGTATAGAAACCTATCAAAAAGCCGCCGAAAGCGACCAACCCTATGACTTGGTTTTAATGGATATGCAGATGCCCAATATGGATGGGCTTGAAGCAACTCAAGTGATTCGCAGCCTAGAGGCAGAGCGCGGTTGGTCGTCTAAACCGATTATTGCCATTACCGCAAATGTGGGGGAGGAAGACCGTCAAAAATGTGAGTCTGTCGGCATGAATGGCTTTGTAGGCAAGCCCTTTAAAAAAGACGATCTTTACCTAGAAATTGCACGGCTTCTGGTCATAAAATAAGTTATGATTCTCCAATCTAAAACGAAGAAAAGTGGAGTGAAGAGATGGCGCGTGGCGTAAATAAAGTGATTTTAGTGGGTACTTTGGGCAGAGATCCTGAAGTGAAATATGCGGCAAATGGCAATGCCATTGCCAATCTAAGTATTGCCACCAGTGAACAGTGGAACGACCGTGCCACGGGTGAAAAACAAGAAAAAACCGAATGGCACCGTGTGGTTATTTTTGGAAAACTGGCCGATATAGCCGGCCAATATTTAAAAAAAGGGTCGCAGGTTTATCTAGAAGGTAAATTGCAAACCCGCAAATGGCAAGATCAAGCCACAGGTCAAGACCGTTATGCAACCGAAGTGGTGATCGACTTTAACGGTCAAATGCAAATGTTGGGCGGTGGCGGTGGTCGCGGCGATACTGCTTTTGATAATGGTTCGCAAGGTGGCTTTGCCCCACAAATGAATCAAGCACCACAGCAACCCATGGGCAATATGGGCAATCAAGGTGGTTATGGTCAACAAGCACCTATGGCAGCGCCGCAAGCCCCGAGTTATGGTGGTGGGCAAGGTGGTTACGGACAACAAGCCCCTGCACAAAATAATCCATCTCCCATGCAAAGAGCTCCGGCTTATGCGCCCAATGACTTTGATGACGATGATGTTCCGTTTTGAGTCTCACAATAAATAAAAATGTTGATTAAAAAATAATAGAACCCTGTTAATACAGGGTTTTTTTATATCTATTGAAAAAACATTGACTAAAAGGCGTGGCTTGAAAATGGCAGGAATGTACGAGCATTCTGTTGTTTTTAGGTTGTTAATATTCTCGTCAGATTCAGCGTGTTCACTTCTGGTCAGGCTTCAAATGCTCATCGCTAAAGGTGGGCTTTCTATGTACTTAAAAACTCAGTTAAATAAGCAGGTTATCTCAAGGTGCTTAAAAATAACCAGGCCTGGTTATTTTAGAACTTTGGTAGTTGTGGTGTAATGATTCTATTCAACTAAAGGAGTTTTAGCGATGTTTGAAAGTGCATTTGTTGAACTGAGTATGTTATTGGCCATTGCGGCTGTCATAGGTTTTATTGGGGTACAGCTTAAACAGCCTTTAATTGTTTCTTTTATTGCGGTGGGTATTTTGGTCGGGCCAGCGGTGCTTGGAATCGTGACGCTAACAGATGAAATCAACTTGTTAGCGCATTTGGGTATCGCAGTGCTGTTGTTTGTGGTGGGGTTAAAATTAGACCTCCATATTATACGCACCATGGGTGTTGTTGCCTTGTTTACGGGCTTGGGGCAGGTGATTTTTACCTCGGTCATTGGCTTTTTGATAGGCTTGGCTTTAGGGTTTTCATCCATAGGTGCGCTCTATGTTGCAGTGGCACTGACCTTTTCATCGACCATTATCATTGTTAAATTGCTCTCAGATAAACGCGAGCTCGATGCCTTGCATGGTCGAATTGCCATCGGTTTTTTGATTGTGCAGGACATAGTTGTGGTGTTGGCCATGATCGGCTTAACGGCAATTGGTCAGTCGGAGACTTCTGGCAATTTGGGTTATGAGGCTCTGATGGTCTTGATCAAAGGCGCGGTGTTATTGGTTGCGGTCGCCTTATTGATTAGATATGTGATGCCCAAATTACTCGCCAAATTGGCGCATTCTTCTGAGCTTTTGGTGTTGTTTGCCATCGCCTGGGCGGTTTTAGGTGCTTCAATAGGCTATATGATGGGCTTTAGTCAAGAAGTGGGCGCATTTTTAGCGGGTATTACCTTGGCATCAACCCATTATCGGGAGTTGATTGGTGCCAGATTGGTGAGCTTACGCGATTTTTTACTGCTCTTTTTCTTTATCAGTTTGGGTGCGAGCTTAGATTTAAGTACCTTGGGGTCGCAAATTTGGCCAGCTTTAGTCTTTTCTATTTTTGTGTTGGTCGGGAATCCTTTAATCGTGATGGTGATTATGGGCTATATGGGGTATCGCAAGCGCACCGGGTTTTTAGCAGGATTAACGGTGGCACAGATTTCTGAGTTTTCGCTTATTTTGGCAGCGCTTGGGTTTAGTTTGGGACACATCGATCAAGAAACCGTTGGCCTAGTCACTTTGGTTGGGCTCATTACCATTTCAGCCTCGACCTATATGATTTTATATTCTCACCCGCTTTATCTGAAATTATCGCCCTATTTGGATATCTTTGAGCGTAAGGTACCTTATCGTGAAGAGAATATTGATCAGGTGATAGAACGCAAGCCCGCCGATGTGATTTTATTTGGATTGGGACGATTTGGGATGGTGATTGCACAAAACTTGCAAGCGCAGGGGAAACAAGTACTCGCCATAGATTTTAATCCCCAATTGGTTCAAGAAACCGCCTTGCACCAAGTGCCTATTCGTTATGGGGATGCAGAAGACCCTGAATTTATCCAAAGCTTGCCCTTATCGGAAGCCCAATGGGTGGTGAGCACCATGCGAGATAGGCACTTAAATTTGGCGCTGTTGCGTTCACTGGCTGAATCGCATTATGAGGGTAAAGTGGCGGTGGCTTCCAGTCATTTGAGTGAAGTCGAATTTTTAAAGCAACAAGGTGCCAATCTAGTATTAGTGCCTTATCAAGATGCCGCTTTAGAAGCGGTGCATCGCATTATGAGTTTTGAAGAAACCGGTGCTTCAGCCGAAGTCAAAGGGAGTTAATTGATGTTAAAACATATTTTATTGGTTTCTCAAGACCCCTTGCAAGAGGCGGGTTTGTTGGATTGGGCATTTCACTTTGCAGGGCAACAGCAGGCAAAATTAACCATCTTAAGTGTACTGCCAGAGATAGATTATTCGTTATTGGAATGGCTAAAGAATATTCGCCCACAAGATCAGCAGGCGCAAGAAAGGCTGGGACGACAACAGGTGTTCCAATCATGGCTTGATCAAGCTCAGAGCCTAGGTTTGGATTGTGATTTGCATATTGAATTTGGCAAGGTTTATTTAAAAACCGTGCAGCTGGCGTTACAGAAATCGGTTGATTTGGTCATCAAAAAAATCGATACACCAGCGCATGCGCACGCCTCATTGTTTAGCAGTCAAGACCAACATTTACTGCGAAAATGCCCATGTCCTCTTTTATTGTATAAGGCCGAATCATCTTTGCCATTTAATAACATACTGGCCAGTATTGATGTGGCTGTTGAGGGGCTTGATGAAGAGACTTATAACTCGAACTCTGATACAGATTTAAATCAAAATATCCTAGCCTTGGCTAATCATTTTGCGCAAGCAACACCAAACCCCTTGTCGGTTGTTCATGCATGGAATGTGGATGGCGAAAACTTGGTGCGTTATTGGAATGTTGACCTCACCTCAGACGATTTAGAACGCCTGAATCAGCATGTTTGGTTTGGTCACCACTTAGCACTCGACAGAGCGTTAGCTTTTCTAAAGCAAGCGCAACCCAACTTAAAGGTGATTACCCCCAAAGGCGAGCCAGAAGTGGTGATTCCTCCTTTAATTGTCGAGGCACAAATCGATTTGTTGGTGATGGGAACCTTAGGGCGTTCAGGATTATCGGGCGTGTTTATTGGTAATACAGCAGAAAATTTATTAGAAAGTATTCAGTGTTCCGTATTGGCAATCAAACCCAAGGGATTTATTTCTCCAATTCAACCCTAAAACCCGCTAAAAATGACCAGGCCTGGTCATTTTTGGGGTATTTTTCTGGAAGATTATCATGACCTTATTACAGTTGTTCACTGCCAGTATGCCTGTTTTGGCGGTGTTGGTTTTGTTGGTGGTGTTGCGATTGCCTGCCAGTCGAGCCATGGGGTTAAGTTTAGTTTTGGTGGCTGGGTTGGCTTGGCAGGTATGGGGCATGTTGCCCCAGCAAATTGCAGCCTCTGTTTTAGAAGGTTGGGTGATTGCTTCTTCTATTTTAATGATTGTATTTGGCGCAGTACTCTTACTCAATACCCTCAAAGCCAGTGGTGCGGTTGAAGCGATTCGCCAAGGATTTACCCATATTTCGCCCGATAGACGGGTGCAAACGGTGATTGTTGGCTGGTTGTTTGTGGCGTTTTTAGAAGGCGCCAGTGGCTTTGGTACGCCAGCGGCCATCGTAGCGCCTTTGTTGTTGGCTTTGGGGTTTCCCGCACTCGCAGCGGTTGTTTTGGCTTTGATTGCCGACAGCGCGGCGGTCTCTTATGGCGCAGTGGGTACGCCTTTGGTGGTGGGTATTTATCAAGGTTTAAATGGAGCAACCCTAGCGCAAGTGCAGACGGTGGCTGAGACAGCCGCCTTTTTAGATTTATGGGTGGCCAGTTTTTTACCTTTATTAATGGTGATGATGCTCACACGATTTTTTGGCGCAAATCGCTCGTGGCGTGAAGGCTTGGGAGCTTGGAAGTTTGCGTTGTTAGGCGGTTTTTCGTTTACCTTATCAGCGCTTGTGGTTGTGCATACTTTGGGGCCTGAGTTTCCAGCTATTTTAGCGGGGCTGTTTGGACTGGCGGTGACCGTTTTGGCGGCCAAAAAAGGTTGGTTTTTACCAAAAGACACTTGGCTGTTTGCGTCTGACTATCCAATAAAGACAGCTTTAGGCTTAAATGAAAGTGTGCCAGGCTTTGAGGCAGATGCGGCTTGCAAAAACGACACTTCATTGGGTGGGGTAGGGTGTTTGCTACCGACACCGCCTTTGCAACCCTCTTTAAGTTTGTTACAAGCTTGGATGCCCTATGTGTTAGTTGCCGTGGTTTTAATTTTAACGCGGCTTGATTTTTTGCCTTTTAAATCTTGGCTACTTTCTTTTTCGGTTGAATTTAATCAGCTGCTATCCACCGATATTTCTACCAAACTCACACCGCTGTATTTACCCAGCAGCGCCTTTATTTTAGTGGCGGTGTTTACGGTTTTTTATCACAAGGTACCTTTTAAAGAAACGACTCTGGTGTGGCGAGATTCGTTGCGTGTTTTATTGCCCACCTTTGTCGCCTTGATGACCGCAGTGCCGATGGTGAGGGTTTTCTTGAATTCAGGCATAAACACCATGGGTTTGGCCAGTATGCCGATAGAGTTAGCAGGGTTAGCAGCGGATATCTTTGAGCATCAATGGGTGTTTGTAGCGCCTTTAGTGGGGAGTTTAGGCAGTTTTGTGGCAGGATCGGCGACTTTTTCAAATATGATGTTTGCCGAATTTCAGGTGAGTGCCGCCCAGGCTGTCAACTTGCCGACTCATCTTGCCTTAGCGTTACAAGTGTTGGGTGCCAATGCGGGTAATATGATTTGCGTGGTAAATGTGGTGGCAGCGGCTTCGGTGGTTCATCTGACGGGCAAAGAAGGCCAAATTATCCGCTTAACGCTTTTGCCCATGACTTTTTATATTTTGGCAACAGGTTCCATTGCTTGGCTGTTGGCGCAGTTTTTGTGACAAGACATTAGAGACCTTTTTCCTGAAATCTTCTAAATTGAGTTCCAGGTTACAGGTCACGGATTCTTGTGGGTAAGTCAAAGCTTGTACCCAAATCGTTCCAAAAACTTGGACATTGAAAATAGTGAATTTGAACAGCTTTTAAGAAATCAGCTTGAAGGGTTTAGCCACTCGTTTGCTTGTCCCGAGATTGATTTTTTATGTCTATTAAAAATGAATAACTCAAAAGTGGATTTATAACTGCGCGATTTTAGCGAGTAACTCTTTACTCAGTTTTTTAAACGCGACGAGTTTTTGAGCAAGTAACAGGGTGTTGTTTTGTTCATTGAGGCTGACCAATTCCGCGGCTAAAATATGAGATTTTTGATGTAATGCTTTGATGTCCACCCATTGTGCTTGGTTTTGTGGGTATTGTAGTTGGTGCTGTTTGTGTTCAATAGAGTTAATCAATTTGCCAAAGCGACATTCATCTTGGTTCAGTTTTGGCACATAGGGGTAGTCGCCTTTTAGGAAAGCAGTAATGGAAGAAGCCCAGGCCTGATATTCTACCTTGGCAAACAGCAACGAAACTTCGTCATGCGTTTGAAGTTCTGAGTTAATCCATTCTTGGGGTGGTTGCCAATTGGATAGCCAATTTGGAAAGTCGCTGGCGGGTAAGGGCTTGGAGATGGCATAACCTTGGGCCAACTCGCAGCCCAGCTGTAATAAGATGTTTCCCTGTTCAATGGTTTCAACGCCTTCTGCCAAAACTTCATGTTGAAAGGCTTCTGCCAGACTGATAATGGCTTCTAATATGGAGAGGTCATTGATGTTGTACAACATTTCCTTAACAAAACTTTGATCAATTTTGATTTGATGAATCGGCAATTTTTTGAGGTAAGTTAAAGACGAATAACCCGTACCAAAATCATCCAACGCAAAACTGACGCCAAGCTTGTTGCAAAGGTTAATCATATTGGTGGTGTGTTTAAGATCTTCAATTTGGCTGGTTTCTAAAATTTCAATTTGCAAGTCAGCTG
Source organism: Thiosulfativibrio zosterae (assembly GCF_011398155.1). Lineage (NCBI taxonomy): Bacteria > Pseudomonadati > Pseudomonadota > Gammaproteobacteria > Thiotrichales > Piscirickettsiaceae > Thiosulfativibrio > Thiosulfativibrio zosterae. The sequence goes on from NZ_AP021888.1 coordinate 485,326, forward strand.
GATTAACGCTTGGGTGCTCTGCGAGTATTTCAGCCAAGCGTTCTGCAAAGTTAGATTGCATTAAATGATGGGCGCTGATATTGACACTGATTGCAATGGCAATGTTTTTTGTCTTCCAGGTTTCTAGCTGTTTGAGTGCCTGATGGATTACCCATTCCCCCAGCGTAATAGACAGAGGGTGCTCTTCAATTTGGGGTAAAAAAGTCAGTGGCGATAGTAGCCCTTTGTCTGGATGTTGCCAGCGAATAAGGGCTTCTGCCCCTATAAGATTTCCTGTTCTCATCTCGACTTTGGGTTGATAGTAGAGTTCAAATTCACCCATATTTAAACCATTGGAAATTTGGTCTAGGTATTCATAGTGGGCTTTCAGGTTATCGTTCAGTTGTAGATTAAAAAACTCAAAACGGTTTTTGCCTGCAATTTTGGCTTGATACATCGCTTGATCAGCCTGACGCATCAGTTGGTCTGCATCTACAGTGATTTCTTGTGGAAATTGCGTTAACCCAATACTGGCAGTGACATTGATTTTAACTTTTTTGATTTGAATTGGCAGCGCAACCGTTTCTAGCAGGCGCTTGATTAAGGGGACGGCATCATTGATATGCTTGAGGTTGGGCATGAGAATGACAAACTCATCACCACCAATTCTAGCGAGCGTATCGCCTTCACGGAGGACTTTTTGCATGGTTTTCGACAGGGTGACTAACAGCAAATCTCCTTGATCATGACCATAGTTATCATTGATTTCTTTAAAACCATCTAAATCCAAGAAGGCTAATACCATCGGATTGAATGTGCGCTGTGTCAATATCATTGCTTGATTAATGCGGTCAGCCAGCAGTGTGCGATTAGGCAGGCCTGTCAGTGGGTCAAAGTGAGCCAGATTTTTAAGTTGTAATTCACGCTGTTTGACCAAAGAATTATCGCTGTAGAGTGCAATATAGCGTTGTACTTCATTCACATGATTCACGATGGTTGTGATGTGCATAATCACTTCTATCAGTTCACCATTTTTACGACGGTTAATAATTTCACCTTTCCAAGAGCCTTCTTTTTCTAGGCGATTCCAAAGTTGCTCATAAAAAGATTGGCAGTTTTCACTTGAACTGAGTATTTTTGGGTTTTGCCCGATGACTTCTTCGGCTTGATATCCGGTGATGGTGGTGAAAGAAGGGTTCACTTTTAGAATGTTATTTTGCGCATCGGTAATCATAATACCTTCACCCGCAGCGCTGAAAAAACTCGCGGCTAATTTTAGCTGTTCTTCGCTCTTTTTTTGCTCTGAAATATCTTGTATGACTAAGCGAAAAACGGTTTGGGATGCGTTGTTAAATGAGGTCGCCAATGTTAATTTTGCCCAAAAAATACTTTGATCTTTTTTGAGTAAGCGCAGATCGCAAGTTTGGGTTGAGTCTAGCTGTGCAATGACTTTTTGGCGGCAGAAATAATAAGTATCTTGGTCTTCTGAAAAAATGTAATTGGTGATGGCGGTATTAACCAGCGATTCTTCAGTTTGGTCAAGTAAGGCGAGGGTGGTCAAATTGGCTTCTAAAATTTGGCCCTTTTCATTAAGTGAACAATAGCCAACAGGCGCATTTTTAAAGAGTTCTTGGTAGCGGTTTTTGGTGGCATTTAAGGCTTCTTGAATATGCTGAAGCTCTTCGTTTTGAAACTCTAATTCAATTTGATGCACTTGCAGTTCGTGCAGCGCTTCCTCGAGCTTAGCGGGCGAATCTAAGCCTTTTATGTTTTCCAAATGAGAGGCGTGACGCGTTTTAGCAAGAGCTTCTGCTTTTTCGCGTAATGCTTTTTTGTGATCTGCGGCGCTTATGATTGCTTTCTCGATTATTTTTTTATGTCAGTAGCACTTAGTATAACAGGGGGTTTCTTATTAAGCGCTCTTTCGGTGGTACTGATGGCATAAATTTGTCCGGCAGGGTTAATGAGTGCGGTACTGATGATTTTAATTTCTAGGTTGTCACCTGACTTGGTTTTTCGCTGAGTTTCATAAGGTGTGAGGTGTTTGGCAAGGCTTAAATCTTGGGTGCGCTCAAGAGATTCGTGTAGCAGTTCAGTTGGAGTAATCTGTTGGATATTCATGTGCAGCGCTTCGGCTTCTGTCCAGCCATAAAGGGCTTCTGCGGCGGGGTTCCAGTTGAGTATGTTGCCCTTTAAATCTTGCACAATAATGGCGTCGCGCGCATCGTTAATCACCGAGGCTAAGTTGGCTAAGGCTTGCGATTTTTGCAGTGCTTCCCTCATCATGACCAATTCGTTAATGTTGACAAAAGAAATGACGGCACCTTCGATGACATTTTCTAAGGTGCGATAGGGTTGAATCTGCATGAGATACCAAACATGATCAAAAGATTCTACCTCTACTTTAATGGGGACTAGGCTTGTTAACACTTGTTGTATATCTTGATGGAGTTGGTCATAGTTTTTTAGGTTAGAGGCAATGTGATTTACCGGTCTGCCGATGTCGGTGCTGATCAAGTTAATGACTTTGGTGATGGCGGGGGTAAAGCGCAAGATGTGCAAATCATGGTCTACAAAGACAGTGCCTATGCCTGTGCCCGCCAAAAGGTTGTTCATATCGTTATTGGCGTGAGATAACTCGGCAACTTTGCTTTGCAGTTCGGTATTGACCGTTGAGAGTTCTTCATTTACCGATTGCAGTTCTTCTTTGGAGGTTTCCAGCTCTTCGTTGGTGGACTGCAATTCCTCGTTCATGGATTGCATTTCTTCATTGTAAGACTTGAGTTCTTCATTGGAGGCTTCTAGCTTTTTATTAACGGCTGTTAAATGGCGCTCTTGTAATTGCAGGGCTTGTTTCAGGTCACCGATTTGTGGGCTGTCTATTGCTGAGTTTTGTTCTGTTTGTCGCGGCATATCAGATAAAAATGCCGCGGGGTGTTCTTCCAATATAACCAGATAAAGCGCCGACTCTTCGAGAAGAAGAGGGTGGTCTGTAACGGGTTGCAGGGTTAAGTTAAGCAAGTAAGTGTGGTCTTTGGTATTAACCTGTATGCCCTTGCTGACACTGGTGGTTTGCGATTGGGTAACTTGCAAAAGTGCTAAGGTTAAGTCGTGTTTTAAGGTTTCTGGCGCCATTTGCAAAATATTATTAGGGCCACTCAAGCCTTCAGGTAGTTCTAAGTATTTACCCAAGCGACCGTGCACATACAAAATGTCGCCTTGTTCATTAATCAGTGCAGCACTGGGGGCGATATTTTTTAAAAGCGTTTGTTCAGTCAGTTCGCGCAAGGGCAACTTAGGTTGGGTTGATTCTTTGGGGTTTTGGCTTGGTAAGCTTGGGTTATTTGATTTCATAGGGTGCGCAGCTTTGGAAAGTAGGGGGGTTGGGTGTTTGTGCGTTTGCAGTTTCTTTTGGAAAATTTTGGCTTTGGCATCTGGTGTGTCAAATAAGTAATCTAGGTTGCCAATAGCTTCTGATGAGCCCAAAAATAAAATACCATCCTTGTTTAAAGCATAGTGCAGGGTGTTCAGCAGTTTTTGTTGCAGGCTTTCGGTCATGTAAATCAACAGATTGCGACAGCTGATAAAATCCAACTTTGAGAAAGGTGGATCTTTAATAATGTCGTGCTCCGAGAAAACCACCATGTCGCGAATTTTCTTTTGAATACGATAGCCGTTACCTTCGGGATCTAAAAAAAAGAAGTCTTGCAATCTTTGTGGCGAAACTTCTTCTGTAATGCTTCTGGGGTAAAGCCCTGTACGGGCTTGAATAATGGCGCGGCTGTCTAGGTCGGTAGCAAAAATTTGAACGCTTAAATTTTGCTTAGTTTCCGCCAGGATTTCTTGAATCAGTATGGCAATCGAATAAACTTCCTCTCCCGTGGAGCAGGCAGACACCCAAAAACGCAAAGTGTCTTGTGGTAATTTTTTTTGGAATAGTTGGGTTTTTAAGAGGGGTTTTAAGGCTTCATAAGCGTCAGCATCTCTAAAAAAGCGTGTTACACCAATCAGTAAACTTAAATAAAGCGTTTCAACTTCCTTGGGGTTTTGTTTGAGGTGATGCAGGTATAGCTTGATGGATTTAATATTTTTAATGGCCATTCTGCGCTCTACACGGCGCAAGATGGAGCTGGGTTTATATTCTGAAAAATCATGTCCTGTTTGGCTTAAGATTAAGTCAAACAATGGCTTGAGTAAGCGTTCTGTATCCTCCGGGGCTACCAAATTTTGGCCAGTGGTGTGGTTTTGAGTTAGCTCCATTATTTGTGGAATTATTTGCTGGGCTGGCAGTACAAAATCAACCAGGCCTGTGGCAGCCGCGTTTTTAGGCATGCCTTCAAACGCAAGGTTGTTGAGGTCTTGCGTAAAAACAATCCCTTCTTGTTGTTTGATGGCCATTAAGCCTTGAACACCATCATTACCTGTGCCCGATAAAATAACGCCTATGGCTTGGGCTGCTTGAGTTTTGGCGAGCGATTGAAAAAATATATCAATTAACAGTGGGTGAACATTCGGCGAATTGTAAGGTTTTAGTTTTAAGGTGTCGTGGTCTAAAGTCATTTCGTGGTTCGGTGGAATCACATAGACGCAATTAGGTTTGACTTGAATGCCATTGGTGACTTCGAAAACGGGCAGGTGTGTATAGTGGCGAATCAGTTCAGATAAAATACTGTTATGTTCTGGCGAAAGATGTTGAATGAGCACAAACGCTACATCTGGCTTTGAACCCGCTGGCAGGCCTGAGAAGAAGGTTTCAAATGCGGCTAATCCACCTGCCGAAGCGCCGATGCCAACGATAGGGAAGTTATTCAAGCGGATTCTCTTTTAATAGGGGGTAAATAAGTAACAAGACTCAGCTCCTGAGATAGACCCTGATAAGTATAGCGGGTTTCTGTGGGGCAGTATTTTAAAAAACCTTTTGAAAAAGACTGTATTAATTTGCCTGCTTGCCGATACAGCGTTTAGAGGTACTCAATATGAAAAAAACTTCAATGACTCCCGCGCTAAAATTCTTTTTTAGAACGATGGAGAAGAAATCGCAATCGCTAGAGGCGGAGCGCCTGTTGTTGCTTGAAAGCCAAAAAGAGGTGGGTTTTGATGAAATAGAGCGGTTTTTTAGAGCGTTAAAAAGCCAGAATATTTTTATTCATACCGTCGGGGCGAGTGGTAAACCGGTTTCTATGTTGTTAGAAAAAGCGGTGTTCAGCTTAAACAGCGTGATTCGCATTTATTACAGTACCAGTTTTGATGAGGTCAATCAGGGGTATGTGCGTATTCAAGTGGATGATGTGGCGAAGCTGGTGGCGGTAGAGCGTATGCATGGTTATCGGCCTGTGCCAGAATTGCTCTATGCCAGTCATGATGAGTGTCATGTGATTCGATTTATGGTGCGTTGGATTATGCGCCGCATTGATTGGGATAAAACCAGACTGGATAATCTTGATTTGTATAAACGCTATCTTGAAAATCAGCGTGAAGAAGCCGAGGCGAAGTTGATGGCCGAGATGGCGGAGCAAGAAGAGCGCGAAATTCAAGCGGCCTTAGAAAAGCATTTTGGCAAAAAACACGCGGATAAATCAGCGCAAAAGAAAGCTAATGCCCATTAATTGATTGGTAGCAATAAAAAAGCAGGCCTCGGCCTGCTTTTTTATTGCGTCATTTAAATAGGTTAGCTTAGTGTGTGCGATTAACTGCTAGGTCGGCAAGTGATAACAGCGCCACTTTAAAGTCGGATGCTTCTAATGGTTCTAGTGCTTGTTTGGCTTTGTCGGCCTCTTGATGGGCAATTTTATAAGTGTGTGCAATGGCGCCAGAGCGTTCAATGATTTCGGTCACTTCTGCCAATAAATTTAAACCTTCGGTTTCAATGGCACGGCGAATAATGTCTTGGTCTGCTGCTGAGCCAGTTTCTAGCACATAAATCAATGGCAAGGTTGGTTTGCCTTCGGCGAGATCGTCGCCAATGTTTTTGCCCAACTCTTCTTCATTAGCGGTGTAGTCGAGTGCATCGTCAACCAATTGGAAAGCGGCCCCCAAATGTTTACCGTAAGCAATAAAAGCGGCTTCGAGTTCTGGGCGATTGCTTAAAACAGGGCCCATTTGGGTTGCGGCTTCAAACAGCTTGGCAGTTTTGCGGTGAATGACTTCCATGTAGCGTTCGGTGGTGGTGTCTGCGTCATGGCAATTGAGCAATTGCAAGACTTCACCCGCGGCGATCACATTAGTGGCTTCAGACATGACCTGCATGATTTTCATTAGGCCAGGTTCAACCATCATTTCAAAAGAACGCGAATATAAAAAATCCCCAACCAAAACCGAAGCAGCATTGCCCCATACTTCGTTGGCGGTTTTGTTGCCACGGCGCGTGTCGGATTCATCGACCACATCATCATGCAATAGGGTAGATGTGTGAATAAATTCTATGACAGCCGCCATCGTTAAATGATCTTTACCTTGATAGCCGCAAGCTCTGGCAGACAAGAGCACTAAAAGTGGGCGCAAGCGTTTGCCGCCACTGTTAATAATATAGTGTCCAATTTGATTAATAAGAACGACATCAGAAGCAAGTTTGGTGAGGATTAAATGATCCGTGGCTTGTATGTCTTCTAGGATGAGTTGGCGAATATCAGCTAAGGTCATGAAGGATTTAATTCTTTATAAAAGACTTTTAAGTAAATTGTTGCAAAGTTTAGACGGATTCAGTGCAATTGCCTAGTAATAATTGGTAAAATCCGCCCAAATTTAACCAGGCCTGGTTAAATTTGGTGGTTTTTTGCAGTTTTTGGGAAGAGAATCAAAACTTTATCAAAATGGTGTTTGACCCAAAAAATAAAAGACTGTATAATCCCGCCTTTGCCGTTTTTGACGGTGCACTAAAAGAATTTAGAATCCGGGAGAAGTTCCATGTACGCAGTAATTAAAACCGGTGGTAAGCAGTATCGAGTACGCGAAGGTCAATACTTACGCATCGAATCATTAAATGCAGAAGCAGGTGATTCAGTGCAGTTTGACGAAGTCTTGATGGTGGGTGAAGGCGCTGACATTAAGTTGGGTGCGCCATTTGTTGAGGGTGCTAAAGTTGCAGCAACTGTTAAGTCTAACGGTCGTGGCAAAAAAGTGACTATCATCAAGTTCCGTCGTCGTAAGAATGGTTCGCGCACTAAGCAAGGCCATCGCCAAAACTATACTGAAGTTGAAATTACTAAAATTTCAGCTTAATCAGTTAAGGTTTAATTGACTAGAATCACTGTTTAAACCTGTTGTCTTCGTGTAAAGATAACCTAGGTTTTAAACTAAAATAAAATATAAAATTGCGTCACTTCTGAGTAGGGGGTGAACAATTTAACTAGAGGTTATCACCATGGCTCATAAGAAGGCAGCAGGTAGTACTAAAAACGGTCGCGACAGTAACGCCAAACGCTTAGGCGTTAAGCGTTTCGGCGGCGAGCAGGTTTTAGCTGGTAGCATCATCGTTCGTCAGCGTGGGACTAAGTTCCATGCAGGTGACAACTGTGGTCGCGGCAAAGACGATACCATTTTTGCATTAGAAGCCGGTCAGGTTGCTTTTGTTAAAAAAGGTAAGCCAGTTCGTACTTATGTAACAATTGTTTCTGAATAATTAGAAATTAACTTTGTTATTGAAAACGCCCCGCTTGTCGGGGCGTTTTTATTTGTCGCAAATTTTATGGAAACCTAAACAAAGGTTGTTTTGATTTGCGAAAAACAGTTTAAAATAAGCGACTTAAGTTCGCAGCGCACGCTCCCAGCGCAAATGGGAAATTCCTCAAGATAAAGAGTAGGTTATGCAGTTTGTAGATGAAGCAAATATTCATGTAGAAGCAGGACGCGGTGGTAACGGTGCCGCCAGTTTTAGACGTGAAAAATTTATTCCATTTGGGGGACCAAATGGTGGTGACGGCGGTGCCGGCGGCAGCGTTTACTTAGTGGCTAACCGAAATTTGAACACCTTGATCGATTTTAGATTTATCCGCAACTATAAGGCTCAAAATGGCCAAGGCGGCATGAGTCAGCAAAAGTCGGGTCGTGCGGGTGAAGATTTGTTAATCGCTGTACCCGTGGGAACCATTGTTAGAGATTTAGATACCCAAGAAATCATTGGTGACTTAACCGAGCACGAGCAAAAATTATTGGTGGCTCAAGGTGGGCGCTATGGTTTGGGCAATGTGCATTTTAAAAGCTCGCGTAACCGCACGCCACGCCAGTTTACGCGTGGTGAGGATGGGGATTCTCGCGAGTTGTCTTTGGAGTTGGCAGTCTTAGCCGATGTCGGTTTATTAGGAATGCCAAATGCCGGTAAATCTAGCTTGATTACTGCGGTTTCTGCAGCGCGCCCAAAAGTGGCTGATTATCCTTTCACCACGCTTTATCCTAACTTGGGTGTTGTGCGTGTTTCCGCCGAATTGAGCTTTGTGATTGCCGATATTCCCGGGTTGATTGAAGGGGCATCCGAAGGTGCCGGTTTGGGAATTCAGTTCCTGAAGCATCTGTCTCGCACCGGTTTATTATTACATGTGGTGGATATTGCACCGATTGATGGTTCTGATCCGGTTGAAAATGTGCGCATTATTCAGCGTGAGCTCGAAAAATACAGCGATGCGCTCTTAGAAAAAGAGCGTTGGTTGGTCATGAACAAAACGGACTTGTTGATGGAAGATGAAGCGCAAGCGGTGTGTGATGACATTGTTAAACGCTTAGATTGGCAAGGCCCATATTTCAGTATTTCGGCAGCCAATCGCACTGGAACGGACGACTTGGTGAAAGCCATAGCACAAGGTCTGCACGATAATAAAGTTGCCGCACAAGAAGCGGCAGATGCCGAAGCTTATGAAGCCAGAAAGGCTTTGCGTGATGCTGAAGCGTCAACTGAAACCCATACGACCGAATCATGATTAAGCGCTCTTCTGTCTCAACCACTAAACGCTGGGTGGTAAAAATTGGCAGCGCTTTATTAACAGATGATGGGCAAGGTTTAAATGTTGCCGCCATGCGTCGCTGGGTTGCGCAAATGATGTCGTTAAGACAGCAGGGCGTAGAACTGGTGATCGTGTCTTCTGGTTCCGTGGCTGAAGGCATGAAGCGTTTGGGTTGGGCTAAGCGTCCGTCAGAAATTAATGAGCTCCAAGCCGCAGCTGCGGTTGGACAAATGGGCTTGGTGCAGGCTTATGAGTCGGAGTTTGCGCAACATGGCGTTTTAACGGCGCAAATTTTAATGACGCATGATGACTTATCAAGTCGTGAGCGTTATTTAAATGCATCTAACACCATACAAACCCTTTTAGAACATGGTGCAGTGCCGGTTATTAATGAGAATGACACGGTGGTGACCGATGAAATTCGCTTTGGCGATAATGATACGCTCGCGGCCTTAACGGCTAATTTGGTATCCGCTGATATTTTGGTCATTTTGACCGATCAGCAAGGATTGTATAATGACAATCCGCGCACCAATCCTAAGGCGGAGTTGATTTCTGAAGCGCAAGTCAGTCGCAAAGATATTGAAGCCATGGCCAGTCCCGAAGGTGGTGCTTTGGGTAAAGGTGGGATGTACACGAAAGTGATGGCGGCCAAAAGAGCGGCTCGTTCTGGTACGGCGACATTTATCGCCTCAGGTCGTGAAGAAAATATTTTACCCAGATTGTTTTCAGGGGAAACCGTGGGGACTTTATTAATTCCAGATTTAGAGCCCATGACCGCTCGCAAACAATGGTTGGCAGGACATTTGCAAGCCAAAGGCACTTTGGTTTTGGATGCGGGTGCGGCCAAAATTTTGCGTCAACCTGGAAAAAGCCTGTTGCCGATTGGGGTTTTGTCTGTGGCGGGTAAGTTTCAGCGTGGCGAAATGGTGGTTTGTGTGGATGAGCAGGGCAAGGAAATTGCCAGAGGTTTGGTCAACTACGCCTTAAAAGATGCCCAAAAAATTATTGGCAAACCTTCTAGCCAAATCGAGAGTATTTTGGGGTATTCGGAGGGTGAGTTTTTAATGCATTGTGATAATTTAGTGCACGCCGACATTTGAAATTGAGCGCTTTTTACCTTTTTTAAGCCCGCATTTGCGGGCTTTTTATTAAAAATCATAAAATTTTTTAATTTCGCTCTTGAATCGATCAAATACGCCCTTATTAATGGGGGACAACAGATTAATCTGAACTTAAATTTAATAACCTTTAAAAAACTTTATAAATTGTTCCCTTAGGAGAAATACTATGAATATTAAGCCATTACGCGACCGCGTTGTGATTCGTCAAGTTGAAGAGCAAAAAGTATCTTCAGGTGGGATTGTTCTTCCTGGCTCAGCACAGGAAAAACAAACCATAGGTGAAGTGGTTGCTGTGGGTCCAGGTAAAGCTTCTGACTCAGGTTCGATTGTCGCTATGACGGTTAAAGTCGGCGATAAAGTAATGTTTGGTCAATATTCTGGCCAAGAAGTTAAAGATGACAAAGGCGAAAAGCTGATGGTGATGCGCGAAGACGACATTATCGCGATTATCAGCTAATTAACGCTCGAACCCTTTACTAATAGTTAATAGTTTTAAAAACAAGGAATTTACAAATGGCAGCAAAAGATGTTCGTTTTGGTTTAGATGCTCGTGAAAAAATGGTTGAAGGGATTAACATCCTAGCCAACGCAGTTAAAGTAACTCTAGGGCCAAAAGGTCGTAATGTGGTTTTAGAAAAGTCTTTCGGTGCACCGACTGTGACTAAAGATGGTGTGTCTGTGGCGCGTGAAATTGAACTTGAAGATAAGTTCATGAACATGGGTGCGCAAATGGTTAAAGATGTTGCGTCACAAACCAATGATGTAGCCGGTGACGGTACAACCACGGCAACTGTTTTGGCTCAAGCCATTGTTCGTGAAGGGATGAAATCAGTTGCCGCAGGTATGAACCCAATGGATTTAAACCGTGGTATTCACAAAGCGGTTGAAGCGGTTGTTGCTGAAATCCAAGCCATGGCACAGCCTTGCACGACCTCTGCAGCGATTAAGCAGGTCGGTACAATTTCAGCAAACTCTGACGAAAGAATTGGTCAGATGATTGCGGATGCAATGGAAAAAGTGTCTACCGAGGGTGTGATTACGGTTGAAGAAGGTTCTTCACTAGATGATGCTTTAGTGGTGGTTGAAGGGATGGAATTTGACCGTGGTTACCTATCACCTTACTTTGTGAACAACCAAGAAAAAATGGTTGCTGAACTAGACAACCCATATATTTTGTTACACGACAAAAAAATCTCTAATATCCGCGAATTGTTACCTACACTAGAAGCGGTTTCAAAAGCGGGTCGTCCGTTATTGATTATTGCGGAAGATGTTGATGGCGAAGCCTTAGCGACTTTGGTAATCAACAATATGCGTGGCATCGTTAAGGTTGCAGCAGTAAAAGCACCTGGATTTGGTGAGCGTCGTAAGGCTATGTTACAAGATATGGCAGTATTAACTGGCGCAACAGTGATTTCTGAAGAAGTGGGTCTATCTTTAGATTCAGTGACTTTAGATATGTTAGGTCAAACTAAGTCTGTTGTGGTTGGTAAAGACAACACCAAGTTAATTGATGGTATCGGAACTAAAGAAGACATTGATGCTCGTTGCGCGCAAATCAAATCTCAAGTGGAAAACACCACTTCTGAATACGACAAAGAGAAGCTACAAGAGCGTTTGGCTAAGTTAGCCGGCGGTGTGGCTGTCTTGAAGTTGGGTGCGGCCACCGAGATGGAAATGAAAGAGAAGAAAGACCGTGTTGATGATGCTTTACACGCAACGCGTGCAGCGGTTCAAGAAGGGATTGTTGCCGGTGGTGGTGTTGCCTTAGTTCGCGCTAAGTCTAAAGTGAAAGTTGTGGGCGATAACGCGGATCAAAATGTTGGTATCCAGATTGCCTTGCGCGCTATGGAAGAGCCAATGCGTCAAATCGCAGCTAACTGTGGTTTAGAAGGGTCTGTTATTGTGAGCAAAGTCATGGAAGGTTCTGGAAACTTCGGTTTTGATGCCGCTAAAGAAGTTTACTGCGACATGATTGAAGCTGGTATTATCGATCCTGCAAAGGTCACGCGTTCTGCTTTGCAAAACGCCGCTTCTATCGCTGGTTTGGTATTAACAACTGGTGCTGCGATTGCAGACTTACCTGCTAAAGAAGGCGCTCCAGACATGAACGCTGGTGGTGGCATGGGCGGAATGGGCGGCATGATGTAATCAGCCGTGTAAAACACCCTGCTTAAATTCCCCTTAAGCGGATGTCTTCGAAACCCCTTAAATATTGTCTTTAAGGGGTTTTTTTATGTCTGCGAAAAACCAGTCAAATGATTTGAGTTATGATGAAAAAAATTAAAAAAATTTACGAATATATAAGCCTTATCTAATGTGTCTAATGGCAAAGTTCTTTTGTGCTATATTTTAGTCATTAATATCCGTTCGCAAGTCATTTTGCGGGCATCTGTGGGAGTGTTGTCATGATCAGTCCAAAAGGTGGTTACTCCAGCTTTAGTATCATCATGGTGTTGTTTTTTGTTGCGGTGAGTTCACTCCTGGGTTGGCGCGCGCACTCGATTGTGTCGCAATTTGAAGACTACCAAAAAGATTTGGCTTTAAAGCAGGCCAAAGCAACCGAGCATGGCGTCACTTCGTTGCTAGACTCTATCCGTAATCGTATGGTTGCTGTCGCACTCGATCAGTTTTTTATGGTGAATATTAGGCATTTTGAGACAGATAACGCGGTGCAAGACAAAATTACCGCAAGGCTCAAACACTACTTTCCTGATATGTATGTATTCAGTTTGGTCAGTGAACATGGTGATTTGGTGGGCGGTGACATTGATTTTTTAATGGGTGAAGTGTGTAAGTTAGAAACAAAAATACAAGCCGATGCCTTGCGTAATAAAGATTCTAATACGCAATATTTGCCCCATATTCATGCCACACCTGGTGCTTTCCATTTCGATATGATGTTCCCGGTTTATGTAGACAAAAATCCCATTATTTTCTTCATGAGTTTTAAGGCAGAACTCCTGCACAAGGTGCTTTTAGAGCAGCGCGTATCTGCCAATGATGTCTATTTAATGACAACTACGGATAAGGAAGATTTAATCGAGGTCAGTTACGAGGGCGTTAGGGATCATTTAAGTCGCGACTATTTCCTAAGCGCCTCTGAGCGCGAAGACATTTTGGCCAGTGTGAATGTGCCTAACAGTCGCTGGAAAGTGGTGGTTATTTCCAATCCTGAGCTGTTCCAAAACTTTAAACATAAACAAATGATTGACTCAATCTTACTGTTTGTTGGGTTTGCCTGTTTGTGGGTTTTACTGTTTATGATGGGCATTCAAAACGAAAGCAAACGCTCCAAATTATTAGACCAGCTTGATTTTACCGCACATCATGACTTTTTAACCGGCACGGCTAATAGACGTTATTTGGTCAAAAACATTAAAACTGCGATAGAAGATTTACGACATTTACAAGAGTATTCCGGTTTGCTGTTTATGGATTTAAACAACTTTAAACCCATTAATGACGATTTTGGGCACGAGGAAGGCGATAAAATTTTGAAAATGTTCGGCACTCGTTTAAAAGACTCTAGCCGTAATAATGATTTGGTGGCGCGCTTAGGCGGAGATGAATTTGTGGTCTTGTTAAGACATTTGGGTAAAGATGAAAATCAAGCCTATATACACTTGACCGAAGCGGCGCATCGCTTTAATGAAAATTTGGCTAAGCCTTATATTATTGACGATTATGTGCATCATGTGACCGCCAGTATTGGATCGCTGTTGATCACGGATGTCAGTATATCAGTCGATGATGTGCTGAAAGAAGCGGACAATTTAATGTATCGTGCTAAAGAAAGTGCAAAATTGAAAGCGGTTGATAAAGAAGCTGTTTGAACGGTCTAAAAAATCTTAAAGCAACCTAAAAACAACCTAAAAACAACCAGGCCTGGTTGTTTTTAGGCGGTATTTAGTCAGAATTAAGGGCTTATTTGGCCTTTTTTTGCATGAGCATCGCACGCAAATTATCCAAGTGCGCATTGCCAGTCACCTTTTGTTCTTCTTCCGACATGACTGCTCCGGGCTTGCCTTCCCAAACCAAACAGTCTTCTGGCAGTTCATCTAAAAAACGACTCGGGTCGCAAGGGGTGTCTTCACCATATTTGCGGCGTTTTTGCGCATAGGTCATGGTTAGGCTGCGTTGCGCACGGGTAATGCCCACATAAGCCAAGCGGCGTTCTTCTTCTAGACCGGGTGATTCTAAGTTTTGTTTGTGTGGTAAAAGTTCTTCTTCCATGCCAATCAAAAAGACATGTGGAAATTCTAAACCTTTGGAGGCGTGAAGGGTCATTAGGCTGACGCTGTTATGTTCAGCATCATCTTCATTGCGTTCCATGATGTCCATGAGTGTCATATGCGACACAATTTTGCCCAGCTTTAACTGCTCGCCATCTTCTTCTTCCGCTTTGGTCAAAATCCGCTCTATCCACAGCAATAAATCGCGCACATTTTCGATGCGCTTTTCTGCTTGAGAAGGTGAGGTAGCCACTTCGTGTAGCCAGTTGTCGTATTCAATGCGTTCAATCATGGCTTTAATAAAATGAATAACTTCTTCGCCTTCCAGGGTTTCTGCGTCTTTCACCCACTCTAAAACCATTTGACCAAACCACTGCACACGCTTAAGCGCTTTATCCGATAAGACGGATTCTAGCCCCAGTTCTTGCGTGGCATCCATTAAACTGACGTCGCGTTTGGTGGCATAGGTGGCTAATTTTTCTAAAGTACTGGCACCCACTTCGCGGCGTGGCGTGTTGACGATACGCAAAAAAGCGGCATCGTCATCCGGATTGACAATCAGTTTTAGATAAGACATGACATCTTTAATTTCCGCCTTATCAAAAAACGATTGGCCGCCGGATAAGACATAGGGAATGTTTTGTTCCCGTAAAGTTCGCTCAAAAATACGCGATTGAAAGTTGCCACGATACAAAATGGCGTAGTCTTTGAACTGCGTTTTATTTTTGAATTTATGCACAATAATTTCTGAAACCACGCGTTCCGCTTCTTGGTTTTCATCGGCACAGGCAATGGCGCGCAGGGGATCTCCCATACCCATTTCTGACCACAGGCGTTTTTCGAAAACATGCGGGTTGTTAGAAATCAGTTGGTTGGCGGCTAATAAGATACGGTTACTGGAGCGATAATTTTGTTCCAGTTTAATGACCACCAATGCTGGAAAATCAGTTTGTAACAAGGCTAAGTTTTCAGGCTGTGCGCCACGCCAGGCGTAAATGGACTGGTCGTCATCACCCACCACGGTAAAGCGTCCACGGATGCCGACCAGTTGTTTGACCAGTTCATATTGGGCGGCATTGGTGTCTTGGTATTCGTCCACCAGCAAATAACGCACTTTGTTTTGCCATTTATCGAGTATATCGGGGCGTTCATTAAATAGGCGTACCGGCAAACCAATCAAATCATCAAAATCCACCGCATTATAGGCGTGCAGTTGCTTGAGGTATAAACCATATAAAATAGCGCGCGATTCTTGCAACTTATCTTCGGCCATGCTTAAGGCTTTTTCTGGGCTGATGTGGGCATTTTTCCAGCCTGAAATGACCCATTGAATACCATCGAGTTCTTCGTCCATATCCTCGTCGTTGGTATGTTTTTTCATTAACTCTTTGAGGATTTGTTTGGTGTCTATGGCATCCATAATTGAAAAATTGGCTTTGTAGCCCAGCGCCGCATATTCTTGGCGAATGATGTTGAGCCCCAAGTTATGAAATGTTGAAACATTCAATCCTTTGCTGGGGTCATTAACCAATAATTTGCTCACACGCTCTTTCATTTCTTTGGCGGCTTTATTGGTAAAGGTTAGGGCGTAAATGTGATGCGCTTTAATATCGTGCTTGCGAATTAAGTGGGCAATTTTTTCGGTAATCACGCGAGTTTTACCCGAGCCTGCACCGGCTAAAACCAGCGCAGGGGTTTCAACATGGAGGACGGCTTGTAATTGGCGTTCGTTTAAAGTGTGCATAACCTGAAAAAATACTTTTGAAATGGGCGCGTATTTTAACAGGTCTGTGGGGTTCTGGGCGAAGAAGGCTCGGTAATTTTATATTGTTGGCGTTCGGGATGGATGGCGATAAAAGCCTCCACCAATTCGGGGTCGAAATGACGATTTTTTTGTTCAATAATATAATTCAGCGCGGCTTCATGAGACCAAGCTGGTTTGTAGGGGCGTTCTGAGGTGAGCGCATCAAACACATCACAGATGGCCGCAATCCGAGCCTCAAGAGGGATTTGTTCTGCTGTTAGACCTTCGGGATAACCCGTGCCATCCCATTTTTCATGGTGGCTGTGGCAAATGCGTTTGGCCAATTCTAGCGTTGCGCTTTCTTGTGCGTCGCCAAGAATGTGGTGTCCTATGCAAGGATGTGTTTTCATCACCTCAAATTCTGCTGGGGTGAGTTTGCCGGGTTTTAGCAAAATATGATCGGGTATGCCGATTTTTCCGAGGTCGTGTAAGCTACTGGCATCTCTCATGCGCAACGCTTCTTCTTCATTAAAGCCGATTTTTTTGCTCAGTAAATAAGCGTTTTGGCTCATGCGCGAAATGTGATCGCCCGTTTCTTCATCCCGATATTCACTGGCTCGCCCTAACACATGAATCACCTGTTGTTTGGCATTTTCAATTTGGTGATAGCGGGTCACATTGCCAATAAAGTGTTGGCTAAAACGATAGGCAGATGAAAAGATAAACCCAAAGGCTAAAGTCGCTATAACGATTGCAATAGGGGTTGCTTGCGTGGGTTGTAAAATAAACCCCAGATAAATCGATGCTACGATCGGGGTGTTCATGGCGGCATAAGCCATAAAAGATGGCGCTGCAGATAAAATACCTGACCCACAGTAGCCAATGGCCACCGCGAGTACCAAATTGGTATAAGCGTCCTGTCCCAGTAGCGTGATGGTTAAAAATGCTATTCCCCAAAGGCTGCCCATTAACCAAAATGTAATGCGAGTTTGCTTGTATAATCTTTTGTGATCGATGGGTTCATGGCCAATTTTAGGGAGTATGGTAAACATCATGCGTATTCGATGCCCGCTGACCAAGATATGCCCAATGACCCAGAGAACGATGAGTTCTGTAGCAACCCCAAGTTGGGATAAGAGATAAACAAAGATTGCAACCAGTAACAAATTGGCCGCCTGAGACGGGCGCCCCTCTTTAAGGGTGTATTCAAACTGCCGTTGCGTAATAAGATTTTTTAAGATGGTTGTCATAGTGTCCAATCCTAAAATTTTAAAAATTTATGATAGGTTATTTTTTAGTAAAAATAAAGGGTTAAGTGCTATACCCCTTAAAAATTTAAGTTAATTATTAAAGAGAAGATCATGAGTACGATTGCTGAACTCAAACAGGATTTAAGTTTTAATGCCGAATTGAAAGGCCATGCGCTGCAATTTCGTTCAACTTGGGGAATTTTTTCACCGCGTGATATCGACTCAGGAACAGATTTACTGTTGCGTTATATTGATATTAAGGAAGACGAAATTGCGTTAGATATTGGCTGTGGTTATGGGCCTATTGGATTGACCATTGCGGCTTGCGCACCCAAAGGGCAGGTTCACATGGTGGATAAAGATTTTGTGGCGGTTGATTTTGCCAATAAAAATGCGCAACTCAATAAACTCCCCAATGCCAAAGCCTATTTGTCGAATGGCATGAGTGCGGTGCCACCAGATTTAATGTTTACCACCATCGTGTCGAATATTCCTGCCAAAGTAGGTAAGGAAATGTTGGCGATTATTTTGCACGATGTGCATGCCCAGTTAGCGCCCGGCGGTCAATTTGTGGTGGTTACCATTAATGGTCTGCGTGATTATATGAAGCGTAACTTTAATGAAGTGTTTGGCAACTACGACAAAGTGAAGCAGGGCAAAGACTACACCATTTCGCGTTGTGTCAAAAAAGGGTAACCTTGAAAGGTTGCGAAAAGATTGCTTTCAACAGTACAATCGAATAGTATTAAATTCAAAATAAGTCTAATAAGGTTAAAAAAGTGAAAAATAAGTTAATTGTGCTTTTTGTTCTAATTTTTGGTGTATTTGGCATGAGTCAAATGGCTCAAGCCGCGAAGTTTGGCGGGGGTAAAAGCTTTGGTTATAGCAAGCAAGTCGCGCCTAAAAACTTTAACCAACCGGCCAGCAAGCCTGCGGCTCAACCGCAAGCCCCTAAAAACAATCCTGCAACTGCGCCAGCAGCGGGTCAAGCGGCTAAGTCCGGTGCCTCTAAATGGTTAGGCCCTTTGGCAGGTTTAGCAGCCGGTGGTTTGTTAGCAGCCATGCTGTTTGGTGATGGCTTTGAAGGCTTTCAGTTTATGGATTTTTTACTGATTGCGTTGTTAGCCTTTATCGCATTTAAATTATTCAAATCTTTTATGGGTCGTCAAGCGCAGCAAAGACAGTATGCGGGTCATGCCCCTAGAGAAGCTTATGAGCCAGAACAGCAACAGTCTTCCTATCAACCGCAAATGAGAGAAACCCAAGAGCACGAAGCCTACAATCCGCATGGGGGTTCTATCATAGGTTCAGGGTTGTCGGATGCGGCGGTGCCTGTGCAAGATGTCCCCGCTTGGTTTGATGCAGCAGGTTTCTTAGAAGGTGCTAAAACTCATTATTTGAATATTCAAAAAGCCTGGGATGCAAAAGATTTGGCAGAAATTCAGTCTTACTGTTCAGCGGAACTCTATGAGGCGTTACAAGGTGAAATTGCCAATTTAAGTTCAGATAACTATACTGAAGTTGAATCCTTAGATGCCGAGATTGCCGATATGGCGATTGATGGACAATATTTTGTGGTCAGCGTGCGTTACAGTGGATTTATAAAAGAAGGTCGCTTTGAAGATGCACATGCCTTCACTGAAATTTGGCACATTCGCCGCAATGCTGCGGATGAAGGTAACTGGGAAATTGCCGGTATACAGCCAGAAGTGAGAGATGGCGCAGGCATCTAAGTAAATTGTTTTGACGAGGCTCTTGAGGAGGAGACGATGAAGAAACTGTTATGGATGGGGGCGATTTTGTCCCTAATGATGATGGGAGGCTGTTCTAAAGATCCTGTCAAAATAATCTCTGCGCAAGTGGTTGATGACATGGATAAGGGCTCTGGAAACTTTGATAGAGTGCTGAAAATCTGTTTTGATAAGCCAATTTCATCTGACTATTACCACAAGATTATCTTAGTGACTAACGAAGCCTTTAAGTTAGATGGTGGAAACTATTTAAAACCCATGGCTTCTGATCCAGACAATAAATGCCAGTATCGTAATCTTTACACTTATATTCATAAAGACTCACCGTTAAATGCGCGTCAAATGATTAAGGATTATGTGCGTCCGGGTAATATTTCGCAGTTACTCATTCAAATTTATAACGACAAGCCCGAAGGTAAAGAAATCCCAGTGGATGAAAAGTTGTTCAAAAATATCTAAATAAACGCCTCAACTGGCTAAAAAATAACCAGGCCTGGTCAAATTAACCAGGCTTTTTTTGTTTCTAAATCTCGAGAAAACTCATGTCTTATGCTTTTAATCAACTGGCTTATGCCTATGGAAAACCTGAGTGCCAAGGGCAACTGAAAGCCAAGCCTGAAGACTTTCAAGTTGAAGAAATCTTAGGCTTTGAACTGAGTGGCGAAGGGGAGCATTTGTGGCTTTGGGTTGAAAAGCGCGGTGAAAATACCGATTGGGTGGCGCAACAACTGGCTAAATGGGCAGGAGTCAATGAACGCTATGTGGGGTATGCCGGCAAAAAAGACCGCCAAGCCGTCACTCGACAATGGTTTAGTGTGCATTTGCCGGGTAAGCCGAATCCTGATCTGGATTTATTAAATCTAGACAATGTAGAGGTGTTAAAAGTTCAGCGCCATCAAAAAAAATGCCAAACAGGCTGTTTGGCGGGTAATCGATTTGTTCTGGTATTACGAGATTTACAAGGTAATCTAACCCAGTTACAAACCCGCTTACAATCCATTCAACAACAGGGTGTGCCTAACTATTTTGGCGAGCAGCGCTTTGGCAAAGACATGGGTAATCTTAAGCAAGCAGAAGCTTTATTTGCACAATTGCCCGCTGAGAGAGCGGCCAAAAAGCGCCATAAACTATCTGCGGCGCAACAAAACCAGCGCGGCCTGTATATCTCTGCGGCACGCTCATGGATTTTTAATCAAGTATTAAATCAACGCATTTTGGCAAAGTGCTGGGCAGATGAAATCGAGGGGGATTTACTGAACCTTGAAAGTTTGCCAACCGGTCCATTGGTCGGTAGAGGTCGATTAGGGGTTGCAGGTAAAGCACTGGCTTTGGAAACCGAGGTGATGGCTGAGTTTACCGAGTGGTTAAATGCATTGGAGCATTTAGGCTTGCAACAAGAGCGTCGGGCGTTGGTCTTAAAACCGCAAGCAATGACTTGGGCGTTGCAAGACCAGCATTTGCAATTAGCATTTAGCTTACCGGCAGGCAGTTACGCCACTATGTTGGTGCGGGAGCTGGTGGTCGCCAGCGAGTAAAAATTTCTTGTGAGATTAAAAGCAGGCTAAAGCCTGCGCCCCAAAATAGACGATTATCAAAGGGGCGAAGGCTTTAGCCTTCTTGGAATTTTTGCCCTTTGTTCTTTTCACTTCTTCTTAAAGGGCAAACGGCTCTGTCAGACTTCCTAAAGCCCCCTTTGAATCATTTCGTGATGCACCTTAACGAAAGGACTGGAGAAAAAGTGGCGCTGTTTGAGCGCAGCGAGTTCGCCACTTTCCAGTCCTGAGTTTTAGGGGCATAGAAATGATGAGAGGGTCGACTTTTTGGTTACTTTTTGGGCGAGCCAAAAAGTAACAAGGGCGCTAAGAACAAATCTCAATCAGGAAACACAAAGCCAAAAAGCGACCTTAATAAAAGAATCGCAAAAGGTTTTTTGATTTGAGTTGAAAGCAGGCTAAAGCCTGCGCCCAAAGGAGACGATTATCTAAGTGGCGAAGGCTTTAGCCTGCAATCCTGCGCTGCATTAAGATTAAATTCTTTAGAGCAAGAAAGCGTCAGTTACTTTTTGTAAAGGTCTTCTGGGTTGATGAGTGGGTCGCTGGTGATTTCGGCGGTGTGGTCATGTACTTCTGTGTAAAAGCAGCTGCGGCGCCCAGAATGGCAAGCGGGGCCGGTTTGGTCAACTTGCAATAAAATGGTGTCGCCATCGCAATCAAATGCTAAGCTTTTCAGCACTTGAATCTGCCCAGACTCTTCGCCTTTGCGCCAGTAAGCTTGGCGTGAACGCGACCAATAACAGACTCGCCCGGTTTCTAGGGTTTCGCTCAAAGACAACTCATTCATCCAAGCCATCATCAGCACTTCTTTGGTGTCGTACTGTTGCGCGATGGCAGGAATCAAACCCTCTTTGTCGTATTTGATTTGGGATTTGAGCTCATCCCAGTCAAAGGTGTCGCCCTTGTGGGCTTTTTCTAAGCTTTTAAAACTGGTCATGGCCGAGCCTACTTGCGTTTGGCTTGCGCAAAAGCTGCGGCAAAAGGGTTATTAGAAATTTCTTCTTTAAGCGGTTCTGGTTTTTTCATTTTCACTTGCGATTTACGACCCTTTTCCAGCATGCCATTAAACAATTCTGCGGTGGCACGCGCATCGGCTAGGGCATCATGTGCATCGCCAGGGAAAGGCTTGCCTAATAGGGTTTCGTAGGCATCGGTGAGTTTTGGGGTTTTATAGAACCAATACATTTTTTCAGATTGCCAGCGCAATGCACCAATCAGGTCTTTGCTGAGTTCGGCCACATCTAACCAGGTGTTGTAGTCCAACTCAAAGTTAAGCATTTTTTTCTCAGCGCCTTTTTGCAAATAGGCAAAGTCTGATTCGGTGCTATAAGCCAACACCACATCCGCTTCTAGTAGAATTTTGTGCATGGCATCCCAGGCTTCCGCTAAAAATGGCGCACCTTGAACCATCTCAGTGGTGATATTGTGCTTTTCATTGTCAGGAATGTCGTAGCCAGGGTTAATGAGCTGGTTGTAAAGTTCGGTGCCCGCCAAATCGCAAATGGATACTTGAATGATGTCTGCAGTGTCCTTGGTGGAAATGTCAGTGGCTTCTATGTCGATACAAACCACATTTTTTCCCTTGAGGGTTTGGTCGTGTTCTTTTAATTTAAACTGCGCATCATTACGACGCTCGGCCAACAAGTTCACCACTTCGGAAGAAGTAAATTCCTTCACCAGCGTATCTAATTTTTCACGCAGTTTTTTGATCGATTTGGTCAACGCAGTTCTAACAGCTTCGTCTTCACTGGCACGCTCAATGAGTTGTGTCACCGTGAGAAGTTCATCGCCAATCACCAAATTGTCTAAGATGGCGTCCACAATTTTGCTGCCGTTAAACTGCAAAGCTTCAAGCGGGGGAATTTTAAGAGTGGCGGTGAGCAACGCTTTTTCGCCTTTGGCGGGTGAGGCAATAATTTGCAAACCCTTGATGTCTAGGCCGTCTGAGGCGGCGACAGCGACGATATATTCTTTAATGGGTTGGTTGCGTTTATCAATTAAGATGAGTTGTGCGTTGCTCATAAGGTTAGGCATCATAAAATTAAAAAAGCGTATTTTATCAGTATTCCCTTATAAAGACTGATTTTTGCCTTAAAAATGACCAGGCCTGGTTAAATTTGAGTACTTTTTGGCTTAAAAACTATAAACGAATGGCTTTCCAGTAGGTTTTTTGCCAATAAACATTTTGTAAATTTGAGATGGTAATGCCTTTGCTGCTGGAGGCATGAATGAATTGTTGATTGCCAAGATAAATCCCATTGTGACGCGAGTTGCGTCCGGTTCTGAAGAAAACAATATCGCCCGGTTTAAGGGCTTTTTTGGCAATGGTTTTGCCCACTTTAACTTGTGCCAACGTGGTTCTGGGCAGTCGATGCCCTAACTTTTCGGCAAAGGTGCGCTGCACAAAGGCTGAACAGTCAATACCTTTTTGGTTGTCGCCACCATACAAATAGGGGGTGCCTTTCCAAACGCGGTATTGGTCTAGCAGTTTTTGTTTAACTAAACGCGTGTTATTCAAATCAACTGGCTTAGTGACCTTAAGCGGGGTTACGGTGGCATGATGAATTCGGCTGGTCGTACTACAACCACTGAGTTGGCTAAGGCTCAGCGCAACCAAAACACAGCATAAACTGAGTTTTGGCAGCAGAGGAACAGCGGATGCTTGGTTGGGTTTCGCAAACAAAAACATAAGGTCACTGAGTTAAGTTGAATAATGGGTTTTGTAAAAGCAAGGGTTGTTCCAACTTTTAATTAAGTGGGCGGTCATTTCTTGAGTGGGTAATGAAAAAGTTGATTTAAATCTATTAATGAGCCGATATTGCAGGATGCTTGAAGAAGTTGGTTTAGAATTGCCCCCTTAAATTTAGGAATCACCATGAAACGGAATTTGCCTAGCCTTATTCTTCTAATCGTCAGCAGTCTGTTGAGTTTGTTTATCGTGCGCATGGCAGCGGCGGCAGAAACAAGCCCTCTCTTTTTTGCCCCCTTGCCGTTAGAAAATGCGCAGGTGTCTATGGCCAAAAGTCAAAAATTGGCAGATTTTTTGAGCCAAGTGATTGGGCAGCCTGTCGAACCTAAATTTTATAAATCTTATGAATCTATTCTGAATGACTTAGCCGCAGGCAATCTAGCGTTTGCCGAACTCGGTCCCTTCAACTTTTATAAACTCAAACAGCAAACTTCAGCCATTCAACCCTTGGCGTTTATTCGCCATTATGCCAGTCAAGAAGGTTACCGTTGTGTGCTTGCCTCGGCGATTGATGGTGTCAGTACGCTTAAAATGTTAGATGCCGAAGCGCATCCGAGCGTGTTGTTAACCCAACCCTTATCTACCTGTGGCTGGTTTGCCAGTGAATATTTTTTTCGCAAAGCGGGCATGGATTTAAATCAATATGCCCATCCCTATGAAGGGTCACACGAAGGTGTCGCTTTGGCCTTGTTACGCAAAGAAGGCAGCGTGGGGTCTTTAGCCGACTTTATGGCACAGCGTTATCAAGGTTTGGGATTAGAGGTTTTGGAGATTTCGCCGCCTTTGCCGTTTTTCTCGATGGTGGCCAATACGCAATTGGTGAGTACGTCTCAGCTGCAGGCAATCAGTCAGCGTTTGGTTGATTTAACCGCCACGGAAACCCAGGGATGGGGGTTAGGAGAGCATGGATTTTTAGCGTTTGATGCCCAATTACAGGCCAGTTTTGAAACCATGATTACCGAAATGCAACCCGACTTAGGACGCCCGCATGAGTGATATGTTGCACAAGTTTCAAGTGGATTCGTTAAACGAACGCTTATTAGCGGGATTTTTGGTGGTGGTGCTCTGGTTGTTTGGCATGGCCTCTATTTACAATAACTTTCAAACGCACGAAAAACTCTATTTAGACAAGCAGGGTTCTACCCAAGGGGTTGCTTGGAAAGCGGTTGAATTGATTCACCGCACGGGCATAGATGCCTATTTCAACACCCAAATTAATACGCCAGAACTGCACCAATTATTGCGGGATGCACAAAATCCAAATATGGAGAAGATGGCGCGCTTAAATCTTTATCGTCAGCTTTATCCCGCCTATCAAAAACTCACCCAGCAAGGCATCAGTATTCTGCATTTTCATACGCCAGAATTGCGCAGTTTTTTGCGCTTTCACAGCCCCGAAAAATTTGGGTGCGACTTGTCTAAAGTTCGTCCTTCTTTAAAGGTGGTTAAATCAAGTCGCCAGCCAGTGCATGGGTTTGAAGTGGGGTTGCTCTATTCGGGGTATCGCCATCTTTATCCCATTGTCGATCAAGGCGAATATTTGGGCAGCGTGGAATTGTCACAGCCATTTGAGTCGTTACGCCAAGAAATCAGTCGTTTAAACAGTGAAAAAGAATATGCCTTGATACATCAAAAATCAGTTTTGATTGATAAGCGTTTATTTGGATTGGGGCATTTGCTGCAAGACAGTGTGTTTTCCAAAGACTGGTTGGAAGAAGACCCGTTAAGAATTTTGCCTGGTGCAGCCTCCATGATGTCGGTGGATATGCAGCAAGGTGCCAAAAAAATGTTTGCGGTGCCCAGGTTGCAGGCCAATCTTAAAAATGGACAGCCATTTTCGATGAGTGTGCGGTTAGATGGCCATTATCGGGTGTTTGTGTTTACCCCTATCCAAGACATCGAAAATAAAAATACCGCTTATTTGGTGTCTTTTGCCAACGCTGAAGAACTCGACTTAAGAATGCAAGAAGCTGTTTGGTATGGCGCTGGCCTAACGCTGATGATGGCGTTACTGACCATTTTGTTATTTCAATGGATAGCGACCAAACGTTCCCAAGAAGCCAGTTTGCAGTTCTTAGAAAAAATTAACGATACCATGCGTGAAGCCTTGTATGTGGTGGATGAGACAGGGCGCATTATTGAGATTAATGCGTCTGCCTTAGCCTTTTTAGGGATGGAAGAACGCCAAGTGATTGGGCGTTCGGCCTTAGATTTATTTTTACCCAAATTGAGCGCAGACACATTGGCAGACATCTATCCCTCGAGTCACCATGCGCTAAGTCGCAGTCGTCAGGATTTAGAGTCTTTGTGTGTGTTGGATGAGCCCTTTATGGGCGAATATACGCTGATTCAAGCTGGGCAAAAAGTGGTGTGGGTGCATTTGTCGAGCCAGCCGATTGTTGCTCATAAAAAATTCATTGGCAAGGTCGTGGTGTTTCGCGATATTTCGGTCGAGCGCAGCCATAAAGAACAATTGCGGGTAGCGGCGGCTGCGTTTGAGACGCAAGAAGGTATTTTAATTACCGATGCCGCCGGCAAGATTGTCCGGGTGAACCAAGCCTTTAGCGCTTTAACCGGTTATGACGCCGAAGAAATTATTGGCCAGACCCCTGCGATTTTAAATTCGGGCAAACAAGATGCCGCGTTCTATCAGACCATGTGGCAGGCACTGTTAACCCATAAGTGTTGGCAGGGTGAAATTTGGAACCGTCGTAAAAATGGTGAACTCTATTTGGAATGGCTCACCATTACCGCTGTGGCAAACTCCAGTGGTCAGGTCACCGAATATGTGGCGATTTTCTCGGATATTACCGAGCAAAAAAGAGCGCAAGACGAAATTGTGAAACTGGCTTTTTACGACCCCTTAACGGAACTGCCCAATCGTCGTCTATTAGGCGAGCGTTTGACCCATGCGTTAATCAGCAGTGAACGCCAGCGCAATTATGGGGCGGTAATATTTATTGACCTAGATAACTTCAAACAGCTCAACGATACCAAGGGGCATTCGGTGGGCGATATGTTGTTATTAGAAGTGGCCAAACGCTTAAAAGCCTCGGTGCGTGAGATGGATACGGTGGCGCGCTTGGGTGGCGATGAGTTTGTGATTTTATTAGAGTCTTTGGGCACTAAAGAATTAGACGCCATGGATTCCGTGGAGTTAATTGCTTACAAAATATTGCAGGCGTTCCAAAGCCCGTTTTTATTGGACTCAGGCGAACATCGCACCACGCCGAGTTTGGGCGTAGAAATTTTTCAAGGACAAACGCTGAGCACTGAGCAAATATTGCAACATGCCGATGTGGCCATGTATCAAGCCAAACAAAGCGGTCGTAATACGGCCTGTTATTTTGACCCAGAAATGCAACAGCACATTGAAAATGCTTTGTTATTAGAAGAAGACTTGCACCGAGATCAAGCGCTAGGTTTTCAACAGTTGGAACTCTATTACCAGCCGCAAGTGGATGTATTCGGCAAGGTGCAGTCAGTTGAGGCTTTAATTCGTTGGCAGCATCCGGTACGCGGCACAGTTTCGCCTTTAGAGTTTATTCCCATGATTGAAAAAAATGGCCAAATTTTGGCGGTAGGGCTTTGGGTGATTCGCCAGGCCTGTGCGCAATTGCTGCTGTGGGCGCAACATCCAAAGACGGCACACTTGACTTTGGCGGTCAATGTCAGTGCAAAACAGCTTGCAGACCCAAGTTTTGTCGATCAAATCACGCAAATTTTATACGATACCGGTGCTCGTCCTGAGTTGTTAAAAATTGAGTTGACCGAAAGTTCGGTGGTCGAAAATGTCGAACAAGCCATTAAAACCATGCAAGCCTTGCGTGCTTTAGGCCTAGAGTTGTCGATGGATGATTTTGGAACGGGTTATTCGTCTTTGTCTTATTTAAAACGCTTGCCGCTCAGTCAGCTCAAAATAGATCAAGCCTTTGTGCGAGATTTAGAAAGCCAGGCAGACAGCTTGGCGATAGTGCAAACCATTATCGCCATGGCGAAAACCTTAAAACTTAAGGTGGTGGCCGAAGGGGTTGAAACCCTAGGGCAAAAAGAATGTTTGGCCATGCAAGGCTGTGAACTCTACCAAGGTTTCTATTT
Source organism: Thiosulfativibrio zosterae (assembly GCF_011398155.1). Lineage (NCBI taxonomy): Bacteria > Pseudomonadati > Pseudomonadota > Gammaproteobacteria > Thiotrichales > Piscirickettsiaceae > Thiosulfativibrio > Thiosulfativibrio zosterae. The sequence continues at coordinate 512,742 of NZ_AP021888.1, forward strand.
TAGCCGACCTTTAACGGTGGCCGACTTTGAGCTGTATTTGAACGTGCAAGATGCATAAAAAAACCCAGCCGTCGCTGGGTTTTATGGGTAATTATGAGCCAGTGAATGGCTACAGGCTTATTTAGCCGCAGCGTATAACTCAGAAACTTTGTTCCAGTTAACCACATCCCACCAAGCTTGCATGTAAGCTGGGCGTAGGTTTTGGTATCTAAGGTAGTAAGCGTGTTCCCAAACATCTAATCCTAGAATGGGAGAACCTTTTACTTCCGCGCAATCCATTAAAGGGTTGTCTTGGTTAGGCGTAGAAGACACTTGTAGTTTGCCATCGGCACCCACAGATAACCAAGCCCAACCTGAACCAAAACGCGTTGCGCCAGCAGCATTAAATTTCTCTTTAAGCGCATCTAGGCTACCAAAAGTGGCATTGATGTCATCCGCTAAAGCACCTGTTGGCGCGCCCATGCTGTCGCCAGTCATGATGTTCCAGAAGAAAGCGTGGTTAAAGTGTCCGCCACCGTTGTTACGCACGGCAGGAGGTAAAGTGCCAGCAATGGCGCATAACTCTTCAACCGTTTTGTCTTCAAGCTCTGTGCCAGCAATGGCGTTGTTCACATTGGTGATGTAAGCTTGGTGGTGCTTAGTGTGGTGGATTTCCATGGTGCGCGCATCAATAGAAACTTCAAGGGCATCATAATCATAAGGTAAATCTGGAAGCGTAAAAGCCATGCTAAATTCCTTTCTTTTAATAACAAAATATAAATGGTGTGTGCCTATTCTAATCAGTTTTTGAGATTTGTAAATGCCCGACTGTTTTAATCGGGAATTATTTATCAGTTGTAGACTTAAAATTTAAAAAATATTGTCAAGGCGTTCTGGTGGAGGTGGCATGTCACTGAGTTTTTCGATTTCACTGGGCGGCATTTGAATGAAGTAGCCTTTGGTGGTTAAGGCTTTCATCACTTCAGCGGCATCGGCTCTGGGCATCTTGCGGGTTTCTGTGAGTTCGAAATCAATCACATGTTCTGGTTGACCAAACATCACCAATAATTCTTTGGGTAGATTTTCGAGCTCTGTGTCTTGTGGGATGTATAAAAAAAGTTCATTTTTTTTAGGGCTTTTATAGGCCGAAACGGCTAGGGTTTGCATGATGGGTGAATCCTATGGTTAGTTTTGCGCCCTATTTTAACAAAATTATTCAAAATTATCCTGAGGGTAGTGGCGTTTAAAACTTGACCTAAGCCGGTCAAGTTTTTATGATTGCTCGGTTAAGTTAATCTAATAAGGGAATAGCATGCTTGGAAATAAGGTAGTTGTCTTAGGTGGCGTTGGATTTGTGGGCCGTGCAGTGGTTAATGAATTGTCTAAAAAAGGCTATGAAACGACCGTTGCCGTTCGTCGTTTAGAGAGATATCGCGAGTTTGCATTGTTTCCTAAGACGCGTTTGGCGCATTTGCCTGATATGTCTGAAGCGGCTTTGAATAAGGTGCTGGCTGGGCAAGATATTTTAATTAACTTAACGGCTGACATGACCTCTGGTACAGAAGCCTTAGAAGTTTCTCAGTTGGTTGCCGCCACCCAAAAAATTAAGCAGGTTGCGGATCACCAGGGCATTAAGCGCATTATTCAGTTTACTCAGATTGGCGCAGATGCGACTCAGGTATCGAATGCATTTTTGTCAGCATTAGGTGAAGCTAACGCAATTATGGCCAATTCGATTGCAAAAATCACAACGATTAAAGCAGGTTTGTTGATTGGCGAAAAAGATGCGACCACGTCACAGTTTTTAGCACAATTGAACAGAATGCCGATTTTGCCAGTCGCACAAGGCAAGCGCGTGGTTCAGCCTTTGTATATTCAAGACTTTGCGGTGGCATTGGTGCAAACCCTTAAAGACATGAGCTTGGCTGGCAAAAAGCTAGAAATCGTTGGTGAAGAGCGTTTAACTTTTAAAGAGTTGGCGCAACTAGTGACTGAGATAGCTGGGCAAGAGGATGCACTGGTTTTCCCTATGTGTGGCTTGAATGCCAAAATTATGTCTAAGTTAGGACGCTTTGCGCCGATTGTGTCGGTTAATGAGCAACAGTTGCTGAATGTGTCTTGTGATTTAACGTCTGATATGGATTTTTCAAAGCAGTTTGGATTTGAACCCAAAAGTTTGGTGGCTACGCTGGCGCGTTATGTAGCGCCACATACCATCCGCACGCGTTATAACGGCCATCGCCAAGATGCCGGTCGTAATGCAGAAGAGTTAATTTAAGCACTCTTAATGCTGATTGAAAGCCGTCTAAATGACGGCTTTTTTGTTTAAGTTTTACCTTTCAGGGAGTCGTCGATGCAAGTGTATTTGGTGGGTGGAGCTGTTAGAGATGCTTTATTGGGCATAGCCGTTAAGGATCGCGATTGGGTTGTTGTGGGCGCAAGTCCGCAACAAATGCTGGCAGCAGGCTATGAGCAAGTGGGAAAAGATTTCCCGGTTTTTTTGCACCCCAAAACCAAAGAAGAATATGCCCTGGCTCGCATGGAGCGCAAAGTTGGGCAGGGATATCACGGCTTTGCCATAGACTATGATCCCAAGGTGACCCTTGAAGAAGATTTAATTCGCCGCGATCTGACCATCAATGCCATGGCACAAGATGAGCATGGCCAATTGTTTGATTACTATGGTGGGCAAGCAGATTTACAAAATCGTGTGCTTCGCCATGTGTCAGACGCTTTTGCTGAAGATCCTTTGCGAGTGCTGAGGGTGGCGCGTTTTGCCGCCAAGTTAGCACCCTTGGGGTTTAGCCTAGCACCTGAAACACGAACCCTAATGCAGCAAATGGCGCGCTCGGGTGAATTGCAAGCCTTAACGCCAGAGCGTGTCTGGCAGGAAGTGGTCAAGGTGATGAGCCTTGCAAAGCCGAGTGTCTTTTTTGAGGTTTTGGATGAGGTGGATGCCTTAAGTGTGTTGTTCCCAGAATTGTCGCAATTAAAAGGTGTCACTCAACCCTTAGAGCATCATCCTGAAGGCGATGTTTGGACACATACTTTGATGGTTTTGGATGCTGCCGCCAGCCTGACTGAAAACTTTGATGTGCGCTTAGGCGCCTTGTTGCACGACTTAGGCAAGGGTGTTACGCTCCCCGAGCTTTGGCCAAAGCATCACGGGCATGAACAAGCCGGTGTGCCACTGGTGCAAGCGTTGTGCGCTCGCTATCGTGTTCCCAATAAAAGTGCCTTGTTTGCCGAAAAGGTTGCTGCCTTACATGGTCTGATTCACCAAGGGCTGGATAAGGAGGACAAACCGCACCTCAAACCAGCCACTTTTTTAAAAGTGTTAACGCAAGGCATGGCGCTGAAATCCCCAGAACTATTTGAGCACTTATTGCTGGCTTGTGAAGCAGATGCCAAAGGGCGTTTGGGATTTGAAAATCGCGCGTACCGCCAAAGAACTTTTTGGTCGCAATTGGCAAAAGCTGCCAACCAAGTAGATAACCAAGCCATTTTGGCAACCGGGGTAACCGGCAAAGCGATTGCGGATGCGATTGAACAGGTTAGGCTGCAAAATATCCAAGATTTTATAAAATATTGGCATTTTGAGGGTTGAGTATTAAAGGCTGTTTGTCAGCGAAACGGTCATAAAAACGACCAGGCCTGGTCGTTTTTATGTGTTTTTAGAGGAAATTACATTGCTTTTGAAAAGCTAAATGCGCCGCGAATTTGACCCATTTGATAACCTGTCGCTTGATCTTGTGGGTAGAATTTTGCAATGGCTTCTTTAACCGGTGCGGCCACATCGGTACCGTGGCATTTTAAACACACTTCACCCGTTGGAATGGCTTTCATATAACGAAATTCTTGTTGACCGTTATGACTCACGATTTCTGAAAACTCGATGGTTTTCACATCAATGCCCGACGCCAGTTGAGCATTAAATTTTTCCATCACAGCGGTTTCCCAGCTGTCTGGTGTTGCACTGGCACCACGTGGCTTTAAGCTTACACGATTAACATTCCAACCGCTGCTCTTAGCCAAGTCATGCGCAATTTGGGGCGCTTTGCTGTGGCAAACGCCAATCGCATTGACCGGGCCACCGTTTTTCATACCGGCTTTTAATTCAGGTTGTAGTTTTTCAACAAAAGTTTTTGCCAAACCGCGCGCTTCTTGAGCGCTGGGTTCTTGCGCCATTAGGCTTAACGGGAATAGGGTGGTTAGGGCAATAAGGCCGATTTTTTTCATGGGACTTCCTTTTGATTATAAAAATTAATGACTTAATAGATTTTACTGATGAAAAATATAAAAGCAATTTGACAAGTCTTAATAAAAAATTGAGCAAAGGTTAATCAAGTTTTTCTGAGCTTAGGTTGTTGCAAGCTTTCAAGCTTGTTTGCAGGCTTTTACTGGATTGCGGTGTTTGTTTGTGCCATGAGTTTGGTAGAATGTTGTTTTTAATTTTTGAGTGACGAACCATCATGGCCCTAATACAAAGTTTGAGGGATAAAAGCGGACAGTTTGTAAAAAGTGCGCTGATTCCGTTATTGATTCTAGCCACGGCTGTCGCTGTTTTTGTGTATTTCAAAAACAGTAAGCCGGTGCAACCGCCCGTCGAAATTAAACAAAAGGTTTGGCCAGTTAAGGTTATCAGTGTTGCGATAGATCGCATTTCGCCGTTACACAGTTTATATGGTTCGGTTGAGTCGAATGCCATGGTGGCGGTTTCTGCCCCTTTGAGTGGCGAAGTGGCAGAAGTGACGGTGAAACCTGGAGATGAATTTAAGGCAGGTGATTTACTGATTGCGTTAGATGATGCCGATTTAAATCTGCCATTGCGCGTGGCTCAGGCGGATGTAGAAGATGTGCAGGCGCAACTGGATTTAGAAAAACTGGCCTTTGAAGCCAATGAACAGAAGTTACAAAATGAGCAAAAGGTGTTGGAGTTTAAAAGAACCGATGTGTCGCGTAACTCAAAACTCATTCAAAAAGACCTGACTTCTCAAACGACCTTAGATCAAAGTAAAGAAGTCCTAGTACGCCAAGAATTTGCGGTGGTTAATGCGAAGTTGGCTGTTCAAGAACATCAAATTAAGTTGGCGCAACTCAAAGCGCGTTTGGATAAATCGAAAGCTAATCTTGAGCAGGCTAAGGTAAATGTTCAGCGTGGGCGAGTGGTTGCCCCCTTTGATGGTCGTGTTACGCAAGTGAAGGTTTCTAAGGGCGACCGTGTTGCGCCTGGAACCGTTTTGCTCAGTTATTATGGATACAATTCGTTGGAGCTTAAAGCCAAGTTGCCTGTGTTTGTGATGCCATCGGTTTATCAGAGTTTTGCCAGCGGCTATGCTTTGCAAGCCAATGCCAAGGTAGCTGGCATGAATGTCGAATTGCCTTTGGTGCGCTTAGCGGGAGAGTCTTCTAGCAGCGGTGTAGATGCCTATTTTAAACTGCCAGAAAGCCTAAAAATAACCAGGCCTGGTGATTTGATGCAGGTTTCTTTGGTGGGGCAACCGCAAGAACAGGTGTTTGCCGTGCCTTATTCTGCCATTTATGGCGCAGACAGTATTTATGTGGTTGAAGCGGGTGTGATGCAGGTTAAGACTGTGCAAAACTTGGGCGAAACGCAGGTCAATGGCGAAGCCTATGCGTTACTAAAAGATTCGACTGGCTCTATTACAAACGGCACACAAGTGGTGGTGACGCATTTGCCAAATGCCATTAGCGGACTTAAAGTGGCGGTGGTGCAGTAATCATGACAACTCAAGACACCTCGCACAATACAGAGCATCAAAAGGTAATGCGCCCCGAAGCGCATGAGGGCGATTTTGCCGGTTACCACCCTAAGCACGAAAAATTTAAGTCGCATGGTTTTATCGGCATGTTTGCTCGCCATAAGGTGGCGCCCAACCTGTTGATGATTATCATGATCTTGGCGGGTATTGTGGCCTTGATGAAACTCAATGTGCAGTTCTTTCCAAATTTTGAATTGGATTATGCGTCGGTGCGTGTGGTTTGGCCGGGGGCAAATGCCGAAGATGTTGAAACCTCTATTACCGCACCCATAGAGCGTGTTTTGCGCAATTTGGATAATCTAGATGAAATGACCTCGACCTCGGCAACCAGTGTGTCCTCGGTGACTTTGAAATTCAAAGAAGGCACCAATATGATTGAGGCGAAAGATCAAATCAATCAAAAGGTCAGCGAATTACGCAACTTGCCGCAAGATGCCGAGAAGCCGGTGATTGAACGCATAGTGCGCTACGAATCGATTGCGCGTTTGTTGTTGATTGGGCAACAGGGTTCGGTTGAAGAAATGCGCCATTTGGCGCGTAAGTTTGAGCGTGAGCTGTTAGATGCCGGTATTGATAAGGTGAATTTCAAAGGCTTGCCTGACGAAGAGATGGCCTTAGAAATATCTCAACGCCAATTGCAAAATTACAATTTATCGCTCGATCAAATCAGCAGTAAAGTGGCGGGCATGAGTCGTGATTTGCCAGCGGGCTCGGTGGGCGATGCCGACAGTGTGCGGGATATTCGCGCGATTCAACAGGGTCGCAATGAAATGGACTTTAAGCAACTGCCTTTGCTTAACACAGATGCACAACAAGTTAAGTTGGGCGATGTGGCCACCATCGAGCGCCGTGCCAAAAAAGATGCCGCAGAGCTCTGGGTGGAAGGGCATCCCGCCATCGAAATGCAGTTAATGCGTTCTGAGTCGGGTGACACTTTAAAATCATCCAAAATCATGCAAACCTGGTTGGCTAAAACTGAGCCGACCCTACCTCAAGGTATGCAATTTAAGGTTTATGACGAAACCTGGTCTTTGGTGAATCAGCGCATCATGTTATTGGTGAATAACGGGATTGGTGGTCTGATTTTGGTGGTGTTAATTTTGTATATTTTCATGAACGGTCGCGTCGCCTTTTGGGTGGCGGTAGGGATTCCGGTGTCTTTTATGGCGACCTTGATGATTATGTATTTGGCGGGCGGCAGTATCAATATGGTCAGCTTGTTTGGGCTGATTATGGCGCTGGGGATTATCGTGGACGACGCCATCGTGGTGGGCGAAGACGCATTGGCGCATCATGAAATGGGCGAGTCGGCTTTACGAGCCGCAGAGGGCGGAGCGCATCGTATGTTGGCACCGGTAACCGCTTCATCGATTACCACGGTGGCTGCATTTTTGCCGTTGATGATGATTGGCGGGGAAATGGGCAATATTTTATTTGCCATCCCTTTAGTGATTATTGCGGTCATTTTTGCATCCTTGTTAGAAAGTTTTACCATTTTGCCGGGGCATTTGCGCCATGCGCTTCACAAGGTTAAGCCCGTTGAGCCGGGTTCGATTCGCTATCGCTTAGATGGGGTGATTGACCATTGGCGTAATGTGCAGTTTCGTGGGGCCATTCGTTGGGTGTTGGCGCACCGAGCCATTACCATTGCGGCAACGGTTTCGATGATGATTTTTGTGATTGGATTATTGGCGGGTGGTCGCCTAGCGTTTGTATTTTTCCCATCACCTGAGTCGATAAAACTCAATGCGGATGCACGCTTTGTGTCTGGCACGCCTGCCGAAGTGAGTCAGGCCTATGTGGATCATTTGTACAAGGCGTTGTTAGAAACCGAGCAAGAACTTGAACCCGGCATTTTAAAAGTGGCGGTGGTGCATTACAACGAAACCTCAAGACAGCAGGGGGCGAATTTCAGTGGCATTAACATTGAATTGGTGGAGCCAGATCAGCGTAAAACCCGTAATGAAGAATTTATTCGCGTTTGGCAGTCTAAAGCTGGCACTGTCCCGGGATTAGATGTGTTGACGATTGAAGCGCCACGCATGGGCCCTCCGGGCAGTGATTTGGAAGTGAGATTATGGGGTGTTGAGCCACGCGACTTAAAACAGGCAGCCTTAGACTTGCAAGAAGTCTTAGGGCAAATTCCGGGTGTTATTGGCGTGCGCGACGATTTGCCCTATGGCCGTGATCAAATGGTTTATGAGTTGACATCGCATGGCAAAGCGCTTGGGTTTACGGTGGCGAATTTGGGTCAGCAATTATCAGATGCCTTCTCTGGGCGCTTGGTGCAGATCTTTACCGATGGCGAAGATGAAGTCGAAGTGCGCGTGCAATATCCTAGAGATGAGCAAGCAACGATTGCGACGATGGGGCGAATGCAAGTGGTTGCTCCGAGCGGTGAAAGAGTGGCTTTAAGTTCGGTCGCCACCTGGAAAACCCAACGCGGTTTTGATGCGGTGCGTCATGTGGATGGTCGCCTCGCAGTGACCGTGATTGCAGAAGTGGATAAAAGCGTGAATAACGCCAATCTCATTTTGGCGCAGCTTAAAGAAAGTACATTGAAAACCTTGGTTGAAAATTATGGTTTGCAATATTCATTAGAAGGTCAAAATGCGCGTCAAGCAGAAACCATGGGCGATATGAAAATCGGTTTATTGATTGGTTTATCGATGATTTATATTGTTTTGGCTTGGGTGTTTGCATCCTATGCATGGCCATTGGTGGTGATGTTAGCCATTCCTTTTGGATTGGTGGGCGCTGTGCTTGGGCATTGGTGGTTGGGTATTGATATGACCATCTTATCGATGTTTGGCTTCTTTGGTTTATCAGGGATAGTGGTTAACGATTCTATTATTTTGGTGAGTTTTTATAAACGCTTGCGAGAAGAGGGAATGGCGGTCAATGATGCACTGGAGGAGGCGTCTGTTCAGCGTGTTCGGGCTGTATTGTTAACTTCTTTAACCACTATTGCAGGGCTATTGCCTTTGTTGTTTGAGACCTCATTACAAGCGCAATTCTTAATCCCTATGGCGGTGTCAATTGCTTTTGGTTTGGCTTTCTCAACCATTTTGATTTTGTTGGTCATTCCTGCAACCTTATCTTTTTATGAGTCTTGGCAAGAAAAGCGCCAGAAACAATCGGCGCAATTAGTTGAGCAGGTTGCCTAAGTTTTGAAGGGCTGAAAGGCTAAAACAAAAAAGGGTTGCTATGCAACCCTTTTTTGTTGGCGTTCAAAACTATTCGTTGGTATAACCTGGGTTCCACGGATGGTCACAGCGAATCAAACCGTTTTCAATCGGCGGGGTAGAAATAGCGCCACCAAAAGCTTTCCAGGCATTAAATCCACCACTTAAGTTGACCACATTGGTGTAACCCATTAGGTGCATGGTATAGGCAGCTAAAGCGCCTCTTCCGCCAGCCTGGCAAAAAATAATCCAAGGTTGGTTAGGGTCTGAGAGTTCGGATTGGTGTCCGTCAAAACACATATCGCATTTAGGTTCTAGTAAACCGCGCGGTATGTGCAAAGACATGGGGATGGTTCCATCTAGATATTCCGAGGCTTCGCGAACATCTAATAATTTATAACCTTGGCATTGGAGATTGGCCACTTCGTCGCAGCTAACTTCTTTTATCGTTTCTTTGGCAGTCGCTACCAAATCTTTTAATCTGAGTGGCATAAATCCTCCTAGGTATCAAAAAAATTATGACATCACAAATTTTAGCACAGCTTTAGTGCATAAAAAGGCTATCAAACCGCTTTCATAAAATATTCAAATTAAGGTCACAAAAAACATTGATGTGATTTTCATGCGGCTGTCATTTAAAGTGAATAGGCTTGATGTGCTAAATTTTTTAAGTAACTTAGTTTGTAGGATTTAAAACAAAGATTTTGAGTCCAAAGATAAGAAAACTTGATGATTTTGCTGATTTAAGCGACAATGCACGTCCTAATCTTTAGCTTGTCTGTGAATTTTGTTCGCACGAAATTCAAAATTCAGCTTTTAAGTTGTTGAATTTAAAAGAGCTTAGGCTGCTGAAAAGTCAAGAAAACCGAATTTTTATAACTTTGAGGGAAGTTGCCAATGTCAACTCGTAGAGAACTTGCTAATGCTATCCGTGTTTTAAGTATGGATGCTGTTCAAAAAGCTAATTCTGGTCATCCAGGTGCCCCAATGGGTATGGCGGATATCGCCCAAGTATTGTGGAATGACCACATGAAATACAACCCAACCAATGCTAAGTGGGCTGATCGTGACCGTTTTGTACTATCAAACGGCCATGGTTCAATGTTGCTTTATTCACTATTGCACTTGACTGGTTTTGATTTAAGCATGGAAGACATCAAAAACTTCCGTCAACTTCACTCTAAGACCGCGGGTCACCCAGAATATGGTTATGCCGATGGTATCGAAACAACCACAGGTCCTCTAGGGCAAGGTTTAACCAATGCAGTAGGTATGGCGATTGCAGAGCGTACTTTAGCCGCACAATTCAACAAACCAGGTCATACAGTTGTTGATCACAACACTTATGTATTCATGGGTGATGGTTGTTTGATGGAAGGTTTGTCTCACGAAGCGGCTGCGATGGCAGGGACTTTGGGGCTAGGTAAATTAATCGGCTTCTGGGATGACAATGACATCTCTATCGATGGTCACATTTCTGACTGGATGGAAAAAAGTGTTCCAGGCCGTTTTGAATCTTATGATTGGCATGTTATTCGTGATGTTGATGGTCATGATGCTGAAGCAATCAACAAAGCCATTATTGCAGCTAAGGCTGAAACCAATAAGCCAACTTTGATTTGTACGCGTACGACCATCGGTTTCGGTTCTCCAAACCTATGTGGTTCTCATGATTGTCACGGTGCACCTCTAGGGCATGACGAAATCAAATTGACGCGTGAAAACCTAGGTTGGACGCACGAGCCTTTCGTGATTCCTGAAGAAATTTATGCAGGTTGGGATCACAAAGCTAAGGGTGCGGCAGATGAAGCAGCTTGGAACGAAGCCTTTGCTGCTTATGCGTCTGAATACCCAGCTGAAGCGGCTGAATTTAAGCGTCGTATGGCGGGTGAATTGCCAGCGAACTTTGAAGTTGACATGGATAAGTTCATCGCTAAGGTTCAAGCCGATATGCCAAACATTGCTTCTCGTAAAGCATCACAAAACGCCATTGAAGCCATGGGGCCATTACTACCAGAAATGTTCGGGGGTTCTGCTGACTTAACTGGTTCTAACCTAACTAACTGGTCAGGTACGGTTAAAGTCAACCATGCAAACGCTAACGGTAACTACCTATCTTGGGGTGTTCGTGAGTTTGGTATGGCGCACATGATGAACGGTATGGTATTACACGGCGGTTTCAAAGTGTACGGCGCAACTTTCTTTATGTTCATGGAATTCATGCGAAATGCATTGCGTATGTCTGCTCTAATGAAGATTGGTACTATCTATGTTTACACTCACGATTCTATCGGTTTGGGTGAAGATGGTCCTACGCATCAGCCAGTTGAACAAATGGCCACTATGCGTGTGATTCCAAACTTCCAAACTTGGCGTGGATGTGATGCGATTGAATCAGCGGTTTCTTGGAAAGTTGCGGTGATGCGTAACAATGCGCCAACAGCGTTGGTTTTCTCTCGTCAAAACCTAACGCCTATGCCTCGTACAGCTGAACAAGTTGCGAACATCGAAAAAGGTGGTTATGTATTGAAAGATTGTGCGGGTACGCCAGATGTTATCTTGATTGCAACTGGTTCTGAAGTTGGTTTAGCGGTTCAATCGGCTGAAGCTTTAGCGGGCAAAAAAGTACGCGTGGTTTCTATGCCATGTACCAATGCATTTGACGAACAAGACAAAGCTTACCGTGATTCAGTATTAATTCCGGGTGTTAAGCGTGTTGCGATTGAAGCCGGTGTTGCTGAATCTTGGTACAAGTATGTTGGTTTAGATGGCGGCATCGTTTGCATGAAGTCATTTGGTGAATCAGCACCTGCGCCTGCTTTATTCAAAGAATTTGGTTTCACGGTTGAAAATGTTGTGGCCACAGTTGAGTCAGTTTTAGCGTAATTTTAAGTTAGTAATTTTTGTAATCCAGGCCTAAAAATAACCAGGCCTGGTGATTTTAGGAGAAAAAGTAGATGACAATTAAAGTTGGTATCAATGGTTTCGGCCGTATCGGTCGTATGGCTTTCCGTGCAGCAGCAAAAGACTTCAAAAACATTGAAGTGGTTGCGATTAACGATCTTTTAGATCCAGAATACCTAGCTTACATGTTGAAGTATGATTCTGTTCACGGTCGTTTTGACGGTGATGTTTCTGTGGTAGACGGTAACCTAGTGGTTAACGGTAAGACTATCCGTATCACAGCTGAGCGTAATCCTGCGGATTTAGCTTGGGGTGATGTTGGCGCTGATTTGGTTATCGAATGTACTGGTTTCTTCTTAACTGAAGAATCTTGCCAAGCGCACATTGAAGCCGGTGCTAAGAAAGTTGTGCAATCTGCACCTTCTAAAGATGCTACGCCAATGTTTGTTTACGGTGTTAACCACACTGAATACAAAGGACAAGCGATCGTTTCTGCGGCCTCTTGTACTACTAACGGTTTAGCACCTGTGGCTAAAGTATTAAACGACAGCTTTGGTATTAAGCGTGGTTTGATGACAACTGTTCACGCGGCTACTGCAACTCAAAAAACGGTTGATGGTCCTTCTTCTAAAGATTGGCGCGGTGGTCGTGGTATTCTTGAGAATATCATCCCATCTTCAACAGGTGCGGCTAAGGCGGTAGGTGTTGTTCTACCTGCGCTTAAAGGTAAGTTGACTGGTATGGCTTTCCGTGTACCTACTTCTGATGTGTCAGTGGTAGACTTAACGGTTGAGTTAAACAAAGAAGCGACTTACGAAGAAATCTGTGCTGCTATGAAAGCCGCTTCAGAAGGTTCTATGAAAGGTGTTCTTGGTTACACTGACGAGTCTGTGGTTTCTACAGATTTCCGTGGTGATTCTCACCCATCTATCTTTGACGCTAAAGCCGGTATCGCATTAGATGCTACTTTCGTTAAAGTGGTTGCATGGTACGACAACGAGTATGGTTACACTTGTAACATGATGCGCGTTGTAGAGCATGTTGCTAACAACTAATCGAAAGAAAAGTTGACGAGGAAGGCGGTTTTTACCGCCTTTCTTTCAATCAGTTTTCTTTTAAGTATTGTTCAGTGCTTAAACGAAAATTTATTGTTAAAAACCAACAGTATTCGCATTCTGCTAATACTTCATTAATCAAAAAGAGGACTTACTATGTCTGTTATCAAGATGTCTGATTTAGCCCAAGCTGGCAAACTCGCTGGCAAACGCGTACTAATTCGTGAAGACTTAAATGTACCGATTAAAGATGGAAAAGTAACTTCTGATGCGCGTATTCGTGCATCTATGCCGACCATTAAGATGGCCGCTGAAGCGGGTGCTAAGGTTATGTTGATGTCTCATATCGGTCGTCCAGAAGAGGGTGTTTATGATGAAGCTTCATCACTAGCGCCTGTGGCTAAAGACTTATCTGAAAAACTAGGCAAAGAAGTTCGTTTGATCAAAGACTATATTGATGGTGGATTTGAGGTTGCTGATGGTGAAGTCGTTCTTTTAGAAAACGTGCGCTTCAACAAAGGCGAAGGCAAAAACACAGAAGAGCTTTCTAAGAAATACGCAGCCCTTTGCGATGTTTATGTTATGGATGCTTTCGGTACTGCTCACCGTGCGCAAGCCTCAACGCATGGCGCGGGTGCATTTGCAGACACCGCATGTGCAGGTCCTTTATTGGCAGCTGAGTTAGAAGCCCTAGGTAAAGCATTGCACAATCCAGCGCGTCCTTTAGTGGCGATTGTTGGGGGTTCAAAAGTATCTACTAAGTTAACAGTTTTAGAATCTTTATCTGAAAAGGTTGATCAGTTAGTTGTGGGTGGTGGTATCGCTAACACCTTCATCGCAGCCGCTGGAAACAATGTAGGTAAGTCTTTATATGAAGCAGATTTAATCCCTACTTGTAACAAATTGAACGAAATTATGTCTGCGCGTGGTGCAGCCATTCCTTTGGCAACAGATGTTGTAACGGGCAAAGAATTCTCGCCAACAGCCGCTGCTGAAACTAAAAATGTTTCTGAAGTGGTTTCTGATGACATGATTTTTGATATCGGTCCAGATTCAGCCGCTGAATTAGCAGCAATCATCAAAAATGCTGGCACAGTGGTTTGGAATGGTCCAGTAGGTGTGTTTGAATTTGACCAATTTGGTGAAGGCACAAAAGCCATCTCTATGGCGATTGCAGAATCTTCAGCCTTCTCTATCGCAGGCGGTGGTGACACTCTAGCTGCGATTGACAAATACGGCATTGAAGATCAAGTGTCTTACATCTCAACTGGGGGCGGTGCGTTCTTAGAGTTTTTAGAAGGCAAAATCCTACCAGCCGTTGAAATGCTAGAAAAAGCAGCAGCTAAAAAATAATCGAATTTTCGATTAAAAACCACCAGGCCTGGTCATTTTTCAATGTGTCAGGCCTTGTTTTTACAACTATTTGAAGTCTATTACCAAGCGTTGAAAGACAAGAGGATGTCACGGACAGTGAACTTAATGTGAGTTTCTTGTTCGAGTCATCTTGCTTTCATTTGGAATAGCAAAATTTGATATAAGGAATTAAGTTAAATGGCATCAGGATTAAGAAGAGCCAAGATTGTCGCCACTTTAGGGCCAGCGACTGACCGCGAAGGCGAAATGGAAAAAATGATTTTGGCAGGTCTGGATGTTGTGCGTATTAATATGTCGCACGGCGAGCCAGAAGAGCATATCGGTCGCGCGAATCGCGTTCGTGAATTGGCAGAAAAATATGACCGTCAAGTCGGTGTATTAGTCGATTTACAAGGTCCTAAGATTCGTATTACCCGTTTCAGAGATGGGTTTATCATGTTGAAAGAAGGCGATAAATTCGCACTCGATAACAATGTTGATAAATACGAAGGTAACCAAAACGAAGTTGGTTTAACCTACAAAAATTTACCCTATGACTGTAAAGCAGGCAATCGTTTACTACTGGATGATGGCCGTATCGTGATGGATGTTGACAGTGTTGAGGGTGAGCGCGTTAACTGTACGGTTGTTGTGGGTGGAAAGTTATCCAATAACAAGGGTATTAACCTAATGGGTGGCGGTTTATCGGCAGCAGCGTTGACTGAAAAAGACAAAGAAGACATCCTAACTGCGGCTAAGATTAACTGTGATTATTTAGCCTTATCTTTCCCGCGTTCAGCCGAAGATGTAGAAGAATGTCGTGCATTGGCTGAAAAAGCCGGTTTGTTCTGCAGTATAGTTTCGAAAGTAGAACGCGCTGAAGCCGTTGCCGATGATTTTACCTTAGATGGAATTATTCTAGCCTCAGATGTCATTATGATTGCCCGAGGTGATTTAGGGGTTGAAGTCGGTGATGCACAGCTTCCTGCACTACAAAAGAAAATGATTAAACGCGCCCGTCAGTTAAATCGTGTCACCATCACGGCAACGCAAATGATGGAAACTATGATTGATAACGCTATACCGACTCGTGCGGAAGTGTTTGATGTGGCCAACGCGGTTATGGATGGTACGGATGCGGTTATGTTATCTGGCGAAACCGCTGTTGGCCATTCTCCAAGCTTGGTCATTAAGACCATGGGTGAAATTTGTCGCGAAGCAGAAAAATCACGCTCAACCCGTGAATCAACGCACCGTATTGACGAATCCTTTACGGCTGTGGATGAAACCATTGCTATGGCTGCGATGTATGCTGCCAACCATTTTAATGTGTCTTGTATCGCCGCCTTAACAGAATCGGGTAACACACCCTTGTTAATGTCGCGTATTAGTTCTGGCATTCCAATTGTTGCTTTAACGCCGCATTTAGCAACTCGCCGTAAAGTTACCATGTACCGTGGTGTTTATCCTTCAACAGTGGATTACACCGGCTTAACTGACGAAGAAGTACAAACCAGTATTATTAACCAACTTAAGTATCGCAATATTGTAAAATCGGGTGATACTATGTTGATCACTCGTGGACAAGCTCGTGGCGCCATGGGTGGCACGAACCAGTTAGAAATTGTTAAAGTTCCTTAATTGCAACCTTAACGCTTTTTACTTAAACAAAGATATTTCAACCGGCTGAGAAGCTTGTTAAAATAACTAAATTAAACCATTTTTTAATAAACCAACTAGAGGAGTCACGCACAATGGCGATGATTACACTTCGTGAATTAATGGACTACGCAGCAGAACACAGTTTTGGTATGCCTGCGTTTAACGTAAACAACATGGAACAGGTTCGTGCCATCATGCGCGCTGCCGCTGCCGTTGACTCTCCAGTAATCCTTCAGGGTTCTGCAGGTGCGCGTAAGTATGCGGGTGAGCCAATGTTGCGTCACATGATCGCAGCCGCTTGCGAAATGTACCCAAATGTTCCAGTTGTTATGCACCAGGATCACGGTTCTGATGTTGGCGTATGTTTACGCGCAATCCAGTCTGGTTTCACATCAGTTATGATGGACGGTTCTTTAATGGCCGATATGAAAACACCAGCTTCTTATGAGTACAACGCTGGAATCACTGCTGAAGTGGTTAAGATTGCCCACGCAGGTGGTGTATCTGTTGAAGGTGAGCTAGGCTGTTTAGGTTCTCTAGAAACTGGTAAGATGGGTGAAGAAGATGGTCACGGTTCTGATGATGTTTTAGACCATTCTTCATTGTTAACTGACCCAGAAGAAGCCGCTCAATTCGTTAAAGATACTAACGTTGACTGTTTAGCGGTTGCAGTAGGAACTTCTCACGGTGCTTACAAGTTCACTTCTAAGCCTTCTGATGATGTTCTAAAAATTGATCAAATCAAAAAAATCCACGAGCGTATTCCAACAACTCACCTTGTAATGCACGGATCTTCTTCTGTTCCAGAAGATTGGCTAGAAATCATCAACAACTACGGTGGTGACATGGGCCAAACTTACGGTGTGCCAGTTGAAGCCATCGTTGAAGGGATTAAGTACGGTGTTCGTAAAGTTAACATCGATACTGATTTGCGTATGGCATCTACTGGTGCAATCCGTAAACACCTACACGACAACGCTTCAAACTTTGACCCACGTAAATTCTACAAAGCAGCTGAAGATGCCATGATGGAAATCTGCAAAATGCGTTTCGAAGCTTTCGGATGTGCGGGTCACGCTTCAAAAATCAAATCACTTGGTTTAGAAGAAATGCAAGCACGTTATGCAAAAGGTTCTTTAGATCAACAAGTTCGTTAATTCGACATTGATTTGAATCAATCTAAAAGCCCGAGTTTATCTCGGGCTTTTTTGTATGGATAAAAAAAGGAAAAATTATGTGTGTTGGAATCAGTCTAGCCCTGACTTTTTTAATGGCCTATTACACCTACGCAACGCTAGTCGATTACAGTCTGGCACAAACAATCAACGAACAAACCGTCGTTGTGGCCAATGGCATGGAAATGATTGAAGTGATTTGGCCAGTGATGTTTTTGGGTGCTATTGTAGGGGTAATGCTGATGTTGGTATGGATGAAATATAAAAAGATTCTGTAATAAATGGATATATTACTTATCTTAGGAAGTATGAATAAAAAAAACTGATTTTGACAATTAAAAGTTAGTGTTGGTAAGTGCTACTTTCATTAGGTACAATCTCTTTTTATTTATTGATAGAACTATAAAAAGGTAACTCCCCTTTGGATAAGCGTTTTAAAATTTTTTCAGTGTATTCAACAGTCTTTATCAGTGTAATCACTGTTTGGATGCTAGGTAAATTGATCGCAGAAAGCTTACACATATCTTCAGGTTATCCTATGCCTCAACTCAAAGCACAAATCAATTCAACAAATACTTCTGGGGTAGATTCTTATTTATTTGGTCAGGTTGTGAAATCTCAAGCAACATCAGTTGTAAAACCCATGGCCATTTCACAAGAAGTTGTTGCAACCAAACTAAACCTAAAACTACTCGGGATTATTGATTTAGGTGATCGAGGTGTTGCTATTGTTCAGAATGGGGGTAAAACTCAAGTTGTTGCGGTTAATGAAGAGTTTATGTCTAAGGTGATTTTATTGGATGTGTTTGCTGAGGGGATTTTGATTGATAATCGCGGTAAGCGGGAGCGTTTATTGCTTGAGCAAGATGCCAATCATTTGGTGAGCAAAGTCAAAGAAAAAGAAGCTGTCCCCGTCGCCTTAGTCGGGCGTTTAAATGAGGCGGAGCAAGAGCAACTAAATTCTATAGGGGATACTTTACGCAAGTCGCCTATGTCCATCTCTAAATATATTAAGTTTCAACCTTTAAATGAAAACGGCCAGTGGGTTGGCGTTAAGATATGGGCTAATTCAGATCCTAAACTCTATAAAAGTTTGGGCTTTGAAGAAGGTGATATTTTGCGCGAAGTAAATGGCAACTCTATTCAAGATATGGTGAAAGATCCTAAGCTGTGGCAGACTTTCTTGAATTTAGATCAATTTGATTTGGTGGTGGATCGCAATGGGTCGCCACAAATGATTAATGTTAATTTTCGATAACGAATACAAAGACACACTAAATGAAATTCTTTAATACTCGATGGCTAGCGGCCAGTTGTTTAATACTCAGTTTTGCAATGCCTCAGGCATTGGTGGCAGCACCTGTTAACAGCCCACTGGCTCAAAACAAAGTTCAACTCACCCAGAGTTTTCAGCAAGCTGAACTGGAAACCGTTATCGAGGCGGTTGCTAAGTTAACTGGTAAAAACTTTATTATTGATCCACGCGTTAAAGGCAAGGTAACCTTGTATGCCCCAGAACCCATGGCGCCAGAAGACTTATATGAAACTTTGCTTTCTATTTTAAGAGTGCATGGTTTTGTGGCAATTCCGGGTAAAACGGCCATTCAAATTATTCCAGCCAATACCGCGCGTGATCAAGTGCCTTATGACTTTAAGGGCGCAGAAGAAAGTGATTGGATTACAGAGGTTTTAACCGTCAACAATGTTGATGCTTCTAAGTTGGTTGCGGTACTGCGTCCATTGGTGGCGCGTGATGGACATTTAGTTGCTTTATCTGACAGTAACAAACTGATTATTACCGATAGTTTGATTAATGTTGAGCGTGTTAAAACGATCTTAAAAAGAGTGGATGTCGATGAGTCTGCGGGCTATGAAGTGATTAAATTAGAATATGCTTCAGCAGAGGATTTGGTGCAAACTATTAAGAAAATTGCGCCAAAATCGGCCAGTAATGCTGTCAATATTTCTTTTGATGAACGCTCTAATAAAATCATTATGGCTGGCGATTTAACAAAGCGTCGCGAGATTCGTATTCTGATTGCAGAATTGGATGTCAAAGTGCCTTCCGAGGGTAATGTTCAAGTCATTTATTTACACTACGCCAAAGCCAAAGATTTGGTGCCTGTGTTGCAAAAAATTTCAACTAACCGCTCTTTACTCAATTCAGCAGCGGCGAATGATGGCGGGGCAACCGAAGTGCCTGCCACCGCAGAAGCGACTGCGGAAACTAAACCTTCTGGGGTTAAAGTCACGCAGTTAGATGATAAAACTCTAAAATCACGCATTAGCATCGAAGCAGAAGAGCGCATGAATGCAATTGTTATCAGTGCGCCACCTTCGGTGGTCACCGCTTTAAAAACCGTGATTAAACAGCTGGATATTCGCCGCGCACAGGTCTTGATTGAGGCTATTTTGGTTGAGGTTTCTGAATCAAAGCAGGCAGAGTTAGGCGTGGAATGGGGTGCTGCTGGACCCAATGGCGTGGGTTTGATTAATTTCTCAGGCACTTTACCGACAATCGTTGGTAGCATTGCTGCGGGCACGCCTGCTACAGGAGTCACCGCATTGGGGCGAGGTGCCAGTACAGTGGTTGGCGAAGTGAGTGCTGATAACACTGGTTGGGGGGCTTTAATTCGTGCACTCAACAGCGACACGGGATCAAACATCTTAGCAACACCCTCTTTGCTCACTTTGGATAACGAAGAAGCCGAAATTGTCGTGGGTAAAGAAGTACCCTTTCAAACAGGCAGTTATACGGGCACAGGCACTTCAACCACACCGACCAATCCCTTTAATACCATTGAGCGTAAAAATGTTGGCTTAAGTTTAAAGGTGACCCCGCAAATTAATGAAGGCAATGAGGTCTTTTTAGAAATTGACCAAGAAGTCTCCGATGTTTTGCCCAAAGGCGATGCGGTTGATATTCAAACCTCTAAGCGTCAAATCAAAACCAGCATTATTGTGGGCGATGGCAATATGATTGTGTTGGGTGGTTTGTTAAGCGAGAAAGAAACCGAAGTCGAGTCAAAAGTACCAGGCCTGGGTGATTTACCCTTAATTGGTGGGTTATTTCGTTCCACATCCAACCAGCGTGAAAAGGTCAATTTAATGATTTTCTTGCGCCCAGTCATCGTGCGCAATAATGAAATGAGCGATTACTACTCGAGCAAAAAATACAGTTATATCCGAGATGAGCAGTCTAGAGTGCTGGAGCAGGATTCTGGATTGTTAAATGGCTTGCGCCCAAGAATGCCCTCGGAACAGCAATGGAAAAACTCAGAACCTGCTAAACCCTATGTTTCAGAATTAGAGGCAAAAAAACAAGCCGATCTTGATGCAGAAAAGGCCAAGCAAGCGGCCGTCAAAGCCGCACCTGAGAAAACCTTTGCCGAGGAACTATTGGGGTTATGAGTTTTTCTATGAGCCGAGAAATTCCATTTTCTTTTGCCCGCAAACAGGGGGTGATGTTGCGCAATCATCCCGACCAAGGATGGATGTTGTCCTGTTTAGAGCGCACGCCTTTAGAGGCCTTGTTAGAAATTCAGCGTTTACAACAGGGTAAGGGTTTCCCGATAGAAGTGCTCAGTGAAGCAGCATTCGAAAAAGCCTTACAAACCCAATATGCCAACCAAAGTGCTTCCATGGAAACCATGGATGATGTCGATGTCGACGATCTTGAAAGTGTGATGGCCCAAGCCAATGCCGCGGAGGACTTGTTAGAAAGCGCCGATGATGCACCGATTATTCGCTTGCTGAATGCCATCCTAGCTGAAGCCATTCGTAAAAACGCATCAGATATTCACATTGAACCTTTTGAAAATCAATTGCGTATTCGTTTTCGCATGGATGGTCAGCTTAAAGTCGTGCTCACGCCTAAGGTTGCCTTAGCCACTATGTTGGTATCGCGTATTAAGGTTATGGCAAAACTCGATATTGCAGAAAAACGCTTGCCCCAAGACGGAAGAATTGCCACCAAGCTAGGCGGCCGTGCTGTCGATTTAAGGGTTTCGACCATACCTTCAAGTTTTGGTGAACGCGTGGTGATGCGTTTGTTAGATAAGAGTGCAGGCCGACTCAATCTAAGTGATTTGGGTTTGCCAGCCGCGCAGCTTGAAGGACTTAAAAAACTACTCAATAAACCTCATGGTATTTTATTAGTCACCGGTCCGACCGGTTCGGGTAAAACCACCACGCTCTATGGAGCGTTAAGTCGTCTTAACAATCATCAGCGCAATATTATGACCGTTGAGGACCCGGTCGAATATAACATTGAAGGCATCAACCAAACCCAAGTCAATACCAAAGCCGACATGACATTTGCCAAAGGCTTGCGTGCCATTTTGCGTCAAGATCCAGATGTGGTGATGATTGGGGAAATTCGCGATATTGAAACCGCAGAAATTGCCGTGCAAGCTTCTTTAACCGGACATTTGGTGTTATCCACTTTGCACACCAATACGGCGGTGGGTGCTATTACGCGTTTAAAAGATATGGGGGTTGAACCCTTCTTGCTCTCGTCAAGTTTATTGGGTGTGATGGCACAGCGTTTGGTGCGTAAGTTATGCCCCATTTGCAAACAAGCCCATGAAGCGGATGCGGCAGAATGCGCGACCTTAAGTGTGCCTCAGGCCACCATTTATCAACCGGTTGGCTGTGATGCTTGCAATCACACTGGCTATCAGGGGCGCATGGGGGTTTATGAGCTGGTGTCGGTAGACGACAAAATGCGCCAGATGATTCACAGTGAAACTGCTGAGCAAGACATTGAAGCCTATGCGCATCAATTTACTCAGTCGATTCAAGCCAGCGCACAACAGTTAGTCTTAAGCGGTCAAACCAGCCTTGAAGAAGTGCTGCGAGTCACTCAGAAGTAATCATGGCAACCTTTGAATATAAAGCCTTAACCGCACAGGGTAAAACGCAAAAAGGGTTTAGTGAAGGCGACTCTGCGCGCCAAGTGCGCCAAGGTTTGCGAGACCAAGGCTTAACACCTTTGGAGGTGACGGCGGTTGAAGCCAAAAAATCGGCGCACACCGGTAATGGGTGGTTTGTTCCTAAAATTAAAACGGCAGATTTGGCCTCTTTAACGCGCCAGCTTTATACCTTGCTAGAGGCGGGCATGCCGCTCACAGAATCGCTCAAGGCAGTGGCGCAACAATCAGACACCAAACTGGTCAAAGGGTTTGTGAATAGCCTTTATAACAAGGTGACAGAAGGTCATTCCTACGCCCAAGCCTTACTGTTGTCGCCTTATAAAGTGTCCGAAGAATATATTGCAACGATTCGTGCCGGTGAGGAAAGTGGTCATTTAGAACAGGTGCTGTCGCGTTTGGCGGATGCCATTGAACAGCAAGAAAAAATGAATCGCAAACTCAAGTCCGCCATGATTTACCCCACCCTAATGGTGGTGATGTCAGTAGCCATTATTGTGTTTTTAATGGCGTTTGTGGTGCCCAAAGTGGTGTCGGTGTTTGACAATATGTCGCAAGAACTGCCGCCCTTAACCCAAGGCATGCTGGTGATGAGTGATTTCGTACAGCATCAATGGGGTTTGTTGCTACTGATTATTTTGGGGTTGGGGATTTTGTATAAAATTTTAATGCGCAATCCCCGCTGGAAGTTTCGTCGCGACAGCGTTTTGTTGCGTTTACCCTTGGTTAAAAAATTTTTAATCTATGCTTCTGCTGCTCGTTGGGCCAGAACGCTAGGCGTGTTATTGTCGAGTGGTGTAGCGGTGACCGACGCATTACGCATTTCATCAGAAGTGATGACCTTGCTGCCCCTCAAAGAAAAAGTGCTTAAGATGGTTGAAGAAGTCCGCGAAGGCAAAAAGCTGCAAGACGCCATGCGCGATGCCAGATTTTTTCCCGCCTTAATGTTGAATTTGGTGCAAACCGGCGAAGGTCAAGGTCAGGTTGATGCCATGTTGCTTAAAGGTGCCAGTCATTATGAGCAAGAAGTAGAAAGTGTTGCCGCCACCCTGGTCGCTTTGTTAGAACCTTTAATGATTGTGGTGATGGGGGGTGTGGTTTTGACCATTGTCCTGGCCATTATGCTACCGATATTCCAAATGAACCAAATGGTGGGTCACTAATGCTATTTAAAAGAAACGAGGAAAACATGAAAATGCAACAACGCAAAAAACAACAAGGTTTTACGCTGATTGAGTTAATGGTGGTTGTGGTGATTTTAGCCATTTTGGCGGGGATTGCTGTGCCCATGTTAATGGACCGACCTGACGAAGCCCGTATGGTCAAAGCCAAGCAAGACATTGCCTCCATGTCATCGGCTTTGCAATTATACAAACTGGATAACTACCGTTATCCGTCCACCGATCAAGGCTTAGAGGCTTTAGTGAGCAAACCCAATGGCGAACCCGAAGCTCCCAATTGGAAACCTTATATGCAACAACTGCCTAAAGATCCTTGGGGCAAAGACTATATCTACCTCAGTCCTGGTGAGCATGGTGCATTTGATTTATACAGTTTAGGGGCAGACGGTGAAGAAGGCGGCGAAGGTGTCAATGCTACCTTTGGCAACTGGACGCTCAAATAAGTTATCCATGAACCGTCACTCCCAACAAGGCTTTACTTTGATTGAACTCATGGTGGTGGTGTTGATCGTGGCGGTGTTGCTGGCAGTCGGCATGGTGTCGATGGCGCCGAATGATTCGGCTTTGTTGCGTCAACAAGTTAAGCAGGTGCAAGGGGCTTTGCAACAAACTTGTGACCAAGCTGCTTTTTCGCAGCACATGATGGCCTTGGTGCCCAGTGACAAGGGACTAGAAATGCTTGAAGTTTCGCAAGGGCAGTGGCAAGCCTTTGCTGGCGCCAAAGATATGGCTTGGCTAGCCGGTATTAGAGTGACTTGGCAAGCAGATGAAACCGTCGCAAAAGCCCAAAAACTGACCAGGCCTGGTTGGATTTGCTGGCCCAGCGGTGAGATTTTACCCGGTGAAATGCGTTTTCAATCCACGGATTTAAAAGCACAATTGAGTTGGAACCCGATTCTACGATTTGAGTTGAAGCAATGAAGCCTGGTATCAAACAAACTCAACAAGGTTTTACCCTAATAGAAGTGCTGATTGCGCTGGTGATCGTCGCGGTGGCTTTAGCTGCACTCAGCCAAACCTTGGGGCAAACGGTGTTTCAGCAAAGTGGTTTGCAAAATCGGGTGATTGCCACTTGGGTCGCGCAAAATCGCTTAATTGAATTGCAACAGGCTTTGGATACATCAAGTTCGGGTGGCGACAAAAAACAAACCGTTAATTTTATGGGTGCCGACTGGCAAACCGAACTGGTGTTAGAACCCACTTTGGTGCCCGATGTGCAAAAAGCCACGCTTAAAGTCACTTTAATTGAGGCCGGCAATCGACAAGTGGAACCCAGTGCCGCCATCATCACGGTGGTGGGCAAGTGAAACAGAGCCAACGCGGTTTTACGCTGATTGAGTTATTGGTCGCTCTGGCGATTTCGGCGGTGATAGCTGTGCTGGCCTATCAGTCGATTGCTGAAGTGACGGAGGTGTCGCAAAACCTAGAAAGCAAGAGCACGGAGTTTGCTGACTTGCAGCGCGCGGTTTGGTGGATGGAGCAAGATTTTTCGCAGATGGCACCCCGCACCGTGCAAGATGTATTGGGTTCCAGTTTGCCTGCCTATTGGGTGCAGCCAGATAGAGTGGAATTGACCCGAATTGCGCTTTATCCCTCGCCTTACGGCATTTCTGGGTTGGTGCGCGTGGCTTATAGCGTGGATAATAAAAAATTGATTCGTTGGGTGTGGCCAGTGCTGGATAGAGCGCCGAATACGGAGCCACAAAAAATAGAAATTTTAGACGGCGTGACCCAGTTTGAAGTGCGTCAGCTTAATGCTCAAAAAGCTTGGCAAACCAACTGGCCAGAAGCAGAACAAACCGCCACAGAACTCCCAGGCCTGGTTGAAATTCGGTTTAATTATGCTGGTTTTGGTGAAGTAAGGCGTTTGATTTTAGGCGTAGATGGTTTAGCTGCGATTGCCGGTGCGAGCAAAGCCACAGGGACGACGCCGCCATGATCTGCAAACATCAACAAGGATTTGCGCTGATGACCGTGATGTTGGTGGTCGCGCTGGTGTCGATTATCGTGTCGCAGTTGTTGTATCAACAGCATTTGGATATTTTGCGCAGTCAAAATCGTCTAAACCAAGCACAAGCCATGGCCGTGGCAAATGGGCTAGAAGTTTGGGTTAAGAAAGGTTTGTCTTTGGATGCACAAGCCAATAAGTTTGACCACTTAAATGAACAATGGGCTCAGCCCATGCCGCCAATTCCTTTTGGCGGAGGACAGATTTCGGGTTTTTTAACGGACCAACAAGGTCATTTGAATCTGAATAATGTTATGGAAAAAGACGAAGCCAAGCGCAAGGTGTGGCAAGCAATTTTACAACGCTATTTTGAGCGCAAATCCTTGGCGCCCGATTTAAGTGATGTGGTGACCGACTGGGTGGATGCGGATAACACCATCAGTCCCATGGGGGCGGAGTCTGAAACCTATTTGCTGAATCAGCCGCCTTATCGCACCGCCAATCAACCCTTGGTGTTGGTGCAAGAGTTACGCTTGTTGAAAGGCTTTGATGATCAAGCCATGCAACTGCTGCAAGAGGAAGTCGCCACCTTACCAGAGGTGACCCAAATTAATGTCAATACCGCGCCAGCGGGCGTTTTGATTGCATTGGCAGATTGGATGACTCCAGAATTGGCGAAAGCTTGGGAAGATGAGCGACAGTTAAATCCGGTGGAGCAGGTCGCGGATTTTAGAAAATTTATGGTCGATCAAACGCAGTTTGAAGTCGAAGAAGTGAATAAAGATTTACCCGATACGGTCTTGACCACGCAAAGCAATTATTTTTTATTGCAGGGTCAAATCAGTTTTGGGGTTGCTGACCAAGCATTGTCAGCCATTTTATATCGGGGTGCTGATAAACAAGTCAGTTTAGTACAGCGTTGGTTTGGGGTATTAGAAACTCCACAACCGCCGACAGACAACACAACGCCTGAAGAATAAACGAGAATTTATGCAAAACACACACTTACCGCCTGTTTCAAGCCAGCCGCCAAAGCTGGGGTTTGATTTACAGGGACAACTTTGCGGTTTAGAGGGACACAGCCCCGAGGCCTTGAGCCAAGTGACTTGGGTCAGCGTGCCCAGTCAACAGGTGTTGTTAATATCAGCTCCAGTGCCTGGTAAAAGCAAATCGCAATGGCAGCAAGCCTTGCCTTATGTGTTTGAAGAATGGGTGACACAACCCATTGATCAAGTCTTTTTTAAGGTCTTAAATCGCACAGCAGAGGGTGTGACTCAGGTAGCAGTGGTCGATAAGCATTTGATGCAAACTTGGATTGATACCCTACAAGCCGCAGGTTTGCCACAAGCGCAACTGATTCCTGAATGTTTGACTTTGCCTGAGCCAAAGCCAGCGGATGAGCCTGCGACTGCTCCTACAACTTGTTGGGTGCAAACCACAGCCTTTGCCGAGCAAGACTCTCAAGTGGTGCGTACGGGGCGTTATACTGGATTTAGCGGCTCGCCAGCTTGGTGTGCTTTTATGGCACAAAAGCAAGGCGTGCTGTTTGAGTCGATTCAAATTTTAGAGTCTGTTGATTCTGTTATTTTAAATCGTGCGCAGCTTAAAGCTTTTGGTTTGCGTGACGGGGTTTATCAAGCCAAATCGGTGGCTAATGTTGCTTACAAAACATGGTTGCCAGTGGCACTGGCAGCGAGTCTGTTGGCGCTGACTTTATTGGGGCAAACGCTTTGGCAAACTCAGCAACTTGAAAAAAATCGCCAAGTCTTAGAGGCGCAAACCACGCAGTTGTTCCAGCAAATGTTCCCCGATATTAAACGCATCGTCAATTTAAAAGCGCAGGCCAAAACTGCCTTGGCTCAAACGAGCACAGAAGACAATTTAGGGCCAACAGCCATCGTGCAAAAGGTTGAGCAGTTGTTGAAAAATCAGCCCACCATTCAAGTGCAAAGTTTAAGTTGGCGCGGTCAAGAAATGCAGTTGGTGTTGCAAGCCAATGCCTTGGCAGTCTTGCAAACCCTAGAACAACAGTTAAAACAAAATGCGGCATTCAAAGTGCGCTTAGAGGTACAAACTCTAGAGGCCTCCAAAGTCAGTGCAAGGTTGGTGATTCATGTTTAAAACTTGGATGCAGTCTCCCAGTCTGCAAAAATGGTTAGCGCTTTATGAGGGTTGGTTGCAACAACGCACCCCTCGAGAAAAACAATTACTCAGCGGCTTGCTGGTCATTTTGGTGGTTGCGATTTTATATGGTTTAATTTGGGCGCCGATTCAAACGAACCATCAAAAAGCTCAAGCGAAGATGGCAGTGGCAGAAGAAAAGTGGCAATGGCTCAAAGCGCAAATTCCCACTTGGGAGCAGCAGGGGAAGGCTTCGCCCAGCTTAAAATTAAGCTCGCAAAGTGCTTTAATGCAATATGTGCAAACTCAGTTAAAGCAACAAAATCTGTTTCAAGCCATGGACAAAATGACGCCACAACAAAAACAAATCGACATCTCTTTTAAATCGGTCAATGCGCCCAGATTTTTCCGTTGGTTATCGCAAATGGAGCAGCAAGGGTTAAGCGCCAAGACTTTACAAGTCGATTTGCAAGCCCCAGGTTTGGTGGATGCCAAAGTCAGCTTTGAGGTGATGTTATGACCCTAAAGCGCGGTTTGATTGGCTTTTCCCTGTTTGGCTTGACCTTATTGGTGTCTGTGGTTTGGCATTTTCCGGCCAGTTATCTGGTATCTTTGCCAGCAGTACAACACAATTTACCGAAAGCCTTGCAGTTATCCAATGTGCAGGGCACTTGGTGGGCTGGACAAACCCAAGTGAATTGGCAACAGCAGCCCTTGGGGCAAGTCGCTTGGCAGTGGCAGCCGTTGGATGCGCTGGGTGGACAACTGGGTGTTACGCTTAAGTGGCAGCAAGCAGAAGATGAAGTGCTGGCAAATGTAAAAACGAATGGCGAAACGCTGACTGTGGCGAATGTTAATGGGCATTTACAGTTGTCGCGTTTAAGCGGTGTAAATCCAGCGTTGGGATTGTTGGCGGATGCCAAAGGGGATGTGATTTTTAAAAATTTAAACCTGGTTTCACCTCTGCAAGCGCCATGGCCAACTGAGATTGCAGGGCAGGTAGTCTTAGTGGATTTAAATGCCATGGGCATGGAGATTAATACCACCGAAATCACCCCAAGCCTGCAAGATAAAACCCTCGTACTCACCACGCAAGCAAAAGACAAGGGCTGGCAGTTAAGTGGTAAAACCTTGCTCAATGCGCCTAATCGATTTACCCATGATTATCAATTAACCGCCAACACCGCCCAGACCCTACCTGATTGGACACCGCTATTTATGCGCCAGACCTCACCCACACAAGCCATTTTAAAAGGTAGCGGCGCTTGGTAAACCAAAAACTGACAGCCGGACTTTTGCTACTCTCACTGGCAGGTTGCGGTGGCGGCGGTGGTGTAGCAGTTTCAGTGTCGCCAGAAGAAGATACCTGGACAGGTACGGAACTGCCTGAAATCACAAGCCTTGATGACCCACTCTTGTCTTATCAATGGTATTTAAACAATACCGCTCAATTAGCCGATTCACCCAGCGCTGGAACCGCTTACGAAGATATGCACGGATTTTCGGGGGGGATTTATGCGCGAAATTACACGGGTCGAGGCATAAAAATAGCGTTAATCGATACAGGATTAGAAATTGCCCATGAAGATTTAAGCACTAATGTACTGCCGAATGGTTCTTTCAATTTTGTGACCGGTACAACCGATCCTACCAGCACCTTAACTTCAGGTGATCATGGCACGGCAGTAGCTGGTTTAGCTGGCGCTAGAGGGGGTAATGGCATAGGCATTTCTGGCGTGGCGCCTTCAGCTTATTTGCAGGGGTTTAATTTGTTATCGAGTAGTGGCGAAATCACCAAAGAGCTGGCGGCCTTAGGCTATGAGTCCGCGCGTGTAAACTTTGCCAACCTAACCTCTCATTGGACAGATATTTTCAGCCGAAGTTATGGTAATAATCAGGACATAGTCAATCCTGTAAATTCTAGCGATTATCTTTATACCGAAAGTGTTTTAGATGGCATTCAATCAGGCACTGAACAATTGCGCGATGGCAAAGGGGCTTTATATATTAAAGCGGTCGGCAATGAATATAACGGCGGCAGTGCATTTTCAAGTAGTTGGTGTGCTGAAGCTGCGGCTCATCAAGTAACTTGTTATAACGCGAACCAAGAAACCGAAAATGCCACACCTTTCCAAATAGTGGTGGGGGCGTTTAATGCCTCAGGGGTTCGCTCTGACTATAGTAATACGGGTTCTGCACTTTGGATTTCAGCCGCGGGCGGGCAATATGGTGATGATGCACCCGCTTTAATGACCACTGATCAGTCGGGTTGTCGTTCTGGTTATAGCCAAAGCTATCGATATCGGGTAGATGTGGATACTGCATTTAACTTAGGTTTTAGTGGGTCTGGTAATGAAAGTTGTAATTACTATTCAGCATTTAATGGCACCTCAGCCGCCACCCCGTTGGTCAGTGGTGTTGCTGCTTTGCTTCTGGAAGCCTACCCAGAAGCCGGTTGGCGCGATATTAAGCATTTTTTAGCGGCCAGCGCGCGCCAAATTCAACCGGCTTTGGCGGCCAAAACCTTGGATATTAATAGCACTCGCGTCACGATAGAGCAAGGTTGGGTGACCAATCAGGCAGGTTATCACTTTAGTAATGAGTTTGGCTTTGGTGCGGTCGATGTGATTGCGGCGCTAGATAAAGCCCTAGAGTGGAAAAATCTGGGGCAAAAACAACCAGGCCTGGTTGAAATTGAGAGCCAAAATCAGGTTTTAAGTGTCAATAACGAGATTCCGAATTTTGATGCTACTGGCATTTCACGAACGCTGAGTTTTACGCAAACCCGCACAGTTGAAACCATGGAATTAACGCTGAGCATCATGGGGCTTGATAACAATGCGTCTGGCAGTACGGCACATAAGATAGATGCGAGCGATTATTTAATTCAACTCACTTCTCCTTCGGGCACAAAAAGTATTTTAATGACGCCGTTTAATGCCTATCGCTCAAGTTATGACATGCCCAACCTGCGCTTGGTGAGCCATGCTTTTTATGGCGAATCTTTGAATGGCACTTGGACCTTACAAGTATTAGATGTGGATCAGAATACCCAAAATGCCATTCAAGATGTTGGCAAAGGCAAGTTGACCGAGTGGTCTTTAAGGGCCTATGCCCACTGATGTTCACTGATGCTTAGTGAGCCTTAAAGGGAATCAGTTCACAAGGGTAGGGTTTGTGTTTGAGTAGGGCTTGTAAATCTTGGTAGTTGTCTGTGTCCGCATCAGGCGTTATTTGGTTAACCAATACGGCAGCAATCTGTAATCCACTATTTTCAATCGCCGTTATGCTCAATAGGGCTTGGTTAATGCACCCCAAACGATTGCCGACCACCAAAATAAGAGGAAGCCCTAATGCCTTTGCTAGGTCGGCATTGAGTCCATCGGGTGTTAAGGGGGAATAAAATCCACCCGCACCTTCCACCAGTCTAAAGCCATCCGCTTCACAGGCTTTCAGCAAATCTGGTAATAAAATATTTTGTTCTGATTGCGCTATCGCTCTAGCTGGAGAGATAGGTGGCTCAAACACATAAGGGCAAACCATTTCTAAAGATTCGTGAGCGCCGCAGGCTTGCTGAATTAAAAAAGCGTCCTCACTACGCAAAGTGCCATCAGCCAGCAAAATCGCGCCAGAAGCAATCGGTTTGCGCCCAAAAATAACCAGGCCTGGGCAGTTTTGGCGTAAAAACTCGGCAATTTGGCAAGTCACATAGGTCTTACCGCTGTCAGTATCCGTGCCTGTAATGAAAAAACCACCGCATTCGGTGGTTTCAAGCAAGGCTTTTAAAGCATCAAACGGTGGTGGCATTAAGGATTTTCCATCAGTCTGGCTTGGGCTTCTTGGTATTTTTGGATGGTCATGTCGACCACTTCTTGGGGTAATTCAGGCCCCGGTGCGGTTTTGTCCCAGTCGAGGGTTTCGAGATAATCACGGATGTATTGTTTGTCGAAACTCTCGGGGTTTTTGCCGACCTTGTATTTTTTGGCTGGCCAAAAACGCGAACTGTCTGGTGTGAGGGCTTCGTCAATCAAATGAATGATGCCGTTTTCATCTTCACCAAATTCAAATTTTGTATCGGCAATGATAATGCCTCTTTCCAAGGCAAACTCTGCTGCCATTTTATAAAGCGCAATACTAAAATCACGCACTTGTATGGCTTTGGCTTCGCCGATGAGTTTAACGACTTCTTCATAAGAAATGTTTTCATCGTGATCACCAACGGCGGCTTTGGTCGAAGGTGTGAACAAGGGTTGAGGCAATTGTTGCGCTTTTTCTAAGCCTTCAGGTAGCGGAATGCCACATACTGTTTGGGATTTTTTATATTCTTTCCAGCCAGAGCCCACCAAATAACCACGCACAATCGCTTCAACAGGCAAGGGCTTAAGTTTGCGAACAATCATGCCACGGCCATCAATTTGTGCCAATTCGTCTTCGGTGAGCACATCTGCCAAGAATAAATCGTCTGCCAATTGATTAGGTAAGATGGCGGTGGCTTTTTTCATCCAGAAAATGGCGGTTTCGGTCAAAATGCGACCTTTGCCAGGAATCGGGGTGGGAAGCACCACATCAAATGCCGACACTCGGTCAGTGGTGACAATCAGCAGATGTTTATCATCAATATCGTAAAGGTCACGCACCTTGCCTTTGTTAATCATTTTAAGACTGGTGAGATTGGATTCGTATAAAGGTTTCATATCAGGCACCTAAAAAGTTGTTCGGCAGTTGTTCGGTATTATTCGGCTAGGTTTTTTTCGAGTTGTTCGCGGTCTGGGTAGGGCAGTTTTAAATGACCATAGCGCACAATCAAAACGGTTAAGGCAATAATCATCATGGTGACCGCAATCGCCAGCATTTGCCACTCGGT
The DNA here is from genome assembly GCF_011398155.1 of Thiosulfativibrio zosterae. Taxonomy (NCBI): domain Bacteria; kingdom Pseudomonadati; phylum Pseudomonadota; class Gammaproteobacteria; order Thiotrichales; family Piscirickettsiaceae; genus Thiosulfativibrio; species Thiosulfativibrio zosterae. Next base: position 544,883 of record NZ_AP021888.1, read on the forward strand.
AAGATTTTTCATGTCTAAAATGAGATAACGCGCCAAGGCGATCAAAGCGATATACATTGGGAAGCGTATTGGTAATTTACCGGAATCTAGGTAAATCGCCACCATGGCTAGAATTTCTAGGTAAATAAACATGAGTAACAAATCGCCCAAATGAACTTCCATTAGGCTGACCACTTTGTAAACTTCTTGAATCATGGCAAAGATGGTCGCTAAAGCCACAAAAATCAGGCCAATAACTTCGGCAATTCGGATGCCGCGTTTAACGCTTTTAACAGCGGGGTAATGATGTATATTGCTCATGGCAAGTCCTTCAAAGTTAATTTTGGCAATTTTAGCGCAAAAAGGCAGTAGGAAAAGTTTGTTTTTTTGTTATTGATTAAATTTGTGTCTAGCCAGTGGTGAATGATTTTTGTTTTTGAGAATGAAATCACAGTCTGTTAGAATGGACAAGATTTTACTTTTATCATAGAAGGGCTTAAACATGGCTAAGAAAGAAAACTGGATTGCTCCATCGATTTTATCTGCAGACTTTTCACAATTGGGTAAGGATGTTAAAGATGTCATCGCCGCGGGCGCCGACATTGTGCATTTTGATGTTATGGATAATCACTATGTCCCTAACTTAACCATTGGTCCTCTAGTTTGCGAATCTTTAAAGAAATTCATGGTTCGTGAAGGCGTTAATGCACCGATTGATGTGCATTTAATGGTCAAGCCAGTTGACCGCGTGATTGGTGACTTCGCTTCTGCCGGTGCAGACATTATTACTTTCCATCCAGAAGCCTCTGAGCATGTTGACCGTTCTTTACAATTAATTAAGGCAGAAGGCTGTAAGGCTGGTTTGGTTTTTAACCCTGCAACTTCTTTATCTTACCTTGAGCATGTGATGGACAAAATCGATATGATTTTGATTATGTCGGTTAACCCAGGGTTTGGTGGTCAAGCCTTTATTCCACAAGCGCTAGAAAAATTAAAAATGGCGCGCCAGTTAATTGATGCTTCTGGCCGTGACATTCGTTTAGAAATTGACGGCGGTGTTAAGGTTGAAAACATTCGTGAAGTGGCGGCCGCTGGTTGTGATACTTTTGTATCTGGTTCTGGTATTTTCGGAAAAGCGAATGCTGCTGACGCTAATCGTTACGACACGGTTATTAAACAAATGCGTGAAGAGTTAGCTAAGGCATAACTTGATCAATCAAGAGTTTGTTTTCATGCCTTAGGTATGAGTTTTAGACCAACGCCAGTTAAGCTGGCGTTTGTCTTTTAAGAAAATTGAATTTAAAAGAGATTTCCATGGAAAAGTTTAAACCCGGATTTGTATTGATCGATCTAGACGGTACTTTGGTTGACAGCGTGCCAGACTTGGCTTATTGCGTCGATGAAATGATGAAGCAGTTGGACATGCCATTGCGTGGTGAAGCGGCTGTGCGTAATTGGGTGGGCAATGGCGTACAACGCTTGGTTGAGCGTTCGTTGATTAATGCCATCGATGGCATGCCCGATCCAGAGCTAATGGCAAAGGCTTATCCTATTTATTTGGAACTTTACAAGCACAATACTTCACAACGCAGCTGTGTGTACGAGGGCGTGATTGAAGGTTTAGACTGGATGCAAGCCCAAGGTTACACCTTGGCGTGCGTGACCAATAAAGCCGAGGCTTTCACGGTTCCATTACTGAAAGACAAAGGCTTGTTTGACTACTTCAAAGTTATCGTGTCTGGTGACACTTGTGCTGAGAAGAAGCCACATCCAATGCCCTTGTTATTTGCCGCCGAGCAATTAGGTGTTGCACCTGAAAATGCCTTGATGTTGGGTGATTCTAAGTCTGATGTGAAAGCCGCGCGTGCTGCTGGATTCCATGTATTCTGTACTACTTATGGCTACAACCACGGTGAAGACATTCGCAATTATAAGCCAGATGTCGTGATGGATTCCTTTATGGAATTGCCTAACTATCTAGTCGCAAAAGGCGAGTAATTTTTTAAACGCCAGCAAAGAGACGGTCATGAGCGAAGCGCATTTTTCTAATCTTGCACAGCAGGGCTATCAATCAGCTCCGCTGATGCGTACCATTTTGTCTGATTATGATACGCCCTTGAGTGTCTATCATAAGGTGGCAAATGCTCCCTATTCCTATTTATTTGAATCGGTTCAGGGCGGTGATAAATGGGGGCGTTATTCCATTATTGGTTTGCCTTGTCAAAAGCGACTGCAGGTGATAGGTCAGCAAGTCACACTTTGGAATGGCGATAAGGTGATAGAGCAGCAAATTTCTGATGACCCTTTGGCTTGGATTGAAGCCTATCAAAAACGCTTTAAAGTCTTTCCGCAATTAGGTTTGCCAGCTTTTAATGGTGGTTTGGTTGGCTATTTTGGCTATGATGCTGTGCGTTATATGGAGCCACGCCTTAAAAAATCTGTGCCCCAGAAAGATGATATAGGTGCCCCAGACATAGAGTTAATGGTGTCTGAGGAACTGGTGATTTTTGATAACCTCAGCGGTCAATTGCATGTGATAGTGCATGCAGATTTAACCCAGCCAAAACCCTACGCTAAAGCACAGGCGCGAATGTCCGAAATTGCAGAACTGATTAATCAGCCAATGCCTATGCCCAAAGATTTGCCCAGCGCCACTAAACTCGATGAGCAAGATTTTTCCTCCAGCTTTGGTGAAGAAGCGTTTAAAGCTGCGGTGACCAAAATTCAAGACTACATTCTGGCTGGCGATGCCATGCAAGTGGTGATTTCACAGCAAATGTCGGTTAAGTTTGAAGAAAGCCCGATTGATTTATATCGCGCTTTACGCCATTTGAATCCTTCTCCTTATATGTTCTTTGTAGACTTGGGCGAGTTACAAATTGTGGGCTCATCTCCAGAAATTTTGGTGCGCCTAGAAGAAGGGCAGGTGACGGTGCGTCCAATTGCCGGTACGCGTCGTCGCGGTTTAACACGCGAACTCGATTTAGAGCTTGAGCAAGATTTGCTAAATGACCCTAAAGAAGTGGCTGAACATTTAATGTTAATTGATTTAGGTCGTAATGATGTGGGGCGAATTGCCCAGATAGGTTCGGTTGAATTGACCGAAAAAATGGTGGTTGAGCGTTACTCTCATGTCATGCATATCGTGTCGAATGTGAATGGTTTAGCTAAGCCAGGTATGACGGCGATGGATGTATTACGAGCCACTTTCCCAGCGGGAACCGTATCGGGTGCGCCTAAAATTCGAGCCATGGAAATCATTGATGAGCTGGAACCGGTCAAACGCGGCATTTATGCCGGTGCGGTCGGTTATTTAGGCTGGCAAGGTAATATGGATACCGCCATCGCCATTCGCACGGCCGTTATCAAAGATAAAACTTTGTTTGTGCAGGCGGGTGCGGGTGTTGTAGCAGACTCTGTTCCCCAAAGTGAATGGGATGAAACCATGAACAAAGGGCGAGCGATTTTTAAAGCAGCTAAGTTCGTGACCGAAGGCTTGCAAACGGCAAATCCTCAAGCGGAACATAAATAAGGGTAAGGATTTAAGATGTTGTTAATGATTGATAATTATGATTCTTTCACTTATAACCTGGTGCAATATTTTGGTGAGCTGGGCCAGCAGGTTGAAGTTTACCGCAATGACCAAATAGATTTGGAAACCATTCAAACCCTGAATCCTGATTATTTAGTGATTTCACCAGGCCCTTGTACGCCAACCGAAGCCGGTATTTCGGTTGCAGCGATAAAACACTTTGCGGGTAAAATTCCGATTTTAGGCGTTTGCTTGGGGCATCAGTCGATTGGGCAAGCGTTTGGCGGGGATATTATTCGTGCTAAACAAGTCATGCATGGCAAAACTTCACCAGTGTTTCATCATAATGTTGGGTGCTTTACAGATTTGCCTAATCCCGTGCAAACCACGCGCTATCATTCGTTGGTGATTGACCAAAACACTTTGCCCGAGTGTTTAGAGGTCACCGCTTGGACACAAACTGCCGATGGTCAGTTTGATGAAATTATGGGGGTGCGCCATAAAACCCTTGCCATAGAAGGTGTACAATTTCACCCAGAATCTATTTTGACCGAGCAAGGTCATAAGATGTTACAAAACTTTTTAACCCTGTCCGTTCAGTCTTAATTTGTAAGCTAGGAGTTCGCCCCATGATCAAGCAAGCCTTAGAACAACTGTTAAACCGCCATGAGCTTTTCCCAGAGCAAATGGAAGAGATTATGCGTTTAATGATGTCGGGCCAGGCGACACCCGCTCAGGTGGCGGGTATCTTGGTGGCCTTGCGTATGAAGGGCGAAACCACTGAAGAAATTACCGCAGCGGTTAAGGTGATGCGAGAATTATCCACGCCCGTTGTGGTTGCAGATGCTTCTTTATTGGTGGACACCTGCGGAACCGGTGGGGATGGTGCGAATACCTTTAACATCTCTACGGCCAGTGCTTTCGTGGTGGCTGCAGCTGGCGGTAAGGTGGCCAAGCATGGTAACCGTTCGGTCTCCAGTAAGTCTGGGAGTGCTGATGTGCTTGAGGCCGCTGGGGTAAATTTAAATTTAACGCCACAACAAGTCGCTGAGTGTGTTGAAGAATTGGGCGTGGGCTTTATGTTTGCACCCAGTCATCATAGTGCGATGAAGCATGTCATTGGTGTACGTCGTGAATTAGGCGTCAGAACCATTTTTAATATGTTGGGTCCTTTAACCAATCCAGCCTGCGCGGCGGCGCAAGTGCTTGGGGTTTATGACAAGCGATTAACTAAGTTATTTGCTAAGGTGTTGCAAAAGTTGGGTTCGCGTCATGTGATGGTGGTGCATGCACAAGATGGGCTAGATGAAATCTCGATTGCCAGCAAAACATTTGTGTCTGAACTTAAAGATGGAGTGATTACCGACTGGGAAATTGATCCTTATGATTATGATATGGATCATCCGTCTTTAGCGGATTTGTCGGTGGATTCGGCACAAGACAGCATTAATATTATTCGTTCGGTATTTGCCAATAGTGACAGTGCCGCCAAAGATATCGTTTGTTTGAATGCCGGTGCATCCTTGTATGTGTCTGGTTTAGCCGACACTTATGCGCAAGGCGTAATCTTGGCGAGAACCGTGTTGGCCAGCGGTGATGTTCAGAAAAAACTCAATGCGTTTATTGAAAAAACGCAATCTTTTAACGCTTAAAAGTCCCAAAAAGCCGCTAAAAATAACCAGGCCTGGTTAAATTTAGCGGCTTTTTAGCTTCTCAATACGAAATAAAAATCATGAGTCAAACCCCCGATATATTAAAAAAAATTATTTTTCGCAAGCTAGAAGAAATTCAAGAAGGTTGTGAGTCAATCCCGTTGCGCGATATGAAAATGCGCGCCATGATGGCTAAGCCACCCAAAGATTTTGCAGGTGCCATGCACGCAAAATTGGCAGCGGGTGAGTCGGCGGTGATAGCTGAAATCAAAAAGGCGTCTCCCAGTAAAGGCATCTTGCGCGATCCCTTTGATCCGGTTGAGATTGCTAAAAGTTACGAGCAACATGGCGCAGCTTGTTTGTCGGTATTGACCGATCAAGATTTTTTTCAAGGCAGTAATGAGTATTTGCAGCAGGTGCGTGCAGCCGTTGATTTACCGATTATTCGCAAAGATTTTATTGTGGACGATTATCAAGTCTACGAAGCGCGTGCAATTGGCGCAGACTGTATCTTACTGATAGCTGCAGCCATTGGGGATGCGCAGATGTTTGAGTTGACGCAAACGGCTATGCAACTCAATATGGATGTCTTGATTGAGGTGCATAATGAAGAGGAATTGGAGCGTGCCTTGCGCTTGCCCTTACCGATGATTGGTATTAATAATCGTGACCTGCACAGCTTTGAAGTGTCTTTAGAAACCACCATTCGCATGTTGAGTTTAATTCCAGATGACAGAATTATCATTACTGAAAGTGGTATCTTAAGTTCGGCAGATGTCGCTAAAATGCGTGATCATCAAGTCAATAGTTTCTTGGTTGGGGAGGCCTTTATGCGTGCGCCAAATCCAGGTGAAATGTTGGCAGAGCTTTTTAAATAAAATCAAATCCTTAGCTAAGGTTTTTAGCGTTTTTAAAAACCTTTTGTTAAGTGAAAAAAACACTTGCAAACTTTTAAAAAAAGTTAATAATACGCAACTCCTTTTTTCTCAAAGAAAAATGGTTAAAACCTCACACGGTTGCCGTATCGCTCAGTGTGGTTGGGGTTCGTCAAGCTAGCCTTGTCTTGGCGAATTTTTGTTAATCATTCATTCGTGTAACCAAATTGCGAATGTTTCAGTAAGGTCCTTCCTATGCCAAACTCAGAAAATATTTTAGTCACCGGTAATGAACATTTTGAGGTGATTGAAAAAACCACCCTCATTGATAATACTTGGCCAACTCATGACCAAGCAGCCAGAGATTTAGATTTAACGCTTGACCACTTTATTACTAAAAATGGTAAAACTTATGCGGGTACGCATATTATTGCTGACTTTTGGGGTGCTAGCCAGTTGGATAATTTGGCGTTAATGGAACAGGCATTGCGTGAAGGGATTAAGCAAGCTAAAGCAACTTTGTTGCACATTCATTTGCACCACTTTACCCCCAATGGCGGCATATCGGGTGTTGCAGTTTTGGCCGAATCCCACATCAGTGTGCATTCTTGGCCTGAAAGACAATATGCCGCATTTGATGTTTTCATGTGTGGGGATTCAGAACCTGAGAAAGCTATTGAAGTTTTAAAAGCCGCATTTAATCCATCCAAAGTAGATGTCAATAATCTATTACGCGGTGAGGTCGTTGGCGATGGCCAATAATTATCTTGAAACCTTATATGCTGGCTGGGGTCAGCAGTTTGTGATGGATGAAATCTTGTTCGAAGCTCAAACCGAGCATCAACACTTGGTTATTTTTAATAATGCCCAATGGGGGCGAGTCATGGCATTGGATGGCGTGATTCAAACGACCGAGAAAGATGAGTTTGTTTATCACGAAATGATGGTGCATGTGCCGCTTTTGTCGCATGGTTCTGCGCAGTCAGTTTTAATCATAGGCGGCGGTGATGGTGGTATCCTAAGAGAGGTGCTAAAACACCCAACGGTAAAGCAGGTCACTCAGGTCGAAATCGATCAACAAGTGATTGATTTGTGTAAAGAATACTTACCTAATCATTCTGCGGGCGCCTATGAAAATCCTCGTGCCAATATCGTGATTGGCGATGGGGTAGAATTTGTCAATCAAACGCAACAAAAGTTTGATATTATCATTTCCGACTCAACCGATCCGATGGGACCGGGTGAGGTTTTATTTACATCGCGTTTCTATCAAGGTATTGCATCTTGTCTAAACGAAGGTGGGATTTTTGTGGCACAGAATGGGGTGAGTTTTTTACAAACTCAAGAAGTGATCACAACCGCTAAAAGATTAGCGCCATTATTTGACCAAGCCAGTTTTTACACGGCAGCGGTTCCCACCTATGTGGGCGGAATAATGACTTTTGCTTGGGCAACCAATCAATTAGCACACAAAAATGTGGCATTAGCCACGCTTGAGGCGCGTTACCAAGCCGCAAACTTGCAGACGCGTTTTTACACACCCTCATTGCATCAGGCAAGTTTTGCTCTGCCGCAATATATTATGGAAGCTTTACATAATGGATAAGCAAACACAACAATTCGTAGATACTTTTGCTGAACAATCTCACCCAGATGTTCTTGAGCAGTTTGACCGTGCCAGTTTGGAAGAATTGGTGGCTAAACATGACACGCCATTTATGGTGCTCGATTTAGAAGAAATCGACTATCAATATAAATCGTTACAGGCAGCCTTGCCTGGTGTGAAGTTGTTCTACGCATTGAAATCTCTTTCTCACCCTGAATTGATTAAACGCCTAAAGTCATTGGGCAGTTATTTTGATTTAGCGACCATCGGTGAAGTGGAATTGGTTGAGTCTTTAGGGATTAAAGGGGATCAGTGTATTCACACGCATCCTATCAAAAAAGACAAAGAAATTGCGCGTGCTCTAGAGTTTGGCTGTACGCGTTTTGTGGTTGATAACTTTGAAGAAATGAAAAAGTTCTATAAGTATGCGGGCCAAGTTGAGTTAATCATTCGTATCAGTTATCGCAGTAAGCAAGCGGTGGTGGATTTGTCGCGTAAATTTGGTTGTGTGCTAGAAGAATTGCCAGTGTTGGTTGATATGGCACAGCAAAATGGTTTAGATGTGGTTGGTTTATCTTTCCATGTGGGATCGCAGTCGTTATCGCCTATGACACAGGTGAATGCCATTCGCTCGAGTATCGCGGCGATGAAAGTCATGAAAAATGTGAAGTGGAAATTCCTAGATATTGGTGGCAGCTTCCCAGTTTCTTATCAAGAAGAAGTGATGCCGATTGCAGACTTCTGTGTACCAGTTATGGAAGCCCTTGCAGAATTACCAGAAGGCATTGAAATATTTGCTGAGCCAGGTCGTTTTATCTCTGCGCCTTCGATGATTGAAGTCGTATCCATAGTGGGTAAAGCTAAACGCGGTGCCAGAACTTGGTATTACCTAGATGATGGTGTTTACGGTGGATTTAGTGGACAAATGTTTGACCATGCTGTTTATCCTTTAGCGCCATTAAAAACCATTGATGCGCATGGTGAGTTTTATCCCAGCGTTCTAGCGGGTCCTACTTGTGACTCGATTGATGTGGTCGCTGAAGATATTGAATTACCCGATATGCAAATTGGTGATATTTTGGTTGGCAAGCAAATGGGTGCTTATACCCTGGCCTCTGCAACAGAGTTTAACTACTATCCAAAACCAAAAGTGATTGTGGTCGAAGATATTTTTGACCCAGAAACTGAAGCACTGTAATTCTTAAATAAAGCGGAGAAGTGGTATGACAATGTTGGTTAAATGGCAAGGTGGTATGGCTTTTCAAGCAACGACAGAATCAGGTCATCAGGTTATGATGGATGCTGCTCCTGAGGTTGGCGGTGCTAACTTGGGCGCGCGTCCGATGGAAATGCTGTTGATGGGTTTGGGAGGATGTTCTGGTATCGATGTGATCATGATGTTACAAAAAGGTGGTCAAGAAGTGACCGATTGCCAGATTGAAATCAGTTCACAACGCGCCGAAACCATTCCGAAAGTCTATACTGAGATTCAAGCCCACTATAAAGTGTACGGCAAAGGACTCAGTGAAAAGAAAGTTCAGCGTGCAGTGGAACTCTCGGCAGAAAAATATTGCTCGGTTTCTAAAATGTTAGAAGCGACTGTAAAAATGTCCCACACCTTTGAAATTATTGAAGCTTAAAACCTTTAAACAATTCAAAACTGTCTAAATTAAACCGGCCTAGCCGGTTTTTTTGTTTTATAGGTTTGCATTTAGGATGTTTTTAATTGCCTTAGCCATGCCATCAAGCAGCTTGTTTAGTTGTTCTTTCGGAATATTAAACGCTGGCATAACATACACCAAGCGGCCAAAGGGTCTAAGCCAAATGCCTTGTTTAATCGCTTCAGCTTGTACAAGGGGGGCTAAATCAGAGCGTTTTAATTCTACGACACCAATAGCGCCCAATACTCTGGCTTCTTTAACGCCGGCCAAATCATTTAAGGGTAAAAGCATGGTTTTAAGGGTGTTTTCGATATTTTGCACATGAGTTTGCCAGTCACTCGCAAGCAAAAGGTCAATGGATGCAACGGCTGTGGCGCAGGCAAGAGGATTGCCCATAAAAGTGGGGCCGTGCATCAATAACCCCGGAGTGCCTTGGCTAATAGTGGTGCTAATCTCGTCCGTACAAAGTGTGGCGGCTAAGGTGATATTGCCGCCTGTTAAAGCTTTGCCAACGCATAGAATATCAGGGGTAATCTGAGCCCATTCGCAGGCAAACAATTTGCCTGTTCTGCCAAATCCGGTGGCAATTTCATCGGCAATCAAGAGTACTTCGTATTTTTCACAAAGCGCTTTAGCTTGTCTTAAATAGTCAGCCCGGTAAAACCGCATACCTCCCGCGCCTTGCACTATGGGTTCTAGGGTCAAAGCCGCGATTTCTTGGCGATGTTTTTTTAAGATGTTTTCTAATTCCTCTATGTCATCATTATGGTTATGCAAATTGGGGGCTTTAACAAAAAAATGCGGCGCGAGGATGCTACTAAATAAATGATGCATGCCATTGTCAGGGTCGCAGACCGCCATGGTCGCAAAGGTGTCGCCATGATAGGCATGGCGCAAGCTAACTAAACGATTTTTCTCGGGTTTTTTTTTGCTCATCCAATATTGCAATGCCATTTTAATCGCAACTTCCATCGCAACCGATCCCGAATCGGATAGAAACACTTTATTGAGTCCATCAGGCGTTAAAGCAACTAGGCGTTTGCACAGCTCAATAGCGGGTTGATGGGTGAGTCCGCCAAACATGATATGAGGCATAATCTCAATCTGTTGGTGCATGGCTTGCATGATTTTAGGATGGTTATAGCCATGAATGGCGGCCCACCAAGAAGACATACCATCAATGAGTACTTGACCATTGGCCAGCGTAATCAATGACCCCTGGGTTCTTTGCACCTTGATGGGTGCTTGCTGCGCTGGCATTTTGGCATAGGGATGCCAAATGTGCTGTTGGTCGAATTCATCGGTTAAACTGGCGTCTGTCATAGCGTTGTCGTGTTTGTTTAGAATAAAACATTATAAATCGATGACGAAATTGTGTGAGTGTTAAAATCCCTTTATATTTGATTACTTAGGATAACAGCAGTGAGCTCAACCGATTTTTCTTCCCTTAAATTACACGCAGATACTCTGCAAAATTTGATGTCATTGGGTTATGAAACCATGACCCCAATTCAAGCGCAAAGTTTGCCAGCCATTTTGGCGGGTCAGGATGTGATTGCGCAAGGCAAAACCGGTTCTGGTAAAACCGCGGCATTTGCACTGGGTCTGTTAGAGAAGTTAGATGTCAGTAATCTTGAGGTACAAAGTTTGGTGCTATGCCCAACGCGTGAGTTGGCCGATCAAGTTGCCAAAGAAGTCCGCCGTGTAGGGCGTGCAATTCCCAATGTTAAGGTATTGACCTTATGTGGCGGTATGCCTTTTAAGCCTCAGTTAGGGTCTTTAGAATTTGGCGCACATATTGTGGTGGGTACACCGGGGCGAATTGAAGAACATTTGCGTCGAGGTGCTTTGCGGTTGGCGCACTTAAATACTCTGGTGTTAGATGAGGCGGATCGTATGTTAGAGATGGGTTTTCAACCGTCTTTAGATGCGATTGTTGATCAATTACCGGATGAAAGACAAACCCTGTTATTCAGTGCAACTTTCCCAGAAGGGATTGCCTCTATCGCAAAACGCATTTTAAAAAAGCCTATTCGAGTCACTGTTGAATCCACTCATAGCGAGCTGACGATTGAACAGCATTTTTATAAGGTTAGGGATGATGCGAATCGTTTGCAAGCTTTGAAATTGGTTATTAATGCCTATGGGCAAGAGTCGATAGTGGTTTTTTGTAATACTAAAGCAGATACCCAAATGGTTGCAGATGCCCTAGCGGATGAGGGCATGACTGTTTTGGCTTTAAATGGTGATTTGGAGCAGAAAGAACGCGATCAGGTGTTGGTTCGTTTTGCCAATAAGAGTGTGTCTGTGTTGGTGGCAACCGATGTTGCGGCCAGAGGTTTGGATATTGATGGCCTTGATTTGGTCGTGAATTATCATGTTGCGCGTGATGAAGAAGTTTATGTGCATCGTATCGGTCGTACAGGGCGAGCGGGTTCGCGCGGTGTTGCCTGTTCATTGTTCAGTGAAAAAGAAGGTTATAAAATTGCTATTTTGGGTGACTATTTAGGAACCACAATTGAAGGTGAAAGTTTATCTCTGTTAGAAAAGGCACCTAAAAAGACGCTAAAACCATCCATGGTAACTTTGCAAATTGATGGTGGTAAAAAAGAAAAGCTGCGTCCAGGCGATATTTTGGGTGCTTTGACAGGTGAGGGCGGAATATTAGGCTCGCAAGTGGGTAAGATTCAGTTGTTTGACTATAGAGCCTATGTGGCTGTGCATCGAACAGTGGCTAGCCAAGCGCTGACTAAATTACAAACGGATAAGCTCAAAGGACGCAATTTTAGAGTCTGGTTGATCAAGGGGTAATCGACATTTGAATAAATTTAAGGTTTTCGCTAAATATAGTGTTTGACATTAGTTAGCTTAAGCCTATAATGGAGTCTGGCTTGTTAGTAAGTCTTATATTTATGTACCATTTCGATGTCCTGTCTTAGTTCTAGTTCTGTTTTTTCATAAGTAATAGCAACACTTTCAGCCACCCGGCTTTTAAGGGGTTTTCTCTTAAGGTCAATTAATTACTTTTGAATAAATTTAGGAAATATTATGTCTACTACTACTGGTACAGTTAAATGGTTCAACGAAGCTAAAGGTTTTGGTTTTATCGAACAAGAAAATGGTCCAGATGTTTTTGCTCATTTCAAAGCAATCACTTCAGGAACTGGTTTCAAAACTTTAGTTGAAGGGCAAAAAGTGTCTTTCACTGTGACTCAAGGCCAAAAAGGTCCTCAAGCTGAAAACATCGTAATTCTTTAATTTTAAAGAGTGATGTTGCATACCCTAGGGTATGTATCAGGCTAAATTCTAAAAGGCTGCTTCGAAAGAAGTGGCCTTTTTTTTGTTTTAAGGCTGACTAAAGTTTAAAAAGTGACAAGCTTTAACAAAGCTCGGCTCTAGTGGTGCAGTGATAGAAAGCGGTGTTTTGAGTGACGGGTGGGTTAAGTGCAGCTCGGTTGCAGCAAGATATAGCCGGTGTTGTCCAAGCTGTTCATGGAACAGGTGATTATGATTTCGGTCGCCATGACTGACATCGCCAATAATCGGGTAGCTCAATGCATTTAAATGTCTTCTTAATTGGTGTTTTCTACCAGTGGTGGGCGAAAGTTTAATGAGTGAGTAGCGCTGCGATGAGAATTTATTTAGAGGAATCTCTAGGGTACTGGTGTCTAGTCGTTTCCAGTAAGTTGAAGCGTTTTGGTCGGGCTTATCTATTTGCGATTGTTTGACCATCTTGTCAAAGTGTTGCTTGAGCGGGAGGTGGGTTTCACCTATCTCTGGTATCCAGCCTCTAACAATGGCAAGATAGTGTTTTTGAATAAGCTGATTTTGCATTTGTTGACTAACTTGATTGGCTGTTTGGCTATTTAAAGCAAATAATAGAATGCCTGAGGTTGCCTTATCTAAACGATGTATAGGAAACACGGGTTGATTTAGAAGGCTTTCTAATATTTGGGTTGCAAATTGGGTTTCATGTTTGTCTATAGGTGAAGGATGCACTAATAAGCCAGCAGGCTTATGAATGGCAACTAAGTAATCATCTTGGTAAATGATTTTAAAGTTTTCTAATTGGCAAATAGTTTGCATAAAAGCTTCCAAAATCCATAAAAGTGGCCTACAAGTAACCAGGCCTGGTTAATTTTAGGCGTCTTTTTGGAATTTTTGCACTTTTGTTAAAGAAATGTCACATTTTTTTGTTTTTAATGTTGACACTGAGCGAAACTTCTATAAAATACGCCACACAAATCAGGAGGGTTTCCCGAGCGGCCAAAGGGGGCAGACTGTAAATCTGCTAGCAATGCTTTCGGTGGTTCGAATCCACCACCCTCCACCATTTGCGGGTATCGTATATTGGCTATTACCTCGGCCTTCCAAGCCGATGAGAGGAGTTCGATTCTCCTTACCCGCTCCAAATTCAAAAGCTTCTTTTTAGTCCTAAAAAGGGAAAGGAAAGGGGCTTTTTTTATATTTGCTCTTATAGCTCAGTCGGTAGAGCGCATCCATGGTAAGGATGAGGTCATCGGTTCGATTCCGATTAAGAGCTCCATTTTATTAATGACGCTGGGCTACCTGTGTAGTGCTGCGAAAACGGAGTTTGCATCATGGCAAAAGCAAAGTTTGAACGCTCAAAACCGCACGTAAACGTTGGAACTATCGGTCACGTAGACCATGGTAAGACCACATTAACAGCGGCATTAACAATTGTACAAGCACGTAAATTTGGTGGAGAAGTTAAAGACTACGGTCAAATTGACAACGCACCAGAAGAAAGAGAGCGTGGAATCACCATCTCTACATCACACGTAGAATACGAATCAGAAGCCCGTCACTACGCACACGTAGACTGCCCAGGCCACGCTGACTATGTTAAAAACATGATCACTGGTGCTGCACAGATGGACGGCGCAATCCTAGTATGTTCAGCAGCTGACGGCCCAATGCCACAGACTCGTGAACACATCCTATTATCACGTCAAGTAGGTGTACCATACATTGTAGTATTCCTAAACAAAGCAGACATGGTAGACGACGAAGAGTTAATGGAACTAGTAGAAATGGAAATCCGCGAACTACTAGACATGTACGACTTCCCAGGTGATGACACACCAGTAATCATGGGTTCTGCACTAAAAGCAATCGAAGGTGACCAATCAGAAATCGGTGAACCAGCAATTGCGCGTTTAGTAGAAGCACTAGATACCTACATCCCAACACCAACTCGTGAAACAGACAAGCCATTCTTAATGCCAGTAGAAGACATCTTCTCAATCCAAGGCCGTGGAACAGTAGCAACTGGACGTATCGAAACTGGTGTGATCAAAGTAGGTGAAACAGTACAAATTATCGGTATTCGCCCAACCACTGAAACAACAGTAACTGGTGTAGAAATGTTCCGTAAACTACTAGACCAAGGTGAAGCGGGTGACAACGTAGGTATCCTATTACGTGGAACCAAGCGTGAAGACATCGAACGTGGTCAAGTATTGGCACACAAAGGCACAGTAACTCCACACACCAAGTTCGAAGCAGAAGTTTACGTACTAGGTAAAGATGAAGGTGGTCGTCATACACCATTCTTCAACGGCTATCGTCCACAGTTCTATTTCCGTACCACTGACGTAACTGGCGCATGTCAATTACCAGCGGGTGTTGAAATGGTAATGCCAGGTGATAACGTACAGATGACTGTAGAGTTGATCAACCCAATCGCCATGTCAGAAGGTCTACGTTTCGCAATCCGCGAAGGTGGTCGTACTGTAGGTGCGGGTGTTGTTGCTAAAATTCTTGCTTAATTTCAAATAAAGCTTGAAAAAAAGAAAGGGGGTTTGTATAATCCCCTTTTTTTTGAAAGATGTAAAAAATTCCAGGGGTGTAGCTCCAACGGTAGAGCAGCGGATTCCAAATCCGCGTGTTGGGAGTTCGAATCTCTCCACCCCTGCCAAATTCAATAAACGACCCTTTACGGGTCGTTTTTATCTGTAGTGAAAAATTATGAGTAAGAAGATTGAAGAAAGCGCAACCTCGATGGATAGCGTTAAGTTAATTCTTGCTGTCACAATATTGGTGGGCACCTTGGCTGCCTATTATATGTTTGCGGATGTGCATGCGGTTATTCGAGTATTAGGTGTGATTGCCGGTACCGCAGTGGCTGGTTATGTTTTTTATCTAACTGAAAAAGGCCGTGATTGGTTTTCATACTTGTCAAATGCAAAGAAAGAAGTTGAGCAAGTCGTTTGGCCAACCAGACAAGAAACAACGCAAATGACCTTAATGGTATTTGTGGTCGTAATAATAATGGGTATTTTCCTTTGGTTGGTGGATATGTTCTTTTTATGGGCAGTTCAGCTACTAACAGGTCAGGGTGGATAAAAGATGGCACAAAGATGGTATGTGGTACATGCTTATTCCGGTTATGAGAATAAGGTTAAAAAAGCGCTGGTGGAATATGTTGAGCGCTCAGGCTTGGAAGAAAAGTTTGGCCAAATTCTGGTGCCTTCTGAAGAAGTTGTTGAAATCCGTGACGGTAAGAAAAGAACCAGTGAGCGTAAGTTTTTTCCAGGTTATGTCCTAGTGCAAATGGAAATGGAAGAAGCAACCTGGCATTTGGTTAAAAGTGTGCCACAAGTTATGGGTTTTATCGGTGGAACCAGTGATCGTCCTGCGCCAATCTCTCAAAAAGAAGTAGACCGTATTTTGAGTAAGGTTGAAGAAGGCGTTGATAAGCCAAGACCAAAAGTTATCTATGAACCTGGTGAAATGGTTCGCGTAGTTGATGGTCCATTTAAAGATTTTGAAGCAGTTGTTGAAGAAACTGACTATGACAAAAACAGATTGCAAGTGTCTGTTTTGATTTTTGGTCGTTCTACACCTGTTGAGCTTGAGTTTACTCAGGTTGTAAAAAGCTGATTTGCATATAAGCAATCATTCAAAGGTTTTTCATTAAACCTATTTTAAACCCTGGGGAGTCGAAAGGCGCTTTACCCACAAGGAGATAATCATGGCTAAGAAGATAGCAGCCTATATCAAACTGCAAGTACAAGCAGGTAATGCAAATCCAAGTCCACCAGTTGGTCCAGCTTTGGGTCAAAAAGGTGTGAACATTATGGAATTCTGTAAAGCGTTTAACGCACAGACTTCTCAAATGGAAAAAGGTTTGCCAATTCCAGTTGTTATCACAGTTTATAGTGATAAAAGTTTTACCTTCATCACCAAGACACCACCAGCATCAGTATTGTTGAAAAAAGCGGCCGGTATTAAAAGCGGTTCAGCTGTACCTAACATGAAGAAAGTTGGTACGGTAACTCGTGCACAAGTTGAAGAAATTGCCAATACTAAAATGGCTGATTTGAATGCAAATGACCTTGAAGCTGCAGTTAAAACCATTTCTGGTTCTGCGCGTTCAATGGGCTTGTTGGTAGAAGGGTAATCGAAATGGCAAAATTAACAAAAAAACAAAAGTCATGGGCTGGAAAAATTGATGTTGCTAAGGCTTACCCTGCAACAGAAGGTTTTGCACTAATTTCTGAACTAGCAACGTCTAAGTTTTCAGAATCAGTTGATGTTGCAATCAAACTAGGTATCGATCCACGTAAGTCAGACCAAGTTGTTCGTGGCGCTACGGTTATGCCAAACGGTACAGGTAAAGATGTTCGCGTTGCAGTATTTACAGGTGAAGCAAACCAAGCGGCCGCAAAAGCTGCAGGTGCTGAGTTTGTAGGTATGGATGAATTAGCTGCTGAAATTAAAGGTGGCATGATGGACTTTGATGTCGTTATTGCTTCTCCAGATGCGATGCGTGTTGTTGGTATGTTAGGTCAGGTTTTAGGTCCTCGTGGTTTAATGCCTAACCCAAAAACCGGTACTGTGACGCCTGATGTTGTAACAGCGATTAAAAATGCAAAAGCTGGTCAAGTACGCTTCCGTGCAGATAAAGCGGGTATTATTCACGCTTCTATCGGCAAAGTATCTTTTGCTCCAGAAAAACTAATTGAAAACTTACAAGCATTGATTGAAGATTTAAACAAGGCTAAGCCATCGACTGCTAAAGGAACTTACATGAAAAAAGTTTCTATTTCTAGCACGATGGGTCCTGGTTTAACTTTAGATCAGTCATCCTTGTAATCATTAAAAGAATTTTCTACAGAACTTGTTCTGTAGATTGCGTCGGGTCTCCTAGAAGTTGCCTTCTTTGAGCCCATCGCAGACCGTAGGTGAGGGTAGATGTTACCTTCTTAATAGATTTAAGCCTACGTAGATGGAAGGGTTTGATTGCTTTATATCAAACCGTTTGGAGGTTAAATGGCACTTAATATCGAAGATAAAAAGCTAGTCGTTGAAGAAGTTGCTGCAGTTGCTGCAAATGCGGGTTCAATGGTTGCTGCTGAATATCGTGGATTGACGGTAGAAAATATGACCCAACTTCGTAATGTGGCTCGTAAAGCAGGTGTGCAAATTCGTGTTATTAAAAACACTTTAGCGCGTCGTGCAATTATGGGTACTAAATTTGAAGACTTAGGTGAGACTTTCACAGGTCCACTCGTATTTGCTTTCTCTGGTGAAGAGTTAGGAAATGCTGCTCGTGTTTTCAAAGATTTCGCAAAAACGAATAACAAGTTGGTTGTCAGATCTATGTCAATCGGTGAAGGCGCGTGGGATGCTAGTTACTTAGACAAAGTAGCAGCTCTACCGACTCGCGATGAAGCATTGAGCAAACTACTTTATGTCATGAAAGAACCTGTAGCTAAGTTAGCTCGTGGTCTTGTGGCTGTTAAAGAACAAAAAGAACAAGCGGCTTAATTGACGCCCAATAGACAATTTTAGGAGATTACAATGTCTGTAACAAAAGAAGATATTTTAGAAGCAGTTGCCAATATGTCAGTATTGGAAGTTGTTGCTTTAGTTGAAGCAATGGAAGAAAAATTTGGTGTATCAGCGGCTGCTGTTGCAGTTGCTGGTCCAGCTGCTGACGCAGGTGCTGCTCAAGAAGAGCAAACTGAATTTAACGTAATCCTAACCGGTGCTGGTGCTAACAAAGTTGGTGCTATCAAAGCAGTTCGTGCTGCCACTGGTTTAGGTCTTAAAGAAGCTAAGGACGCTGTTGAAGGTGTTCCATTTGTTCTTAAAGAAGGTGTTTCTAAAGCAGAAGCTGAAGCTTTGGCTAAAGAAATCAAAGAAGCTGGCGCTGAGTGCGAAATTAAATAATTTCGTTTCCACAGTTGCTTTAGCAGCATGAAATGGCTGGCGTTTAGACGCCGGCCTTTTCTCGTTTATAGCAGTGTGTAAAAGTGTAATTATTGTTTTGTTTCTGTTATTACAGTTTTATGCATTTTCTAAATAAAACCGAGTTTTATTTTATCCACTAGGATCAAGAGGTAATCAATGGCCTATTCTTTAACCGAAAAGAAACGCGTCCGTAAAGACTTTTCTACCAGTGCTTCAATTCTTGAAGTCCCTTACTTGTTGTCTTTACAAAAAGAATCCTTTCACGAATTTTTGCAAATGGACAAAAAACCTTTAGAGCGTCAGCTACAAGGTTTACATGCTGCATTCAGTTCTGTTTTTCCAATTCATGGTGTTGCAGGTACCGCCGACCTTGAGTATGTCAGCTATCACATGGGGCAGCCTGAGTTTGATGTTAAAGAGTGTAAACAACGCGGCGTGACTTATGCATCACCTTTAAGAGTTAAGATGCGTTTAGTATTGTTTGATAAGGATGCACCTGCTGGTAAGCGTCCTGTTAAAGATGTTAAAGAGCAAGAAGTCTATTTAGGGGATATTCCTCTAATGACAGATAATGGTACTTTTGTTATTAATGGTACAGAGCGTGTTATCGTTACTCAGCTTCACCGTTCTCCTGGTGTAATCTTTGATAGTGACAAAGGTAAATCGCACTCATCAGGTAAAGTTTTATTTAATGCTCGCATTATTCCTTACCGTGGTTCTTGGTTAGATTTTGAATTTGATCATAATGACGCTGTTTTTGTTCGTATCGATAGACGCCGTAAATTACCGGTTTCTGTTCTTCTTCGTGCCATGGGTTATAACAACGAAGAAATTCTGAATGAATTCTTTGCTACCAGTGAAGTCATAGGCAAAAAAGGTAAGTTTACTTTAACCTTAAATCTTGATCAGTTAAAAGGTCAAATGGCTGTTTTTGATATTGAGCATGAAGGACAAAAAATTATCGAGTCTGGTAAGCGTATTACAGCTCGAAACATTAAGCAGCTTAAAGATTCAAAAATTACAACTTTAGAGGTCTCTCCAGATTATCTGTTAGGCAAGGTTTTAGCCAACGGTATTATGGATACTGAGTCAGGTGAGTTATTGGCCCGTGCTAATGATGTAATTACCGCGGATCTAATCGATTCTTTCTCAGGTATGAAAGAAATTAAACTTTCTTTGTTATACATTGATGAAATGGAGCAAGGGCCTTATATTTCTGACACCATCAATTTAGACTCTACGACCTCGCAACTAGAAGCGCAGATCGAAATCTATCGCATGATGCGTCCTGGTGAGCCACCAACAAAAGAATCTTCAGAAGCTTTATTCCAAAGCTTATTCTTTGATGAAGCACGATATGACTTGTCTGCCGTTGGTCGTATGAAATTAAACCGTCGTTTAGGTCGTGATGAAAACGAAGGTGTTGTTGTTCTTGAAAATAAAGATATCGTTGATGTTGTTCACGAGTTAATAAAAATTCGTAACGGTTTAAGTTCAATTGATGATATCGATACCCTTGGAAATCGTCGTATTCGTGCAGTTGGCGAAATGGCTGAAAATGCTTTCCGTGTTGGTTTAGTCCGTGTTGAGCGTGCTGTTAAAGAGCGTTTAAATCAAGCAGAAACCGATGGTTTATTGCCACAAGATTTAATTAATGCTAAGCCTGTTTCTGCGGCAATCAAGGAATTCTTCGGTTCTTCTCAGTTGTCGCAGTTTATGGACCAAGTGAACCCTTTATCTGAGATTACGCATAAGCGTCGTGTTTCTGCGTTAGGGCCAGGTGGTTTAACTCGTGAGCGTGCAGGCTTTGAGGTTCGCGACGTTCACCCAACGCATTATGGTCGTGTTTGTCCTATCGAAACTCCTGAAGGTCCAAACATCGGTTTGATCAATACTTTGGCTATTTACGCAAAAACCAATAAATATGGTTTCCTTGAAACACCATACCGTAAGGTTATTGATGGCAAGGTAACAGATGAAGTTGAATATGTTTCTGCGATTGATGAAGCCCAGTATGTCATCGCACAGGCAAGTGCTAAAGTGGATGCGGATGGATACCTTGTTGATGATTTAGTTTCTGCAAGACATCAAAACGAATTTACGCTGTCATCTTCTAAAGATATTAACTACATGGACGTGTCTCCAATGCAGATCGTTTCAGTTGCGGCATCATTGATTCCGTTCCTGGAGCACGATGATGCTAACCGTGCCTTGATGGGCTCGAACATGCAGCGTCAAGCAGTTCCTACTTTAAGAGCAGACAAGCCTTTGGTTGGAACCGGGATTGAAAAAATTGTTGCAGCTGATTCTGGTGTAACTGTCGTTGCGTCTCGTGGTGGTAAGGTTATTTCTTCGGATGCCAGTCGCATCGTTGTTAAAGCGAACGAAAATGAAATCGAAGAAGGTGCTTCTGGGGTAGATATTTATAACCTAGTTAAGTACCAGCGTTCTAACCAAAATACTTGTATCAACCAAAAGCCAATTGTTAAAGCGGGTGATGTTGTTACTCGTGGTGACGTTTTAGCTGATGGTCCTTCAACGGACTTGGGTGAATTGGCTTTGGGGCAAAACATGCGTATCGCCTTTATGCCATGGAACGGTTACAACTTCGAAGACTCTATCTTAATTTCAGAACGCGTTGTTCAAGAAGATCGCTATACAACAATTCACATTGAAGAACTAACGTGTTTAGCACGTGACACTAAGTTAGGTTCTGAAGAAATTACTGCAGATATTCCAAATGTCGGCGAATCAGCTTTAGCGCGACTAGATGACTGCGGTATTGTTTATGTCGGGGCTGAAGTTAAGCAAGGTGATATTCTGGTTGGTAAGGTGACGCCTAAAGGTGAAACTCAGCTAACACCAGAAGAAAAATTACTGCGCGCTATCTTTGGTGAAAAAGCTTCTGATGTTAAAGATACCTCATTGCGTGTTGGTAAGGGTATCGAAGGAACGGTTATAGATGTTCAGGTCTTTACTCGCGAAGGTGAGAAGAAAGACAGTCGCGCTTTAGCGATTCAGGCGGATGAGCTTCAAAAAGTCCGTAAGGATATTGACGAGCAATATAAGATTTTAGAGCAAGATTCTTACGAGCGTATCAAAGTGATATTGGTCGGTAAGAGCTTGGTTTCAGGTGCTGTTATTGATGAAGAGATGTTGTCAAAAACAGAGAAATCTAAATGGTTTAATTTAAATGTTGCTGATGAAGAAGTTGTTAGATACCTAGAGTCAGTTGAAGCTCAGCTTAAAGCTAAGCATGAGCAACTTAATGCATTATTTGAAGAAAAGCGTAAGAAGTTAACACAAGGTGATGATTTAGCGCCAGGTGTTATTAAGATGGTTAAGGTGTATGTTGCGGTTAAGCGTCGTATCCAACCTGGTGACAAGATGGCGGGTCGTCACGGTAACAAGGGTGTTATTTCGCGCATTTGCCCAGTTGAAGACATGCCTTACGATGAAACAGGCCGTCCTGTTGACATTTGTTTGAACCCTCTTGGGGTTCCATCACGTATGAACGTTGGTCAGATTCTTGAAACTCACCTAGGTCTAGCGGCTGAAGGATTGGGTGTCAAGATTGATGCTATGTTAAAGCGACAAGCAGACATTAAGGAAATTCGTGGTTTCTTAGATCAAATTTATAACGAATCACAAGGTCAAAAAGTGGCTTTTGAAGAGTTCTCTGATGAAGAAATTATCGAGTTGGCAGGCAATCTTCGTAAAGGTGTACCTTTAGCATCGCCAGTTTTTGATGGCGCATCTGAAGCCCAGATTAAGGCTTTCTTGAGATTAGCAGATTTACCAGAAAGTGGGCAGATGACACTATTTGATGGTATTTCTGGTGAAGCTTTTGACAGACCTGTAACCGTTGGATATATGTATTACTTGAAACTTAACCACTTGGTTGATGACAAAATGCATGCGCGTTCAACCGGTCCTTACAGCTTGGTAACTCAACAGCCTTTAGGTGGTAAAGCGCAGTTCGGTGGACAGCGTTTTGGAGAGATGGAGGTATGGGCGCTTGAGGCTTATGGTGCAGCCTTTACCCTACAAGAAATGTTAACGGTTAAGTCAGATGACTTGAATGGTCGTACAAGAATGTATAAAAACATTGTTGATGGTAATGAATATATGGAACCTGGTATTCCAGAGTCCTTCAGTGTATTACGTAAAGAAATTCGTGCACTGGGTATCGATATTGAGTTGGAGCAAGATTAATGAAAGATTTATTAGGATTCCTAAAACAACAAAACGCTTCAAGTGATTTTGATGCAATCAAAGTCTCTCTTGCTTCCCCAGAAAAGATTCGTTCTTGGTCGTTTGGTGAGGTTAAGAAGCCAGAAACCATTAACTATCGTACCTTCAAGCCTGAGCGTGATGGTTTATTTTGTGCCAAAATTTTCGGACCTATCCGTGATTATGAGTGCTTGTGTGGTAAATACAAGCGTTTAAAACACCGTGGTGTTATTTGTGAGAAATGTGGCGTTGAAGTAACTCAATCTAAAGTGCGTCGTGAGCGCATGGGTCACATAGATCTTGCGACTTCAGTGGCACATATTTGGTTTTTAAAATCATTGCCCTCTCGTATTGGTTTAATGTTGGATATGACGTTAAAAGAAATCGAAGCGGTACTTTATTTTGAAGCTTTCATGGTTGTTGACCCCGGTTTAACACCTTTAGAGCCTTGGCAGTTATTGTCTGAAGAAGAGTATTTAGATGCTTTAGATGAATATGGCGACGAATTTGAGGCGCAAATGGGTGCTGAAGCCATTAAGAAAATGCTTCAATCGATTGATTTAAAATCTGAAGAAGTTCGCTTGAAAGAAGAGATGGATACAACCAACTCTGAAACTAAGCAAAAGAAACTTTCAAAACGCTTAAAGTTAGTGGATTCTTTCTTGCAGTCAGGCAACCGTCCAGAATGGATGGTATTAGATGTATTGCCAGTATTGCCACCTGAATTACGCCCTTTAGTTCCACTTGATGGTGGTCGTTTTGCAACGTCTGACTTAAACGATTTGTACCGCCGTGTGATTAACCGTAACAACCGTTTGAAGCGTTTATTGGATTTGATGGCGCCAGATATTATTGTGCGTAACGAAAAGCGTATGCTGCAAGAGTCGGTTGATTCATTATTGGATAATGGTCGTCGTGGTCGCGCAGTAACAGGTACTAACAAGCGTCAGTTAAAGTCTTTGGCAGATATGATCAAAGGTAAGCAGGGTCGTTTCCGTCAAAACCTGTTAGGTAAGCGTGTTGACTATTCTGGTCGTTCGGTAATCGTGGTAGGTCCTACTTTGCGCCTGCATCAGTGTGGTTTACCGAAAAAAATGGCTTTAGAGTTATTCAAGCCTTTTATTTTCAGTAAATTGCAAAAGCGTGGTTTAGCATCAACGATTAAAGCTGCCAAGAAAATGGTAGACCAAGGGTTGCCAGAGGTTTGGGATGTACTTGATGAAGTCATTCGTGAACATCCAGTACTATTAAACCGTGCACCGACACTCCACAGATTAGGTATTCAAGCATTTGAACCTGTGTTAATTGAAGGTAAAGCAATTAATTTACATCCGTTAGTTTGTTCGGCATTTAACGCTGACTTCGATGGTGACCAAATGGCGGTTCACGTTCCTCTATCGTTAGAGGCACAATTAGAAGCGCGTACTTTGATGATGTCTACCAATAACTTGTTATCACCTGCAAACGGTGACCCAATTATTGTGCCTTCTCAGGACGTTGTTCTTGGGCTTTATTACATCACTCGTCAAAGCATTAACGAAGTTGGCGAAGGTAAGGCTTTCTCTAACTGGCAGGAAGTTCAGCGTGCATTGGATGCCAAAGTTGTCCATTTGCACACGATGATCAAACTTAAGTTAGAGCAAACAATTGTTGATGAAGCGGGTGTTGAAAGTGTTACTCGTGGAATCATTGATACAACGGCTGGTCGTGCGCTATTGTTAAGAATTTTGCCTAAAGGTTTGTCTTTTGATTTGGTTAACAAAGATTTAACGAAAAAAAGCATTAGTCAGGCATTAAATGCTTGTTATCGTTTGTTAGGTCCTAAAGAAACGGTAATCTTTGCTGACCAATTGATGTATACCGGTTTTAAATGGTCTACTTTAGCAGGGCTTTCATTCTGTTCAGATGACATGTTAATTCCTGATGAAAAAGCAGGCATCATTGCTCGTGCAGAAGAGCAGGTTGCTGAAATTCAAGGACAGTTTTCACAAGGTTTAGTAACCGAGGGTGAGCGTTATAACAAAGTCGTTGATATTTGGTCTCATACGAATGAATTGGTTACCAAGTCCATGATGGACGAGTTGCAGTTTGAAACTGTTATTGATGCTAAGGGTAATGAAGTTAAGCAAACATCATTTAACTCTGTTTACATGATGGCGGATTCTGGTGCGCGTGGTAGCGTTGCACAGATGCGTCAGTTAGGTGGTATGCGTGGGTTGATGGCTAAGCCAGATGGATCTATCATTGAAACACCGATCACTGCAAACTTCCGTGAAGGTCTAAACGTACTTCAGTACTTTATCTCTACACACGGTGCGCGTAAAGGTTTGGCAGATACTGCATTGAAAACAGCAAACTCTGGTTACTTAACGCGCCGTTTAGTTGATGTTGCGCAAGATGTTGTTGTGACAGAAAATGATTGCGGAACCTCTGCGGGTATTACTGTATCTTCACATGTTGAAGGTGGTGATGTTGTTGAGGAGCTAAAAGATCGTATTCTAGGTCGTGTACTGGCAGATGATGTGGTTGGCTTAGATGGGTCAGTCATTGTCGCCTCGGGGACTTTATTAGATGAGCGCTTAGTTGCAATCATTGATAAGAGCGGTGTGGATAGCGTCAAAGTCCGTTCAACCATTACTTGCGAAACAAAGTTTGGTATTTGTCAGCGTTGTTATGGTCGTGATTTAGCGCGTGGTCATTTGGTTAACCTGGGTGAAGCAGTCGGTGTTATGGCTGCTCAGTCAATCGGTGAGCCAGGAACTCAGTTAACGATGCGTACATTCCATATCGGTGGTACAGCATCCGCATCTGCAGCTCAAAGCCAAGTTGAAGTGCGTCATGAAGGTAAAGTTAAGTTTGATAACCTAAAAACAATCGCCAACTCTGAAGATCGTTTAATTGTGACTTCTCGCTCGGGTGAAGTTTCAATTTTAGATGAACTTGGCCGTGAAAAAGAGCGTTATAAAATTCCTTACGGTGCTGTGCTAAAAGTTAAAGACGGCATTATGGTTCAGTCAGGTGAAGTTCTGGCTGCATGGGATCCTCATACGCATCCAATCATTACTGAGACTAAAGGTCGTGTTGAATTTGGTAACTTTGAAGGGATTGTAGAAGAGCATACCGATGAATTAACAGGCTTAACAACCCATGTTGTTAAGAGTGCTAGAGATCGTTCAGCAGTCAATAAAGAAACGCGTCCATACATACAGTTAGTGGATGCTGCGGGTGAAGTTGTACCTTTCCCAGGAACGCAAACACCAGCGATGTATTATTTACCTGAAAATGCAATTGTTGTTGTACAAAGTAATGATGATATTCACCCAGGTGACATTATTGCTCGTATTCCTCAAGCGTCTTCAAAGACAAAAGATATTACCGGGGGTCTTCCTCGCGTAGCTGATTTGTTTGAAGCGCGTATGCCTAAAGAACCTGCAATCATGGCAGAAGTAGCTGGTGTTGTCGGTTTAGGAAAAGAAACAAAAGGCAAGCAAAGATTGATCATTACCCAAGACAGTGGTGAACAATATGAATTGCTAATTCCTAAATGGCGTTCATTGGATGTCTTTGAAGGTGAGCGTGTTGAGAAGGGGGATATTGTTGTTGAAGGTAATCCAAATCCGCATGACATTTTAAGACTGTTAGGTGTTGAAAAACTGACGGAATATGTTGTGAGTGAAGTACAAGATGTTTATCGCTTACAAGGTGTAAAAATTAACGACAAGCATATCGAAACGATTGTGCGTCAGATGTTAAGAAAGGTTGAGGTTAAAACTTCAGGAGATACTAACTTAATCAAAGGTGAGCAAGCAGAATATGCAAGAGTTCTTGAGTTTAATGAACTTGCTCGCAGTAAAGGTGAAGTTGAAGCGACTTATCAGCGCGTACTTCTAGGGATTACTAAAGCGTCTTTGGCAACTGAGTCATTTATTTCAGCGGCGTCTTTCCAAGAAACAACTCGTGTTTTAACAGAGGCTGCGGTCAGTGGTAAGCGCGATCAGTTAGTTGGTTTAAAAGAAAACGTTATTGTAGGTCGCTTAATTCCAGCCGGAACAGGTTATGCCTATCATAAAGCGCGTAAAGCAGCGAGTGAGCAGACTCAAATTGAATTGAAGTCTTTTATTGCTGCTCAAGATACTACAACTGAAGAAGTTGTAGAAGTTATGGAAGAGACAACAGAGTTATAATTTTGATAAGTGTAAATCTATATGATTTCAAAAACTTATTCTTGACAAATAGCATGTCAGTCTCTAAAATCTTTCAACCTTGCTCACGGAAGTCTATTTCGTGGGCATTTCGTGTAAATTAAGAGTCAAATCTTAAATGGAGTAAGAATTAATGGCTACTATTAACCAGTTGGTGCGTAAGCCGCGTAAAGATAAAGTAAAAGTATCAAACGTTCGTGCGTTAGAAGCTTGTCCTCAGCGTCGCGGTGTTTGTACGCGTGTTTATACAACAACCCCTAAAAAGCCTAACTCTGCCCTGCGTAAAGTTGCTCGTGTACGTTTAACGAATGGTTTTGAAGTTTCTACCTACATTGGTGGTGAAGGTCATAACCTACAAGAACACTCCGTGATCCTTATTCGCGGTGGTCGTGTAAAAGATTTGCCTGGTGTGCGTTATCACACAGTGCGTGGTGCATTAGACTGCGCAGGTGTGACTAAGCGTAAACAAGGTCGTTCAAAGTACGGTGCGAAGCGTCCAAAAGCTTAATTGCTTTTAACATACCCTTTGCAATATTAGAAATACATTTATACCGGAAGAGTTAAGAATGGCAAGAAGAAGAGAAATACCAAAAAGATTGGTTTTACCCGATCCTAAGTTTGGTGATACTACGTTAACAAAATTTGTTAACATGATTATGGTAAGCGGGAAAAAGGCTGTAGCTGAAAAAATCGTATATGACGCATTAGATGTTGTTGTTGAGAGAAAAAAAGGTGGAGACCACGCTTTATTATTAAGAGAAGCATTAGATAATGTTGGTCCAATGGTTGAGGTTAAATCTCGCCGTGTAGGTGGAGCAACTTATCAAGTACCAGTAGAAGTCCGTCCTGAGCGTAAAGTTGCTTTAGCTATGCGTTGGTTAGTTGACGCTTCTCGTAAGAGAAGTGAAAAGGGCATGATGCTTAGATTAGCAGGTGAGTTGTCTGACGCGCTTGAAAATCGTGGTTCTGCGATCAAGAAGAAAGAAGATACCCATCGAATGGCAGAGGCTAACAAAGCCTTCTCACATTTCCGTTGGTAATCTAATTGAGGCCCTGGAAAGGGCCTTTATTATTTGTGTTTTAATAAAAGGTTATTAAAGTGGCACGTACAACTCCTTTAGAAAGATATCGTAATATCGGTATCATGGCCCACATTGATGCGGGTAAAACAACAACAACTGAGCGTATTTTGTATTACACCGGTGTTTCTCATAAAATTGGTGAGGTTCATGACGGTGGCGCAACCATGGACTGGATGGAGCAAGAGCAAGAACGTGGTATTACCATTACTTCTGCAGCGACAACAGCGCATTGGAGCGGGATGGCTAAGCAATATGCACAGCACCGTATTAACATTATCGATACGCCAGGTCACGTTGACTTTACAATCGAAGTAGAGCGTTCATTGCGTGTTTTAGATGGTGCGGTTACTTGTTTCTGTTCAGTTTCTGGTGTAGAGCCTCAGTCTGAAACAGTGTGGCGCCAAGCGGATAAGTATGGCGTTCCTCGTATGGGCTTTGTTAATAAAATGGACAGAGCTGGAGCTAATTTCTTGAATGTTAACCAGATGGTTATCGATCGTCTAGGTGCAAAACCTGTGCCTATGCAGTTACCAATTGGTGCAGAAGAAACTTTCCGTGGTGTAGTTGACTTGGTTAAGATGCAAGCAATCTACTGGGAAGAAGAGAATATGGGTATGCAGTACCGATATGAAGACATTCCTGCAGACATGATTAAATTGTGTCAAGAATGGCGCGAAAAAATGGTGGAGTCTGCCGCCGAAGCATCTGAAGAATTAATGGATAAATATCTTGAAGAAGGTGATTTGTCAGAAGCTGAAATTAAAGAAGGTATTCGTAAGCGTTGTATCGCAGTTGAAATCGTACCTATGTTCTGTGGTTCTGCCTTTAAAAATAAAGGTGTTCAAACTTTACTTGATGGTGTTATTGATTACTTGCCTGCGCCAATTGATGTTCCTGCGATTAAAGGTGAGCTTGAAGATGGTACACCAGCAGAGCGTCATTCGACTGATGACGAGCCTTTTGCAGCACTTGCATTCAAAATCATGACAGATCCTTATGTTGGGACGCTTACATTTATGCGTGTTTACTCTGGTTTCTTGGCAGCAGGAAGTCCAGTGTATAACTCGGTTAAGCAGAAGCGTGAACGCGTAGGTCGTATGTTGCAAATGCATGCAAACTCTCGTGAAGAGATTAAAGAAGTGCGTGCAGGTGAGATTGCTTGTGCCGTTGGTCTTAAAGATACAACGACTGGTGATACTTTGTGTGATCCAGACAATAGAATTATTCTTGAGCGTATGGATTTCCCAGAGCCAGTAATTTCGATTGCAATTGAGCCTAAAACCAAAGCTGACCAAGAAAAAATGGGTATTGCTTTAGGTAAATTGGCAGCTGAGGATCCTTCTTTCCGTGTACATACGGATGAAGAAACAGGCGAAACGATTATTTCTGGTATGGGTGAATTGCATTTAGACATCATCGTTGATCGTATGAAGCGCGAATTTAGTGTTGAGGCAAATATTGGTGCGCCTCAAGTTTCTTACCGTGAAACTATTCGCACTGCTGTTGAAGCTGAAGGTAAATTTGTTCGTCAGTCTGGTGGTCGTGGTCAGTATGGGCATGTTGTATTCAAAATGTTCCCACAAGAACCTGGTACTGGCTTTGAATTCGTCAATAGCACAGTAGGTGGTTCTGTTCCGCGTGAATACATCAGTGCGGTTGAGAAAGGTGCAAAAGCTCAATTGGAAAACGGTGTAATTGCTGGCTTCCCAATGGTTGATGTTAAAGTTGAATTGATTGATGGTTCATACCATGATGTTGACTCAAACGAAATGGCGTTCAGTGTTGCTGCTGGTATGGGTGTTAAAGCCGGTGCTGCAAAAGCAAATCCTGTAATTCTTGAGCCAATCATGGCTGTAGAAGTAACAACGCCTGAAGAGTATATGGGTGACATCATTGGTGACCTTAACCGTCGTCGCGGCTTAGTATTGGCTATGGATGACATTCCGACTGGAAAGTCAGTAAAAGCTGAGGTACCACTTTCAGAGATGTTTGGTTATTCTAACCAAATGCGTTCTTTGACTCAGGGTCGCGCTAACTACAGCATGGAGTTCAAGAAATACAATGACGCTCCTCGTAACATTCAAGAAGAAATTATCGCAAAGTCGAAAAAAGGTTCTTAATTAAACTTTAGCCCCGTTGGCGGGGCTTCTAATAAGGTAGATAAAAATGGCAAAAGCAAAGTTTGAACGCTCAAAACCGCACGTAAACGTTGGAACTATCGGTCACGTAGACCATGGTAAGACCACATTAACAGCGGCATTAACAATTGTACAAGCACGTAAATTTGGTGGAGAAGTTAAAGACTACGGTCAAATTGACAACGCACCAGAAGAAAGAGAGCGTGGAATCACCATCTCTACATCACACGTAGAATACGAATCAGAAGCCCGTCACTACGCACACGTAGACTGCCCAGGCCACGCTGACTATGTTAAAAACATGATCACTGGTGCTGCACAGATGGACGGCGCAATCCTAGTATGTTCAGCAGCTGACGGCCCAATGCCACAGACTCGTGAACACATCCTATTATCACGTCAAGTAGGTGTACCATACATTGTAGTATTCCTAAACAAAGCAGACATGGTAGACGACGAAGAGTTAATGGAACTAGTAGAAATGGAAATCCGCGAACTACTAGACATGTACGACTTCCCAGGTGATGACACACCAGTAATCATGGGTTCTGCACTAAAAGCAATCGAAGGTGACCAATCAGAAATCGGTGAACCAGCAATTGCGCGTTTAGTAGAAGCACTAGATACCTACATCCCAACACCAACTCGTGAAACAGACAAGCCATTCTTAATGCCAGTAGAAGACATCTTCTCAATCCAAGGCCGTGGAACAGTAGCAACTGGACGTATCGAAACTGGTGTGATCAAAGTAGGTGAAACAGTACAAATTATCGGTATTCGCCCAACCACTGAAACAACAGTAACTGGTGTAGAAATGTTCCGTAAACTACTAGACCAAGGTGAAGCGGGTGACAACGTAGGTATCCTATTACGTGGAACCAAGCGTGAAGACATCGAACGTGGTCAAGTATTGGCACACAAAGGCACAGTAACTCCACACACCAAGTTCGAAGCAGAAGTTTACGTACTAGGTAAAGATGAAGGTGGTCGTCATACACCATTCTTCAACGGCTATCGTCCACAGTTCTATTTCCGTACCACTGACGTAACTGGCGCATGTCAATTACCAGCGGGTGTTGAAATGGTAATGCCAGGTGATAACGTACAGATGACTGTAGAGTTGATCAACCCAATCGCCATGTCAGAAGGTCTACGTTTCGCAATCCGCGAAGGTGGTCGTACTGTAGGTGCGGGTGTTGTTGCTAAAATTCTTGCTTAATATTTAGTTAAGTACAGCGTTTTGTAAAAAGAGAGCTTCGGCTCTCTTTTTTTATTTTAAATTAATAAGTTGCAGTTTAAAAAAGAAGTCAGTATAATCCGCTTCTTTAGTTTGTGGGTGCTTTCAGTGCATCTGCTTTTCTATATCTTAAAATAACGAGAATGAAATTATGGCGACTCAGAATATTCGTATTCGCTTGAAAGCGTTTGATCATAGATTGATTGATCAATCTGCTAAAGAAATTACTGAGACAGCAAAAAGAACTGGTGCACAAGTCCGTGGTCCAATTCCTATGCCTACTCGTAAAGAGCGTTTTACAATTTTGGTTTCACCGCATGTTAACAAAGATGCGCGTGACCAATATGAGCTTCGTACTCACAAAAGAATGCTAGATATCGTTGATCCTACAGATAAAACTGTAGATGCATTGATGAAATTAGATCTTGCTGCGGGTGTGGATGTTCAACTAGAGTTACGTTAATTCGTAACAAGTGCTAGCTATCAATCGTAATAGCTAGGTTTAATAATAATGAGGTGTATTATGAGTATTGGTGTCATTGGGCATAAGATTGGTATGACTCGTATTTTTGATGAATCAGGTGTTTCTACGCCTGTTACAGTCATCGAAGTTCAGCCAAATAGAATTACTCAATTAAAAACTGCTTCAATTGATGGCTATTCTGCAGTCCAGGTTACTTTAGGTAAAAAGCACGCTGGTCGTGTTTCTAAGCCTGAAGCCGGTCACTTTGCAAAAGCTGGTGTTGAAGCAGGCGTTGGTTTGTGGGAATTTCGTGTAGATTCTGACACAGATCTAGCTGGTTTAGAATTGGGTGGAGAGATTACTGTTGCACAACTTTCAGATTTGAATGTAGTTGATGTGACTGGTGTTACGAAAGGTAAGGGTTTCCAGGGTGGAGTTAAGCGTCATAATTTCAGAACGCAAGACATGAC
Source organism: Thiosulfativibrio zosterae (assembly GCF_011398155.1). Classification (NCBI taxonomy): domain Bacteria; kingdom Pseudomonadati; phylum Pseudomonadota; class Gammaproteobacteria; order Thiotrichales; family Piscirickettsiaceae; genus Thiosulfativibrio; species Thiosulfativibrio zosterae. The sequence goes on from NZ_AP021888.1 coordinate 577,235, forward strand.
TCACGGTAACTCTGTTTCTCACAGAGCACCTGGTTCTATCGGTCAAAACCAAACCCCTGGTCGTGTATTTAAGGGTAAGAAAATGGCGGGGCACATGGGTGCAGTTCGTCAGACTACTCAAAACCTTGGCTTAGTCAAAGTAGATGTTGAAAACAATCTTTTATTGATTAAAGGTGCAGTTCCTGGTGCTAAAGGTAGCACTGTTATTGTACGTAAGACAGTCAAGTAAGGCGGGTGTCATGGAATTTAAATTAATTGAATTAACAACTGGTAAAGAATCAGGTTCTGTATCAGTTGCAGAAAATGTATTTGGCGTTGAGTTTAACGAGTCATTGGTTCATCAAGTAGTTACTGCTTACATGAATGGTGCTCGTTCTGGAACTAAAGGCCAAAAAAATAGAGCAGCAGTCAGCGGTGGTGGTGCAAAGCCTTGGAATCAAAAAGGTTCTGGACGCGCTCGTGCCGGTACTTCTCGTAGTCCAATTTGGGTTGGTGGTGGTCGTGCATTTGCTGGTCACAATAGAGATTTTTCTCAAAAAGTAAATCGTAAAATGTACCGTGGTGCAATGCGTTCAATTATTTCTGAGCTTGGTCGTACTGGTCGTTTGGTGATTGTTGATGAGTTTAAGATTGATGCGCCTAAGACTAAAGAATTTAAAGCAAAATTAGCAAACCTTAGCATTGAAGATGTTTTAGTTGTTACTGAAGGTTTTGATGAGTATTTATACTTGTCAGCTCGTAATTTATATCATGCAGATGTGTGTGATGTTGCGTCTTTAGATCCAGTAAGTTTGATTGGCTTTAAGAATGTCATTATGACTCAAGGTGCTGTTAGACAGCTTGAGGAGAGCTTAGCATGAAGCAAGAACGTTTATTAAAAGTATTGTTGGCTCCACATATTTCTGAGAAGTCAGCTTATGCAGCTGAAGCTAATCAGTACGTATTTAAAGTCGAGCCTACTGCAACTAAGCCAGAAGTAAAGGCAGCGGTAGAGTCACTTTTTAATGTAAAAGTACAGTCAGTAAACATGATTAACTTAAAGGGCAAAACAAAAGTCTTTAAGGGTCGTGTTGGTAAACGCAATGGTGTGCGTAAGGCAATCGTTCGTTTGGTAGAAGGTCAAGAAATTGACTTTTCTGGCGCGGAATAAGGAGTCTTCTGATGGCAATTATTAAAAAATCAAAGCCAACCTCTCCAGGTCGTCGCTTTGTTGTTCAGATTGTTGAACCAACATTGCACAAAGGCAAACCACATGCAGCTTTATTAGAAAAAAAATCTAAGAAAGGTGGTCGTAATTCAAATGGTCGTATTACTGTTCGTCACCAAGGTGGTGGTCATAAGCAACATTACCGTTTAGTAGATTTTAAACGTGATAAAGATGGTATTCCAGCAACTGTTGAGCGTTTAGAGTACGATCCAAACCGTACAGCTCATATTGCTTTAATTAAGTATGCAGATGGACACCGTGCCTATATCCTAGCACCTAAAAATGTTACAGCAGGCGATGTTATTGAGTCTGGTGCGCATGTGTCTATTAAGCCAGGAAATTGTTTACCTTTAAGAAACATCCCGGTTGGTACAGTTGTGCATGCATTGGAAATGCGTCCAGGAAAGGGTGCACAGATTGCACGTAGTGCTGGTGCGGCAGTTCAAATTGCAGGTCGTGATGGTGCTTATGTTTTAGTAAAACTTCGTTCTGGTGAAATGCGTAAGATTCTTTCTGAATGTCGCGCAACTATCGGTGAAGTGGGTAATTCAGAACACAGTCTTCGTAAGCTAGGTAAGGCCGGTGCTTCTCGTTGGAGAGGTGTTAGACCTACTGTTCGTGGTGTTGCGATGAACCCTGTTGACCATCCGCACGGTGGTGGTGAAGGTCGTTCTTCCGGTGGTCGTCACCCTGTCAGTCCATGGGGTGTTCCAACTAAAGGTAAGAAGACTCGTAGTAATAAGCGTACTGATAAAATGATCGTACGTCGTAGAAACAGTAAGTAAGGAAGGATTCATGCCACGTTCAGTTAAAAAAGGTCCTTTTGTAGATCATCACCTTTATAAAAAGGTGATGGAGGCACAAGAATCTGGTAATAAGCGTCCAATTAAAACTTGGTCAAGAAGATCGGTGATTTTACCCGATATGATTGGTTTAACTCTTGCCGTTCATAACGGTAAAGAACATATCCCAGTATTTGTATCAGAAAATATGGTTGGCCATAAATTAGGTGAGTTCTCTATGACTAGAACTTTCCGTGGTCATGCTGCTGATAAAAAAGCTAAGCGATAGGAGAATAATCATGCAAGTCAGTGCAACACATAAATTTGCTCGTATCTCTCCTCAAAAAGCTCGTTTAGTAGCAGATATGATTAGAGGGAAAGATGTCGAGTCAGCCGTCAATATTCTAACTTTTAGCAATAAAAAAGCAGCTGAGTTAATTAAGAAAGTACTTAATTCAGCCATTGCAAATGCTGAGAATAATGAAGGTGCAGATATCGATGAACTAAAAGTAACTGCAACCTTTATCAATGAAGGTCCAATTATGAAGCGTATGCGTGCGAGAGCAAAGGGTCGTGGAAACCGTATCCAAAAGCGTATTAGTCATATTACAGTTACTGTTGGCGATAAGTAAGGAGAACCAGAATGGGTCAAAAAGTACATCCAGTAGGTATTCGTTTAGGAATTACCAAGGATTGGAACGCTCGCTGGTATGCGGATAGTAAGCACTATTCGGATTTCCTTGTAAGCGATGTCGAAATCAGAAAGATTTTAAATGAAAAATTATCACATGCTTCAATCAGTAAGATTCACATTGAGCGTGTTGCTAATGGAGTGCGTGTAACACTTCATACTGCGCGTCCAGGTGTTGTTATTGGTAAAAAAGGTGAAGATATTGAGAAAATCAAACAGTTGTTAATGGCTAAGACTGGCCTACCTGTCAATATCAATATCGAAGAAATTAAAAAGCCTGAGTTGGATGCTAAATTGGTTGCTGAGAGTATTGCTCAGCAACTAGAAAAACGTATCCAGTTTAGACGTGCAATGAAGCGTGCTGTTGGCAATGCTATGCGTATTGGTGCTGGTGGAATCAAAGTGAACATTTCTGGCCGTTTAAACGGTGCTGAAATTGCTCGTGCTGAATGGTATCGTGAAGGTCGTGTGCCTCTACATACTTTCCGTGCTGATATTGATTATGCGACTTTTGAAGCAGATACAACCTACGGGAAAATTGGTGTTAAAGTTTGGATCTTTAAAGGTGAAAAGCTTGGTAAATTTTCTCTAGATAACGAAAAGCAAGCTACTGCCAAAAAAGGCCGCAACTAAAAGGATACTAAATTATGTTATTACCTAAACGTACAAAGTTTAGAAAAGTTCATAAAGGGCGTAACCGTGGTTTGGCTTTAGTTGGTAATAAAGTAAGCTTCGGTGAGTTCGGCTTAAAAGCTGTTGAGCGTGGCCGTATGACATCAAGACAAATTGAAGCCGGTCGTCGTGTTATGACTCGTAAAGTAAAACGTGGTGCTAAGATTTGGATTCGTGTATTCCCTGATAAGCCAATTACCAGTAAGCCTCTTGAGGTTCGTATGGGTAAAGGTAAAGGGAGTGTTGAATATTGGGTTGCTCAAATTCAACCAGGTCGTATGATTTATGAAATGCAGGGTGTTGAGGAAACAGTTGCTCGTGAAGCTTTTGAGCTTGCAGCTGCTAAGTTACCATTTAAGACCCAGTTTGTAACAAGAACGGTGATGTAAGATGTCAGTAAAATCATTACAAGAAAAATCGGTTGATGAGTTACGCGCAGAGTTAATCGCTTTGTTGCAAGAGCAATTTAACTTAAGAATGCAACATGCAACTGGTCAGTTGAAAAATACTGCTCAATTGAAGGCCGTCCGTCGTTCTGTTGCAAGAGTTAAAACCATCATTCGTCAAAAAGTGAGTAAATAAGAATGTCTGGTACAGAAACAAAAGCACGTATGATGCAAGGAACAGTTGTTAGCAATAGCATGCAATCATCTATTGTTGTAAAAATTGATCGTTTCGTTAAGCATCCAAAGTATAAGAAGTTTATTAGAAAGTCTACAAAAGTTATGGCTCACGATGCTGAAAATGCATGTGAAGTTGGTGATACTGTTTCTATTAAAGAATGCAGACCATTATCAAAGAACAAAACTTGGACTTTAGTCAGTATTGACGCAAAAGCTAAACTTTAATATTTAACAATTTAAATTTTTAGCAAATAACCGCCAAAATAACCAAGCCATGAAAATGGGACTAGTTATTCTGGTGGTTTTTGTGCTATAATCGTTTTTTTTCACAATTTAAGTATGGAGTATCACCATGATTCAGATGCAAACAGTACTTGATGTTGCTGATAACAGTGGCGCTAAACGCGTTCAATGTATAAAAGTATTGGGCGGTTCAAAGCGTCGTTATGCTGGTATTGGTGATGTTATTAAGGTTGCAATTAAAGAAGCAGCCCCTCGTGGAAAGGTCAAGAAAGGTGATGTATACAATGCGGTTGTTGTCAGAACAGCTAAGGGTGTACGTCGTCCAGATGGTTCGTTAATTAAATTTGATGGCAATGCTGCTGTTATTCTTAATAACAAAAAAGAGCCAATTGGAACCCGTATCTTTGGACCAGTAACTCGTGAGCTAAGAAATGAAAAATTTATGAAAATTGTTTCATTAGCTCCTGAAGTGTTATAAGGATTTAGATAATGAATCGTTTGAAAAAAGGTGATGAAGTAATCATCATTACTGGTAGAGATAAAGCTAAGAAAGGTTCAATTTCTGCTGTTCTATCAGGTGACAAAGTAATCGTTGATGGTATTAACTTAGTCAAAAAGCATGTCAAAGCAAATCCAATGACTGGTGAGCAAGGTGGTATCGTTTCGAAAGAAATGCCTATTGCTGCATCAAATGTTGCTTTATATAACCCTGAAACACAAAAAGCTGACAAGGTCGGTGTACGTGTAGAAGATGGTGTTAAAGTGCGTTTCTTTAAATCTACAGGAAAAGCGGTTGACGCTTAATTAGGTTAGGAATATGGCAAGATTAAAAAAAATTTATAAAGAAGAAGTATTACCAAAGCTTATGGAAAAGTTTGGTTATTCTTCTCCTATGCAAGCACCTAAACTGTTAAAGATTACAGTTAACATGGGTGTCGGCGATGCAATTGCAGACAAGAAAGTTCTTGATAATGCAGTTGCTGATATGGAAGCAATTACAGGTCAAAAAGTTGTTCGCACCTTGGCTCGTAAATCAGTTGCTAGCTTTAAGGTCCGTGATGGATATCCTTTGGGTTGTAAAGTAACTTTACGTGGCGAAAAAATGTATGAATTTTTAGACCGTTTAGTGAATATTGCTTTACCACGCGTTAGAGACTTCCAAGGCGTCAATGCAAAAGCATTTGATGGCCGTGGTAACTATAACCTAGGTCTTAAAGAGCAAATCATTTTCCCTGAAATTGAATTTGAAAAAGTCGATAAGATTCGTGGTATGGATATTAACTTCGCTACAACTGCAGCAACAAATGAAGAAGCTAAAGCTTTATTAGAAGCATTTAACTTCCCGTTTAAGAAGTAAGGAGTATCTCGTGGCTAAGAAATCAATGATTGCTAGAGAGAACAAAAGAGCTGAGACTGTTGCTAAGTATGCTGATAAGCGTGCTGAATTAAAGGCTGCAACAGTTAATATCAATTTAAGTTATGAAGAGCGTTTAGATGCAATTGAGAAGTTAAGTAAACTACCTCGCAATTCTTCTTCAGTTCGTCAGCGTAACCGCTGTCGTTTGACTGGGCGCCCTCATGGTGTTTATAGAAAGTTTGGTTTATCACGTAACATGCTAAGAATTTTAGCAATGCAAGGTGATGTTCCAGGTTTAAGAAAAGCTAGTTGGTAAGGATTAAGTAATATGAGTATGTCTGATCCAATTGCGGATATGTTAACTCGCATCAGAAATGGCCAGATGGCTGGTCATTCAAATGTTGTCATTCCTTCTTCAAAAGTTAAGGTTGCCTTAGCTAAAGTTCTTAAAGATGAAGGTTATGTAAATACATATAGCATTAAAGAAGTAAACGGTAAGTCTGAGTTGTCTGTTGATCTTAAGTACTATGAAGGTAAGCCTGTCATAGAAATGATCAAGCGTGTTAGTAGACCAGGTTTACGTGTTTATAAAAATAAAAATGAATTACCACAAGTAATTGCTGGTATGGGTGTAGCTATTATTTCTACATCTCAAGGAATCATGTCTGATCGTCAAGCTCGTACTGCGGGTGTTGGTGGTGAGATTATTTGTTACGTTGCTTAAGGAGATTTAGATGTCAAGAATTGCAAAGTCTCCAATTACATTACCCTCTGGTGTTGATGTAAAAGTAAATGGAACAATGGTAACTGTTAAAGGCGCTAAGGCAACTTTGGAAAAACAGTTAAACAATAAAGTCGTTATTAACATTGCTGATAATGTAATCAATGTTAGTCCAGTCTCTGAAAGTATTGAAAACTGGGCACAAGCCGGAACTGCAAGAGCTTTAATCAATAATATGGTTAAAGGTGTAACAGTTGGTTTCGAAAAGAAACTTATTTTGGTTGGTGTTGGTTATCGTGCGAAAGCTGAAGGTCAAAATCTTAATTTGACATTAGGTTTTTCTCACCCAGTAAATCATGCAATCCCAGCTGGAATTACAGTTGAAACCCCAACACAGACAGAAATCTTAATTAAAGGTGCTGATAAACAGGTTGTTGGTCAAATTGCTTCAGAAATTCGTGGATACCGTCCTCCTGAGCCTTATAAAGGTAAGGGTGTTAAGTATTCTGATGAGTTTATTCTTCGCAAAGAAGCTAAGAAGAAATAGGTAGGGAATTGAAAATGGATAAAAAAACTACCAGACTTCGTAGAGCTAAAAAAGTAAGAGCTAAAATTGCTACTCAAAAAGTTGCACGCTTAAGTATCCACAGAACACCAAGACATATTTATGCGCAGTTGATTTCAGCTGATGGTGTGACTGTTGTTGCTTCAAGTTCTACTTTACAAGCAGAAGTCAAAAAAGAAATCAGCTATTCTGGTAACAAGGATGCTGCAAAAGTTGTTGGTAAATTCATCGCTGAAAAAGCAAAAGCTGCAGGTATTACTGCAGTTGCCTTTGATCGTTCTGGTTTTAAATACCATGGCCGTGTAAAAGATTTAGCTGATTCTGCGCGTGAAAACGGACTAGAGTTTTAATAAAAGGGTTCAAAATGTCTTCAAAGGAATTACAAGAAGGTCAAGATGGCCTAGTTGAAAAGCTCGTTTCTGTTCGCCGTGTTGCTAAAGTAGTAAAGGGTGGTCGTGTATTTGCGTTCTCAGCACTAACTGTTGTTGGTGATGGAGAAGGTCGAGTTGGTTATGGAAGTGGTAAGGCAAGTGAAGTTCCTGTTGCAATTAAAAAGGCAATGGAGCAAGCTCGTCGTAACATGAAGTCTGTTAGCTTAGATGGCAGCACTTTACAGTATCCAATTAACTTCAAGCAAGGTGCAGCTAACATTGTTATGATGCCAGCTTCTGAAGGTACTGGTGTTATTGCTGGTGGTGCAATGCGTGCTGTTCTTGAAGCAGCGGGTGTTAAGGATGTATTGGCTAAATGTATCGGTACAACTAGACCTGTAAACGTAGTACGTTCAACCGTAAATGCATTAACTGGAATGAGCAGCCCAGAACTAATCGCGGCAAAACGTGGTAAAACTGTTGCTGAAATTTTAGGTGAATAAGATGGCTGATCAAAAAAAATTAAGTGTTACTTTGGTTAAAAGTTCTATTGGTCGTATTCCTAAGCATGTAGCATGCGTTAAGGGTTTAGGTCTTAGAAGAATGCACCATACTGTAACGGTTATTGATACTCCTGAAAATCGTGGAATGATCAATAAAGTTTCATATATGTTAAAAGTTGAGGAAGCATAAGATGCAACTAAATACTTTACAACCCGCTGAAGGCGCTAAAAAAGCCTATAAGCGTAGAGGTCGTGGACAAGGTTCTGGCTTAGGTAAGATGGGTGGCCGTGGTCACAAGGGACAAAAGTCTCGTTCTGGTGGTATGCCAAGAATCGGTTTTGAAGGTGGTCAAATGCCTTTACAACGTCGTCTACCAAAAGTTGGTTTCACGTCACGCAAAGCAGCAAGCGTTGCAGAGATTCGTTTAGATACCTTGTCTAAAATTGATGCTGAAATTATTGATGTTGCCGTTTTAAAAGCAGCAGATTTTTTTTCTGACACAATTAAAGAAGTTAAGGTAATCAATTCTGGCGAATTAACAAAAGCAGTAAAATTGTCAGGTTTGAGAATTACAGAATCGGCTAAATCAGCTGTTTTAGCAGCCGGTGGTTCAGTCGAGTAATTTATGAAGAGTCAAGCAAGCGTATCAAGTGGAGCTGGTGAGTTAAAAAATAAAATATTTTTTGTACTTGCTGCTCTCATTATTTATAGATTAGGAACTCATGTTCCTGTTCCTTTAATTGATCCAATTGCTCTGGCTGCAATGTTTGAACAACAAAAAGGTACCATTCTTGACATGTTTAACATGTTTTCGGGTGGTGCCTTGCAACGTTTATCTATTCTGGCTTTAGGGATTATGCCCTATATTTCAGCATCTATCATTATGCAGCTTTTAACGGTGGTTTCCCCAACCTTAGAGCAGATTAAAAAAGATGGTGAAGCAGGTCGTCGTAAAATCACCCAATATACTCGTTATGGAACAGTTGTATTAGCAACTTTTCAGGCATTAGGTGTGGCGATTGCGCTTGAATCGCAGAACATAAATGGCATGTCAGTCGTTGTTCAAGCTGGATTTATGTTCAAATTAATTGCAGTTGTAACACTGGTCAGTGGAACAATCTTTTTAATGTGGTTAGGTGAGCAAATTACAGAAAGAGGTATTGGTAACGGTATTTCTTTAATTATTTTTGCTGGTATTGTTGCTGGATTACCGTCAGCTCTTGGTGGTACTTTCGAACAAGTTAATTCAGGTGCTTTACATGCTATTACCATTTTTATTTTATTAGCTTTGGTTTTTGCAGTAATCGCCTTTGTTGTATTTGTAGAAAGAGGTCAGCGTAGAATTCCAATACATTACGCACAGCAAATGCGTGGTCGTAAGTTCTATGGTGGTCAAGAAGGTCATCTACCACTTAAATTAAATATGGCAGGCGTTATTCCTCCTATCTTCGCATCAAGTATTATTTTGTTTCCTGCGACTTTGGGTGGTTGGTTTGGATCTGCTGAAAATTTAGGTTGGTTAAAAGATATAGCAACAACTATGTCACCTGGTCAGCCTTTGTATATATTATTTTATGCAATGGCAATTATATTCTTCTGCTTCTTTTATACAGCGATTGTTTTCAATCCTGATGAAATTGCAGATAACTTAAAAAAATCTGGTGCTCAGATTCAAGGTTTGCGTCCTGGTCCACAGACTGCGCGTAAGATTGACAGTATTATGGGTCGCCTCACTTTAGCGGGTGCGGTATATATTACAGCGGTGTGTTTGTTACCAGAGTTTCTAATTTTGTATTGGAATGTTCCTTTCTATTTTGGTGGAACCTCCTTGTTGATTATCGTTATTGTTGTTATGGATTTCATGACGCAAATTCAAACGCATATGCAGTCAGGTCAATACGAAAAGATGATGAAAAAAGCAAATCTAAAGGGTAGATAATTCTTTTTGAATTATCTCTAGTAATTTATTGTGATTATGGGTATAATTGCCCGTTTTCGAAAGATGGATAGTTAAGGAGCGCAAAATGGCTCGTATTGCCGGCGTAAACATTCCAGCGAACAAGCATATTGTTATTGGTTTAAGATCAATTTTTGGTATTGGTCAAACTTCTGCACAAAAGATTTGTGCAGCTGCAAATATTAACCCTGTAACTAAGGTTCGCGAACTAACTGAAGATCAGTTAGAAGCACTTCGTACTGAAGTCACAAACTATAAAATTGAAGGTGATTTACGTCGTGACATTTCTATGAACATCAAGCGTTTGATGGACATGGGTTGTTACAGAGGTATTCGTCACCGTCGCAGTCTTCCTGTACGTGGACAAAAAACTAAAACCAATGCTCGTACTCGTAAGGGTCCTAAAAAACCAATCAAGAGATAATAAGCATTAATTTGCGAGATTAAGTTATGGCAAAATCAAATTCGCGTGTTGCAGTAAAGAAAAAGAATAGACATGTAGTCACTGATGCAGTGGCGCATGTTCATGCTACTTTTAACAACACCATTATTACGATTACTGATCGCACTGGAAACACACTAAGCTGGGCAACTGCCGGTGGAAGTGGTTTCCGTGGTTCAAGAAAAAGTACACCATTTGCTGCTCAAGTTGCTGCTGAAAAAGCAGGTCAATTGGCTACCGAATATGGTGTTAAAAATATGGATGTCATGGTCAAAGGACCAGGTCCAGGGCGTGATTCAGCTGTGAGAGGACTTAACAGTGTTGGTTTTAAAATTACATCGATTTCTGATGTAACGCCAATTCCACACAATGGTTGTCGTCCACCGAAAAAACGTCGCGTATAAAATTCTGAGGTAATCATGGCTAGATATATTGGTCCAAAGTGTAAACTATCTCGTCGCGAAGGTACTGATCTATTTCTTAAAAGCGGTGTTCGTAGCATCGAATCTAAGTGTAAGATTGATCAGTTACCTGGGCAGCACGGGGCAGGTCGTAAGCGCGTAACCGAATATGGTTTACAGCTACGTGAAAAACAAAAAGTTCGTCGTATTTACGGTGTACTAGAAAAGAAATTCCGTTTGTATTACAAAGAAGCTGACCGTCGTAAGGGTTCAACTGGTGTTAACTTGTTGCAAATTCTTGAAAGCCGTTTAGACAACGTAGTCTATCGTATGGGCTTTGCCTCTACACGTGCTGAAGCTCGTCAGTTGGTATCTCACAAGGCTATCCAAGTAAACGGTTCAAATGTAAATATCCCTTCGTATGAAGTTTCTGCAGGTGATGTTATCAGTGTTCGTGAAAAATCAAAAAACCAAAGCCGTATTGTTGCTGCGATGGGAATGAGTGTTCAAGCTGGTCATGTTAGCTGGGTAGAAGTTGATTCAAACAAACTTGAAGGAACTTATAAAGCAGTTCCTGATCGTTCTGATTTGTCTGCTGATATCGCTGAAAACTTGATTGTTGAGCTTTACTCTAAGTAATACTGATACGGAGAAAATTTCTAATGCAAGAAATGTTAGAACAACTACTAACCCCGCGTTTGGTTGATATTAAAAGAGTTTCAGATTTCCATAGTCGTGTTGTTCTTGAACCAATGGAACGTGGTTTCGGTCATACATTAGGTAATTCTCTCAGAAGAATTTTATTATCTTCTATGCCAGGTGCAGCTCTTGTTGAAGCTCAAATTGATGGTGTTCTTCACGAATATTCTTCTATTGAAGGTGTTCGTGAAGATGTTCTTGAGATTTTGTTAAATCTTAAAGAAGTTTCTATAAAGCTAAACCAGAAATCTGAAGCTCAATTAACTTTGAACAAGAAAGGCCCAGCAATCGTAACTGCTGCTGATATTCAGTTAAATCATGATGTAGAAATCATGAACCCTGATCTAGTCATAGCCCACCTGAGTGAAGGTGCTGTATTAAATATGACTTTAAAGGCTGAAAAAGGTATTGGTTATCGCGCAGCAGTACAGTCTGATTCTGATAGTTCAACAGGCGTTGGCGTTTTAAAGCTAGATGCTAGCTTTAGTCCAGTTCATACCGTAAGTTATGAAGTGCAAAACGCGCGTGTTGAACAAAGAACTGACCTTGATAAACTAATTTTAGAAGTCGTCACAGATGGTACTTTAGATCCTGAAGATGCAATTAAGCAAGCAGCTACAGTTCTGCATTATCAACTACGCGCATTCGTTGATTTGAAGCATCAAGAGATTGAAACGGTTGAAGAGCCCCAAGAAGAATACGATCCAATTTATTTACAACCTGTAGATGACTTGGAGCTAACTGTTCGTTCTGCAAATTGTTTGAAAGCTGAACAAATCTACTATATTGGTGATCTTGTTCAACGTGCTGAATCACATTTATTGAAAACACCTAACTTGGGTAAAAAGTCTTTACAAGAAATTAAAGATATTTTGGCTCAAAGAGGCTTGAGTTTAGGTACTAAATTAGAAAATTGGCCACCCGCTAGCCTTGTTAGCAAAGAGTCAATTTAATTAGAAGGAAGCTATTATGCGTCATCGCAAAAGTGGTCGTAAATTAGGTCGCAACAGCTCTCATCGTAAGGCTATGTTTAGCAACATGACTTCGTCTTTAATTGCTCATGAAGTTATTAAAACGACTGTTGCTAAAGCAAAAGAGTTACGTGGTGTTGCTGAGCCTTTAATTACTTTGGCTAAAGAAGACAGTGTTCATAACCGTCGTCTTGCTTTTTCTCGTTTACGTGATAAAGCTGCCGTTGGCAAATTGTTTACTGAGATTGGTCCTCGTTACCAGACTCGTCCAGGTGGATATATCCGCATTTTAAAATGTGGTTTCCGCGATGGTGACAATGCACCTATGGCATATGTTGAGTTGGTGGATCGTCCTGCCGCTCAAGCTGCTGAGTAAGACCAAAAAAAGCCAGTTTAACTGGCTTTTTTTTCATCCAGTCTAATTGTTTTGAGATATTTTGATACACATTCTCACCAAGGGTATGATCTTCCAGGTCACCATTTATCTCAATTAATCGTCGAAACTCTTCCCCGTTTACCAAAATCACTTTTAAGCCTTAATTTACCCAACACTACATTTTTATATGCATTGGGTCTTCATCCTTGGTTTGTCAAAGACTTTACTAATCTAGAATCATTTAAAGAAGAATTGGTTGATCATAATGTTTCAGCAATTGGTGAAATTGGTTTAGACTTTTTTCCAGATTACCTTCCGTTTAAGCAAAAACAGTTGGTGTTATTTGAACAACAGCTTTCTATTGCTTTAGAACTGAATTTGCCAGTTTCAATACATTGTCGTGCTGCTTTTTCAGAGCTTTATAAGTTGCTCATTCAGTATCCTGTGAAAGGTTGTTTGCATGGTTTTATGGGTAGTTATGAACAAGCAACCCAATTTACAAAATTAGGTCTAAAAATTGGTATTAATGGGGTCGTTTGTAGATCCAATGCAAATAAATATCATCGACTAGCTCGGGAATCTTTGCTTTCTTCTATTGTTTTAGAATCCGATTTTCCTTATGTGACTGATCGTCAGAATAATCCTTTATTGGTAGATAGTGTTGCGTTCTCTATTGCTGCGCTTCGTAAGATGCCGCTGGATGAATTAGTTGAAACCACTTATGATACTGCAACAAAAATATTTAAGGGGTGTGAATGAAGCCATTATTTGAAAGAAGTTTGCTGATTTTTGATGAAGCAGGTATTACTCGATTACAAAATGCGCATGTTTTGGTGGCAGGTGTCGGAGGTGTTGGTGGTTTTGTTATTGAAGCTTTGGCGCGCGCGGGTATTGGTGAGCTAACAATTATTGATCATGACCAAGTGTCTCCCTCAAATTTAAACCGCCAGATTATTGCTTTGGAGTCCACCGTTGGACTTAACAAGGTTGATGTCATGAAAGATAGAATTCTGTTGATCAACCCAGATTGTAAGGTAAATACGCTGGCTTCATTTATAACACCTGAGGCAATGCCTGAATTATTAACGCAATCTTTCAGTTGTGTGGTGGATGCCATAGATAGTTTAAATTGTAAGGTAGCACTGGTTAAAGCCGCTTGTGATGCTCAGGTGCCTGTTTTTTCGAGTATGGGAGCAGGTCGGCGTACTGACCCAAGCAAAGTGATGGTCAGTCGTTTAGACAATACTCATACTTGTGGTTTGGCTCGTAATATGCGTCAGCGTTTAAATAAACACAAAACGGCTTCAAAAATTCCTGTGGTATTTTCAACTGAATTACCACTGCCGCCAGGTCCAATGGAAGACATCGAAGGTGCAAGAGGGCGTGTTGTGAATGGTACAGCCAGTTATATGCCGGGTATATTTGGTTTAATGCTGGGTGGATTAGTAATTAATTACCTTGTTAAAGAAGATAATAAAGGTTAAGGGGTTTGAAATTGATAAAGGCCGCCTGTCTTGACCGACTGGTAGGCATTTTGAATGGTTTGGTCTTTTAACATTTTTTGAATGCTTGCTTTCAGAATTGGCTGACTTTGTGAAAAGCTCATGCCTGCTTTGATTGCTGGATCATAAAGCAGTTTTAACATCACATAGTCTAATCCCGTTAAATAATCGAGTTTACTCGCATCATTGGCAATGCTTGGATTCACCCAGTCAGAATCATTGGGTAATCCAAGGGCTTGGGTGGTTTCTTCCACAATACAGGCTGGTAAAAGCCCACGGCTCATCGCATGGTCAACGGGTATGACCACGCTGGCTTGTATAATTTCATGATGCTGGTTTCGTTTAAAACTGGCGATACAATTGGATTCTTTCGCTAAATAACCCATCTTTGAGCCTGCCCATTTTTCAATGGTTGTCTTAAAATAAGCGTCTTTGGTTAAGATGATTCTAAAATTGGGTTTATCTTTAAGATGACTTTGTTTTATAGCGTGGTTCGTGATGCTGGCAAGATGATTCATTTGAACTTGAGCCATTTCTTCGATTAAAGGAATGGGTCCTTGAAGATGCTCGTAGCTTAATTGATAAATAATCGGCACTTGCCATTTTACAATTCTGAGATCTGTTTTTTGATATTCGTTTTTCAATGCAACTTCGTTAAAGGCGCGTTGAATGTACTCAGGGTCTTGCCAATCAGTCAAAGCGTTGGCCTGGCATATCCCACTGAACAAAGCCAAGCTAAGTGGCAAATGCATGGCCAGTCGCAAACTAACTGAATTAAATAATGCCATTTTTGCCTCAAATTTGACCAGGCCTGGTCATTTTAAACCTAATAATGGCTTTAAATAGTGGCCAGTGTAAGAATCAGGATGCTTGGCAATGGTTTCTGGTGTGCCGGTGGCGATAATCATTCCGCCGCCTGAACCGCCTTCAGGGCCAAGATCGATAATCCAGTCGGCGGTTTTTATCACATCTAAGTTATGCTCAATAATAACAATTGTATTACCTTGGTCACGCAGGTTTTGAATAACTTTTAACAGCAATTCGATGTCATGAAAGTGCAGACCTGTCGTCGGTTCATCCAAAATATAGAGCGTATTGCCAGTATCTCTTTTAGACAATTCTTTGGCTAATTTGACGCGTTGCGCTTCTCCACCCGACAAAGTGGTGGCGCTTTGTCCTAAACGAATATAGCCTAAGCCAACTTCAATCAGCATTTGCAGTTTACGAGCAATGACTGGAATGGCATCAAAGAAGGCGCGTGCATCTTCAACGGTCATGTCCAAAATTTGGTGAATATTTTTGCCTTTGTACTCAACGGCTAAAGTTTCACGATTATAGCGCGCGCCTTGACAAACATCGCAAGCCACATAGACATCGGGCAAAAAGTGCATCTCCACTTTAATAACGCCATCCCCTTGGCAAGCCTCACAGCGTCCACCTTTCACATTAAAACTAAAACGCCCAGGTGTATAGCCTCTGGTACGAGATTCAGGTGTGGCAGAGAGCAGTTCTCGTATAGGAGTAAATAAGCCGGTGTAGGTGGCGGGATTTGAGCGAGGCGTTCTGCCAATGGGGCTTTGATCGATATTCACTGCTTTATCAAAGTGTTCGATACCTTCTAGTTTTTGATAAGGGGCAGGTTCATGCATCGCGCCATTGAGTTTGTTGGCGACAATCTTAGACAAGGTTCCGTTAATTAATGTAGATTTGCCCGAGCCAGAAACGCCGGTGACGCAAGTGAGTAAGCGTGCTGGAATTTCAAGGGTGACATTCTTTAAGTTGTTACCCGATGCGCCAATAATGCGCAACCACTCTTTCGGGGTGGGCAGTCTATTTTCTGGCACTTCAATTTTTCTTGAGCCATTCAAAAATTGCCCCGTTAAAGAAGCGGGCGTATCCATGATTTGTTGTGGCGTACCTTGCGCCATAATGCGCCCGCCATGCACACCCGCTCCAGGGCCTATGTCTAGTACATAGTCTGCCGCTCGAATGGCATCTTCATCATGTTCAACCACTATGACGGTATTTCCTAGGTCTCGCAGATGAATTAGGGTCTGTAGTAAACGGTCATTGTCGCGTTGATGTAAGCCAATAGAAGGCTCGTCTAATACATACATGACACCGACGAGGCCAGCCCCAATTTGACTGGCTAGGCGAATGCGTTGCGCCTCTCCACCGGATAGTGTGTCGGCACTGCGGTCAAGGGTTAAATAGTTAAGACCTACATTCACCAAGAAAGACAAACGGTCGCGCACTTCTTTAATGATTTTGTCAGCAATTTGACCTTTAGCACCTTCCAATTCCAGTTGATTGAAGTAAGCCTGCAATTCGCCAACGGGTAAGTGAGTGAGTTCTGGTATGGTTCGATTGTCAACAAACACATGGCGTGCGATTTCGTTTAAGCGCGTCCCATGGCAGCTTTTACAGGGTTGTGACATCCGATATTTGTCGAGTTCATCGCGCACGGTTTTGCTGTCTGTTTCAGCATAGCGACGCTCCATATTGGGAATAACCCCTTCAAAACGACGCGTGTCGCTATAACGACCATGCGGCAATGGAATTTTTTTGGTGCCAGAACCGAATAGGATGACATTTTGATGCGCCTCACTTAGAGAGTCCCAAGGGGCTTCAATATCAAACTTGTAATAGTCAGTGACGGCTTTCAGGATATCGTAATAATATTTATGGCGTCTATCCCAGCCACGGATCGCACCACCCGCCAAACTGAGTTCGGGGTGAATAATAACGCGATGCGCATCAAAGGTTTCTTTAATGCCAAGACCATCACAACTTGGGCAAGCGCCATGTGGATTGTTAAACGAAAAAATACGCGGTTCTAACTCAGGAACCGAATAGCCACAATGCGGGCAAGCAAAGCGTTCTGAGAATACTAAATGAAAATCATCGGCTTCGTCCATGGGGACAATTTCAGCAATCCCATCGGCTAAATGAAGTGCTGTTTCAAAAGATTCCGCGAGGCGTTGCTTTATATCTTCACGAATCTTAAAGCGGTCAATGACCACATCGATGTTGTGTTTTTTGTTTTTATCAAGCGCAATAGAGCCCTCTAAATCATGCAGCTGGCCGTTAATGCGTGCGCGTATAAAACCTTGTGCTTTCAGTTCTTCCAGCAGATTGACATGCTCACCTTTTTTGCCACGCACCACTGGTGCAATCAGCATACATTTGGTTTCGGCAGGCAGTTCAAGGGTTCTGTCGACCATTTGACTGACGGTTTGCGCCTCTAGGTCGCAGCCATGCGTTGGGCAGCGCGGCGTGCCCGCACGTGCAAATAGCAGGCGCAAATAATCATAAATTTCGGTTACCGTACCAACGGTCGAGCGCGGATTGTGAGAGGTGGATTTTTGTTCAATTGAAATGGCCGGAGATAACCCTTCGATATGATCGATATCGGGTTTTTCCATCACCGATAAAAATTGGCGCGCATAGGTCGAAAGCGACTCGACATAACGGCGTTGCCCTTCGGCATAAATCGTATCAAAGGCTAAAGAAGATTTGCCTGAGCCCGATAAACCGGTAATCACAATCAGTTTATCTCTTGGCAAAGTTACATCAATATTCTTTAAATTGTGTGTACGAGCCCCACGAACAATGATCTCTTCTAACATGCTAAACCCGCGCTGAATAAAAAGCGCATTATAACAAAACAAAAAAAACTTAAGTTTTTGATTTATTTGTCGTTAAACACTATAGAATAAAAATACTAGACAAAATAAAGAAAATTTTATCGGCTCGGCAAGGGAAAAGTTCGAGAAGGAATTTAATTATGGCGAATACAATTACAAATATGCCAAGCAATATTGCACAGTTATTGGGCAATACCGATGGCACCAAAAATGCCAAGGAACAGAATACTCTGTCACCTGCGCAACAGTCAGCCAATCAAAAAGCACAAGACTTGTTGTCTAAACAGCCGAGAGATGAATTTTCACCCTCTGCCAAAGGCTTGCAAGCGGCTGCATCCATTGAGAAATATCAAAATACCTACGCTTATAGCCAAACCATGAGTATGTCTTTGACCACTCAAGAGGGCGATACGGTGAAGGTAGATTTTCGTCAGCTTTATGCACAATATCAAGAATACAAAAGCGAGCAATCTGCCGAAACGGGCCCTAAAGGAGCTCGTATGTTTGAATCTAAACAAGCGATGGAAGCCACCGCTTTTGAAGAGCAATTTGGGTTTTCGGTTGAGGGTAATCTCAACGAAAATGAACTCAAAGCCGTTTTTGATGTGTTTGAGCAGGTCGATAGTTTAGCCAATGAGTTTTATGGCGGTAACATCGAAGCGGCTCTGCAAAAAGCACAAGACTTGAATGTTGATTTTGGGCAGATCAAAAACATGAGTTTGGATTTACAAAAATCTGAATCTCGCTCCACCAGTTATCAGCAAGCGGCAGCCTATAAAGGGGTTGCCCAAACCCCTGCAGATGCTCAACAAAAACCTGCGGATGACGAACAAGCCGCTGGCAATATTGCAGACTTGCCTCCCTATTTACAAAAATGGCAAGATGCGATTAATAGCTTAAACGAACGGTTTGCCAATGCCCGTGCCGCATTTGATGAAATGATGTCGGGTGTTACGGCACAGCGTTTTCCAGAGCAGGATACTCAGCCTGGCTGGTATGAACGCATTAAAGGTTTTCACGATATGTTAGCGGAAGCGGCAAATCTAGATAAAATCACACTGGCACCGAGCGGGGTAGAAATCCCAACAGGTCCATTGGTTTCTGATGCGGAAAGTGCTACCGAAAACATGACAGAAAATGGTGAAGAAAATAGTTCAGAAACCCCTAAAGAAACTGCCTAGTCAGGCGATAACTTAATTAGTGGTTAGGGTTTCGCAGAAAATCCAAAATCCCTCAAAAAGGAGAGCGGCCGAAGGTGATGAAAATCTCTTCGGCTTTTTCGTTTTAATGGTTTAGTTTTTATGGTAGTTTCGTGCGCCAAAAATATCGGTACCAATTCTTACTAGGGTTGCACCCTCGGCAATCGCCGCTTCTAAGTCACCTGACATGCCCATTGATAAAGTATCCAGCTTAGCTTCAGGAAAGGCGGCTTGGCAACGGGCAAGTAGTTCACGCATTTTGGCAAAAGGCTGGCGTTGCTGTTCAAAGTCGGTTGCTATTTCAGGAATGGCCATGAGTCCGCGGCATTCTAGATTTTTCATCGCCATGATTTCTGGCAAAACGCTACAAACTTCCTCCGGGCTAAATCCAGCTTTACTCGCTTCTTGGCTGATATTCACTTCCAATAAGATGTGCAGTTTTCCCAATTCAACAGGGCGTTGATCATTTAAGCGTTGCGCTATTTTTAAACGGTCTACGCTGTGAACCCAAGCAAAGTTCTCTGCAATGGGTTTGGTTTTATTGGACTGAATCGGGCCAATAAAATGCCACTCCAAATCTGGGCGCAGGGCAATTTTTTCCAACGCCTCTTGCACATAGTTTTCACCAAAACACTGTTGGCCTTGTGCGGCAATCACATTCACCGCTTCAATCGGTTTGGTTTTGCTGACAGCCAAAAGCTGCACTTCTGGCTTGTGGTAGGTTTGTTGTGCCTGTTGAAGGCGTTGTTTAACAGTTTGATAATTATCGATTAAAGTATTCATAAGGGGTTTATTAGCGTTTCCTAATTAAGTGGGCTTATTTTGCGTATTAATTTATTTCATTATTCGTAAGAGTTTAGCAGGCGTAAAATGAAAAAGTTAATAAAACAAACAGGAAGTTGCATGAAAAAAATAAAATCCAGTGAAGCCAATTACCCCTACACAGATAAACTCTCTAGAGATATGTATGAACAGCAAAAAATCTTGCTACAAATAGAGCTCTTAAAATTACAAAAATGGATGAAGCAAACCGGCAACCGCATGGTGGTTGTTTTTGAGGGGCGTGATGCGGCGGGCAAAGGTGGCACCATTAAAAGGATTACCGAACATCTTAATCCGCGTGGTGCGCGTGTTGTGGCTTTGGATAAACCCAGTGAAAGCGAAGCGGGGCAATGGTATTTTCAACGCTATATTCAGCATTTGCCAACATCAGGTGAGATGGTGTTGTTTGACCGTTCTTGGTATAACCGTGCGGGAGTGGAACGCGTCATGGGGTTTTGCACACCGCCAGAATATAATCAGTTTGTGCATCAAGCGCCAGAGTTTGAGCGCATGGTCACCGCCAGTGGCATTAGCCTGATTAAGTTTTGGTTTTCGGTGGGGCAAAAAGAACAATTACGCCGTTTTAACGCCCGTAAGCATGATCCGCTTAAACAGTGGAAACTCAGTCCAATGGACTTGGCCTCATTAACGCGTTGGGATGAATATACCAAAGCCAAAGAAGATATGTTTTTCTACACCAATACCAATGAAGCGCCTTGGACAGTTATTAAATCGAATGATAAAAAGCGTGCCCGTCTTGAAGCCATGCGCTTTTTACTGTGTCAATTTGATTATGACGGCAAAGACAAAGATGCCATAGGCGTGGTAGACCCTTTGATTGTGAGCAGTGGCGAAGATGTCTTTAAAGAAGATTAAACAATATTAAAAAATAAAATTTATGAAAAGGAATCATTATGCATTTTGAAACTCGCGCCACGGATATTCTTAACCGTTTTAAAAGAATGCTCACCCCCGAGGCCTTAGACGCCATTACTGAAGAACACTTTAGCGAGCTAGAAACGCTCATTGAAGCTGCTTTGGGATCGGTTCACGCCGAAGCCAAACACAATGCCGCCAAGCGGTTAGAGCGTTTGGCGCATGAGCTCAGAATTGAATCGGGCAATGCCAGTTAATTGAATCTTAACTAATTTTAATGACACGCCAAGAGGCGGGGATTTTCCAGAGTGCTTCGAGTTCTGTTAAGTTCCCTTCAAAACAGCCTGGCAAACCCAGCGGTGAGCAAAGCCGATTGGGAATACGCCAGTCTTCTAGCAAAGGACTAGCACCTATTGCATGGGCTGCGCTCTCAGGCCAGCTGTCCAAGATAAATTTGGCCGGTTTAACCTGAAAGGGGAAGGTGGTTTCACTTTCTAGGACCATTACCAGTTGCCAATCTGATTTGAGTTGCTGAGCCAATCGAAATCCCAGCGCTAAGGCCGAACTTGAAACCCATAAGCAGAGCGTGGAATGGTTGGATGCATTGTCTGGCGAAAGGTGATTTTGAGCATAAAAATCCTCCAAAAATAACCAGGCCTGGTTGTTTTTAGGCGGTTTTTCATGCAATTCTAAGGTTTGAGGTGCGTTGTTATCGGTTTGTACCAAAAAGCTGATATTCCGACCCGATTGCATAAACAGCTGCAAAACTTCATCATCGATCACCAGCTGGTAATTCAGTGGCAGTTCTTGCGGGTGCTCCATCACATAATGCCACAGGACATAACCCTGGGCTTGGGGTGCGGTACTTTGAAGTTGTGCGCAGTTCATCACATTCAATTCAAACGGGGTTGTTACGATACACCGGACGGCCTTGGAAATAGGTCGCTTCAATTTGGGCATTAAAATGCCAGCCATCAAACGCAGTATTTTTTCCGGCGCTGACCATATCGGCTTTGTTCAATTGCCATGGAGCATCGGGATTAATAATACTAAAGTCTGCCGATAAGCTGGTTTCTAAACTGCCGGTATGAATGCCGAGCACTTCCGCTGGATTCACAGTCACCGCACGAATCGCGGTGATTAAATCTAAAGTGCCATCATCCACCATCTTCAACACCAACGGCAAAAGGGTTTCTAAACCACTCATGCCTGGCTTGCTTTCGCCAAACGGCAAGAGTTTATCATCACGCCCTAGCGGCGCATGGTCGCTGACAATGGCATCAATAATGCCAGTTTTCACGCCGGCAATCAGCGCATCACGATCAGCATGGCTGCGTAACGGGGGGGTGACATGGAAGGTAGAATTAAAACCAATCACATCATAATCGGTCAATAACAGTTGGTGAATTGCTACATCACAGGTCACGGGCAATCCACGCTTTTTGGCTTCCGCAATCATGTCGACCGAACGCGCAGTGGACAGTTGCGAAAAATGCGCTCGCACACCGGTTTCTTCAACCAACACTAAATCGCGTGCTAAATCAGTGGTTTCGGCAGATGCAGGGATGTCGGCTAAACCTAAGCGTGAAGACACTGCGCCACTGTGGGCAACGCCATTGTTTTTTAATGACTGATTTTCGCAGCGATTCATGATTAAAATATCTAAGCTGGCCGCATAGTTCATGGCATTTTTAAGGGTTAAAGCGTTTTGCAGTGGCTGATTGGCTTGGCTCATGGCGACACAACCCGCTTGTTTTAGCGAGTACATATTACTCAAGCGTTCGCCTTTTAAACCTTGCGTTAAGGCGCCAATCGGTAATACAAATGCGGTGGCTGCTTGGCGCGCACGGCGTTGAATCAGCTCGGTCACGGCTTGAGTGTCGTTGACCGGAGCGGTGTCCGGTGGGCAACAAATCGTGGTAACGCCACCTGCCACAGCGGCTTTGGTTTCCGTGGCAATATTGCCCTGAAAATTACCACCCGGTTCCGACAAACGGGCGCACAAATCCACCAGGCCTGGCAAAATCCACTTGCCAGTGGCATCAATTTCTTGGTCTGCAGTGCCAAATCCTTCGGGGGCTGTATCGCCTATGCCGGCAAAACGTCCCCGCGAAATATACAGGTTGCTCACACAGTCTAAGTTTTGGGCTGGGTCAATGATGCGGGCATTGTTAATTTGCAATCTCATTGGGCGTTCTCCATATCAAATGACTCATTTTGTGCTTGTTGTGCGGCAGCCAGTTCTTTGGCGTTTTTTACCAGAATCGACATAATGGCCATACGCACCGCAATTCCGTAGGTTACCTGCTCCAAAATGACCGATTGCGGGCCATCGGCAACCGCAGAGTCAATTTCAACGCCACGGTTAATTGGACCTGGGTGCATCACGATGGCATCGGGTTTGGCATAGGCCAAGCGCGCTTCATTTAAACCATAAAGGTTAAAGAACTCTTTTTCGCTGGGCAATAAAGCACTTTGCATACGTTCATTTTGTAAGCGCACCATGATAATGACATCCACGCCATCCAAGCCTTCTTCCATATTGTCATAAACATGAACACCCAAAGCGGCGGTGTCTGCTGGCAACAGCGTTTTGGGGCCGATGATGCGAATTTCGCGGGCTTCTAAAATACTCAAGGCCTGGATTTGTGAACGCACCACGCGTGAGTGCAGAATGTCACCGATGATAGCGACTTTCAAATCAAAAATATCGCCTTTGTGTTTGCGAATGGTGTACATGTCCAGCATGGCTTGGGTAGGGTGAGAGTGTCTGCCATCACCGGCATTAAGCACATGAATGTGTGGCGCTACATGTTGCGCAAAAAAGTGCGCAGCACCACTTTCACCATGCCGAATCACAAACATATCTGCCAACATGGCCTCTAAGTTCCAAAGGGTGTCGAGTAGGGTTTCGCCTTTTTTGGTGGAGCTGGTTTCTATATTGAGGTTAACCACATCGGCTGATAAGCGTTTTTCAGCAATTTCAAAGGTGGTGAGGGTGCGTGTGCTGGCCTCAAAAAACAGGTTCATAATGGTTTTGCCATGTAAGTCGTCCACCTTTTTGATGGTGCCGGTGGCTTCATCGACAAAACTTTTGGCGACATCTAAAATCTCTAGCAAATGATGTTGCT
The DNA here is from genome assembly GCF_011398155.1 of Thiosulfativibrio zosterae. Lineage (NCBI taxonomy): Bacteria > Pseudomonadati > Pseudomonadota > Gammaproteobacteria > Thiotrichales > Piscirickettsiaceae > Thiosulfativibrio > Thiosulfativibrio zosterae. The sequence goes on from NZ_AP021888.1 coordinate 600,994, forward strand.
TTAAACCCTCAAGGGTTAAGAAGTGATGCAGCTTGCCTTGGGCGTTGAGCTGAATATTGGGCGTAGACAATCGCATGGTTGGCTCCTTAAAAATCCACTAGAGAGGGGCTGACAAAGATGAGGGTGATTGGCTGGCAAAGGTTTCGTTAAGCCAGCTTTGTAAAATGACTTGGGCAGCGTGGTCGTCGACCATCGTAAAGGTCGATTTGCGGCGTGTTTCGGCTTCGCGCGAACTGAGCTGTTCTTCAATAAAAAACACCGGGCGCTGGTAACGACCACTGAGGCGCTGTCCAAATTTTCGTGCCGATTGGGTGATGGTTTGTTCTTCACCGCTCAACCACAAAGGCAAGCCAACCACGATGGCGACGGGTTTCCAGCGTTCAAAGAGTTGGGTGATGTGTGCCCAGTCTGGCACGCCGTCACGACTTTTTACGATGGCTTCAGGGCTGGCTGTTTTGGTAATGGTTTGTCCAACCGCGACGCCAATGCGTTTGAGTCCAAAATCAAACCCCAATACCAAACCATCAACTTCGCTGGGCGTTTTGGCAAACTTGATTTTTTTGGGGGCAGGCGACTCAGTCATGGCCGGCTTCCATGCTTAAAAATTCGGGGGCGATGCCTAAAGTGCCTAAAGCCACGCGCCATTTGTCATGGGTGGGGACTTCAAATAGCAGAGATTCGTTGTAGGGAATCGTTAACCAACTGTTGCCTTGAATTTCATCGGCCAGTTGACCTTTTTCCCAGCCAGCAAACCCTAAACAGGCAATGAACTTTTGCGGGCCAGTGCCTTCGGCGATGGCTTTCAATAAGTCCTCCGAAACAGACATCACTAAACCATTCTGCAAAGGCAGAGATTTTTGCCAAGATTGTCCAGTGTCTTCATGCAGAATAAAACCATGTTCAACTTCTACCGGTCCGCCCAAAAGCACTTTTTGGTCTAGGTATGGCAGGGTCTGGTCGGCATTGAGGGTGAAATGTTCCAGTAGATTTTCAATGGTGAACGAATGGGGCAAATTCAGGGTTAAGCCCATCGAACCGTACTCGTTGTCTTCGACAACATAAACCACGGTTTTATCAAACCAACTATTGGTTAAAGTCGGCATGGCTATGAGAATTTGATGTTCGAGAGAGTGCTGTTTAGTCATAGGGATAAATTATAACAGCTTAATGCGTTGTCGCATCTGGGGTGTGAAAAAAAAGTTGCCTTGTGTATCGATGATAAACACCTGACTGATTCCCATGTTCAACGCAACCGTTTGCCAATCTTTGCCCGCAATCATCAAGGCTGTGGCAGCGGCATCTGCCCTAGTAGCATCTGGGTGAATCACGGTTACTGAGGCAAATACCGAGGCGGGTTGAGCGGTACGGGGATCTAAAATATGGCTAAAGCGTTGTCCTTGCCATTCAAAAAAACGCTGATAAGTGCCGGAAGTCACCACGCTTTCATCGCCTTGCAAGTCTAAACTGGCAATGGCTTGTTCGGGCGCTTGGGGGTTTTGGATGCCAATATGAAAAGGCTGGCCGTGTTTGCTGCCAATAATACGCATATCGCCACCAATATCGACGATGGCATTTTGAATGCCGTTTTGTTTGAGGGTGTTAATGGCAAGGTCTAACGCCAGCCCCTTGGCATTGCCGCCAAAATCTAAAGAAACCTTGGGATTGCGACATTGAAGTTGATTGCCCACAAAAGACACATCGGCAATCGATGGATGCTGAGCTAGCCAATCTTGCAAAGCTGATTTGCTGGGCGGTGGGCCTTGCCAATTTTCGCCGTGAAATCCCCATAACTTAATCAGACTGCCGATGCCAGGGTCAAATAAATACCCAGATTCTTTGGCGAGGGTTTGCGATTTAAGCACAAAGTTTTTGACGGAATCGGCCACTTCAATAGGTTGTTGTGCGGCAATGGCTTGATTAATTTTACTGAGAATACCGCCCTTGTCCCAGGCATGCCAGTCTTGATGAAACTGATAAAATTCTGCTTCAATCGCTTTGATGGCCAGCTGAGCTTCTTGCACTTGTTGCGGGTTTTCAGGAAATAAACTCAAATTAACTTCGGTACCAAAGACCAGTATTTGGTGTTTAATAGGCTGGGGAGTGGAGGGGCTGCAACCCAATAACAGCAGCAGTCCGCTGAGCAGGGCGAGTTGAGCGATAAAGCGCATGAATACTGGCATGGGAATTCTTTGGTCTAATGATTTGGACAATATGATAAATTAATCGTCGCGACAGCATTGCAAAATTGAATATTTCGGGCGTAAATTCAGCGAATTTTAACCAGGCCTGGTCAAAATTGGGGGCAAAATGGCACATCAACACAACCATCATTCCGGCAAAGCTGAGCAGGCTCACTCGCACGACCATCATGGCCATCACCATCATCACGACCACAGTCATTTAACCGGCACTAAATTGCTGATCACCATTGTGCTCAATGTGGTGATTACGGTTGCCCAAGTGATTGGGGGATTAATTTCGGGCAGTTTGGCCTTGTTGTCGGATGCCTTGCATAACTTCAGTGATGTGGTGGCCCTGGTGGTGGTTTATGTTGCCAATCGGATTGCTAAGCGCGCACCCACCGCCCATAAAACCTTTGGCTATAAGCGTGCCGAAGTGCTGGCGGCTTTATTCAATGCCGCTATTTTGGTGGGCATAGGTGTTTTGTTGGTGTTTGAAGCCATTGACAAATTTTTTCATCCGCAAGCGATTGAAGGCGTTTGGGTCATTGCGTTAGCGATACTCAGCATTATTTTGAATTGGGTCAGTGTGATGCTCATTGCCAAGGATGCCGAAGACAACACCAATATTAAAGCGGCCTATTTGCATTTGTTAACCGATGTAATGACTTCGGTGGGGGTGTTGATCAGCGGAATTTTAATTTGGGCGTATCAACTCTATTGGGTGGATGCTTTAATGACCATTATCATTGCAATTTATCTGATTTATGCGTCTTGGGATTTATTGCGCCAAACCGCCAGTGTGTTGATGTTGTTTACACCGGCGGGCGTGGATGTAGACCAACTGGTGGCGTTGGTAGATGAGTTTGAAGAAATTGACAATATCCATCACATTCATATTTGGCAGTTAGACGACCATGAAATTCACCTGGAAGCCCATCTAGATTTTAAAGAGGACTTACCGCTCAGCCAAGTGACCCAAATCGTGCAAACCCTAGAGGCCCAAATCAAGGCGCATTGTCGTATTAATCATTTTAACTTTCAAACCGAATTTGGGCGCGCAGACTGCAAAGACTTAATTAACCAAGCTACTTAAGTTTCTCTAGCGTTTGAGTTTTGGGTTTAAAACCCTAAGCGATCTTCTAGTTTATCCAAGGCGACTTGGGCACAAGCTTCGTCTTTTTCGCCACCCGGTGCGCCACTCACGCCAATTGCGCCAATGCGACTGCCGCCGCTGATAATGGGTAAACCACCCACCATCATCAAAATACCTTCAACATGATTGAGTTCAGGGCGAATATCCCCGCGTTGCGCGCGAAAGTCGCCCGACTTTAAACCCGACATAATGGTGGCATTGGCTTTTTCTTCAGCAATTTGTAAAGTGAATTTAGAGGCAAAATCATCTCGCAAAGCCACCCGTTGATTGCCATGTTTGTCCACGACCACCGCACTCACCGAATAGCCTTTTTCTCGACAGGCCATAATGGCTTCTGAAGCCAAGTCGCGTGCTAAAGTCATGCCAATATTGCGTTCTTCAAGCACTTCGGTTGCACTGGCTGTCAGCGGCATCAAACATAAAAACGCTAAGCTAAGATGGACAGATTTTTGTAGCAACATAGATAACTCCTTTACCAGATTTCATCAAACTAACATTCAATCACACTCACGGCTAAACCACCCAGCGAGGTTTCTTTAAATTTGTGCGACATTTCTAAACCGGTTTGTTTCATCGCATCAATACAACCATCTAAAGGCATAAAATGCTCGCCGTTACCTCGCAAAGCTAAAGATGTCGCGGTGTAGGCTTTGATTGCGCCAAAACCATTGCGCTCAATGCAAGGCACTTGTACCAAGCCTTTTACAGGATCGCAGGTCATGCCTAAATGATGCTCTAAGGCAATTTCGGCGGCGTTTTCAATTTGCTCAGCTGTGCCACCGCGCACGGCGCAGAGTCCCGCCGCCGCCATGGCCGATGCCGAACCGACTTCTGCCTGACAACCCAGTTCTGCGCCAGAGATAGAGCTGCGATATTTAATAATCGCACCGATGGCACTGGCGGTCAGTAAAAACTCACGCACCTGTTCTGGCGTGCCGTTTTCGTGATGTACAAAATAATACAATACCGCCGGAATAACGCCCGCCGCACCATTGGTGGGGGCGGTCACCACCATGCTGCCCGCGGCATTTTCTTCATTCACCGCCATGGCATAAGCGCACAGCCAGTCGTTTAAACTCACGCCCACTGGGTTTTGAATGGCATCAAAGAGTGCCTTGGCGCGGCGTTTAACCTTGAGCCCGCCGGGTAAAATGCCCTCTGTTTTCAGACCACTTTGCACACAGGTTTGCATGGCTTGCCAAATGCGATCCAATCCGGCATTGAGCTCTGCTGCGGTTAAATATTGCAACTCATTGGTTTGTTTCATCTGCGCCAAGCTTAAACCAGAGGATTTAGCCATTTTAAGCATTTCTTTGGCGGAGGTCAGCGGATAAATACAACTGGTGCAAGCGCCAGAGCGTGCGGTGATGACATTAGGATTTTGCATCTCCTGCAAAGTGGTGATAAAACCACCGCCAATTGAAAAATAGGTTTCGCTTAGGCACGCATCTTCGCCATGAGTCAGGGTCAAAATCATGCCATTAGGATGTTCGGCAAGCGGTGGGCCTTGGTCGAAAATAATGTCATTTTTAGGATTAAATTGGATGTTATTTAAAGGTAAGTGCGTAGATTGCCATAGAGAGTCAATGAGTGTGGTCACTTCTTGTTCAGCCAGCTCTAAAGGCGTGTAACCATGAAGTCCTAAAACCACGGCTTTATCAGTCGCGTGTCCTTTGCCAGTAAAAGACAGCGACCCTTTTAAAGTGCATTGCAGTTTTAACTGCGAAGTGGGCGGGTGGGTTGCCAGAAAATCGGCTATCAAAGTCATAAACTGATTCGCCGCTAACATCGGCCCCATGGTATGAGAACTGGAAGGTCCTATGCCAATTTTAAACAACGATAAAACACTGACAAACATGGCAAACCCTCATCAACAAAAGCGTGAAACTTGATTCTAAAAGGGAAGCGAGCAAAAGTCACGAGGGTTTTAGAGAAGATTTATCATTTAAAAGCGCAAAGGTTTGTTGAAAATGTTCGCTGTCGCCCAGTAGCTTGATGAAGACAGCGCTGAGTTGTAGGTCTTCAGTGTGGCTTTCTGTTGGGTGGTATAAACGGTCACCAATAATGGGATAGCCGGCTTGTGACAGGTGAATGCGAATTTGGTGTTTGCGACCGGTTTCGATATTCACCTCTACCAAAGAACGCTTGCGCTCGACATCAAACGCTAAACGCTTGGCGTGACTGATGGCGGGTTTACCATTGACGGGGGAATCATAATCTTGCGGATTTTCTGGAAACTCGCCTGCCACCCAGGCCTGGTAGATTTTAACGATTTTTCGCGCTTCAAACAGCTTGCGCAAGGCCACGGCGGTTTGGTGCGAGTGGGCAACCAGCATCAGTCCGTCGGTGGCCTTGTCTAGGCGGTGAATCATTAAGCAGGGTTGATTGGTTTTGCCCGGCACATTCAGTTGAATCCAACGATTGAGGGTATTGTGGTCGCTCCACTTAGATCCCTGCGAGCGCATGCCTTTGGGTTTTATCCACACGCTGTAATCGCCTAGGTCAGCAAATAATTGGGGATCGCTGACGCTTTCATTGAGCACTTTTTCGTCATAGTACAAATACAAAATATTGCCAGCTTGCAAGGACTTTTTGGCACGGCGCAGGCGTTGCGGTTTGCTGTCTTCTGCATTCAAAGCCAGCCAAACCGCACCTTTTTGCATGACGGTTTTGAGATGTTGTTTGGAAAGCCCGAGCGTTTCTGGCATGGCCGCTAGCGCATCAATGGCGCTGATGCCATCTTGAGTGATCAGCAACTGTGCTTCAAATGGTGAATGCATTATTGGGCTCGCACCGAGAAAGTATCGGTTGCTTTTAATTTAAGCACCTGCGCATTGGGCGTTTTGTGGTCGAGTAGCCATGCCATTTCGCTTTCGAGATCGGCATCGTCCAGCACTTTTTGCCAAACGCGGGCATCGGCATTCCAGCGATAGCCGCGGGCGCGCAACAGGTCTTTAATGTCAAACGGCGCACCCGCGGCTTTAACCAGTGATTTGGCTTTGCGCACCATAGGCAATAATGCGCCCAAAGCGGGTTGTTGGGTTTCACCAATTGGGCAAGACAGCAGTTGGGTGAGGGCTTGCACATCGTCTAGCGCACGATGCGCATCGTAGAAAAACTGTCCGACTTTCCAACACAAAAATTCTTGGCTTTTGGAACCCACGCCAGCCAAGCCCAACCAATCAATTTGCGCGACCGAACAGCCCCAAACTTTTTGGCTAAAAATATCGTGGTAGCGTTCCACCACTGGGCGGTCAAACCCGGCATTGTGCGCCACAATCAATTGCACATCAGCCATTTGTGCTGCCACAAAATCCCAGTCAATGTGATGGCCTTCAACATCCTTATCGGTTAACCCCGTGACCGAGGTGACTTCGGCACTGATGTGACCTTCGGGTTCGTTTAAAAAGTTTTGACTTTCTAGCACACGGTATAAATAACCCTGCGAATCAAATTCCACAATTTGATAGCCCAGTTCAATCACCTCACACACTGCTGTGTCGAGCCCGGTGGTTTCGGTATCTAAAAAGCACACCTTGTGCAAGGGCGTGGTAGTATCGGGGCTATTGAAAAGTGTTTTGGGTTGCAGACGGCTCAACACTTGAAAATCGGGCGAGGCGCTGAGTTGTTGCAGGCAGTGGTTAATATCGGGGGTTGCGGTCATGGATGGGCTCGGTGGGTCAGTTGTAATAACCACAATTTTAGCCGATATTGCCAGCGCACAAAAGTTGCTAGCCATAAAAGTTGTATTTGAGTGCTGAAAGAACCGTGATAACTCAAGCGACATTCCAGCCACAAAAAATGTCCATGTTGCTGAATTTTGAAAAGGCTAAGGTTATCAACCTTGTCGGGCCAATGTTGTGAAAGGGCTTTGGGCACATAACCCAGCAGACTATCGTTAAACCAAATTTTCAGAGCGTGGGCATCATATGGATTATCGGGTTCGGCTTGAATGCTCAATGGCGAATTTGGCTGTAATTGGTTAGACGCAAAACATGCCGCCGCATCATAATAAAAAGTGCCTTTAATCGGAAACCTTAAACTTTGAGGTCTTGCCAGCATTTATTTATCCCGTAAGAATGTCTAAAATGAAGTTTGCAATATAGCAAAGTCGAGTCAAACCATGTCAAATAAAGTCAATTCTCATGCTGTCCTGTCAAACCGCTTGGCAGTTTCTATCTCCGGTTCAGGCGGCAGCGGTGCGCTGACCACGGGGCAGATTTTGTTAAATGCCTTTGGTCTTGCTGGTTTTTATGGCGTGATGAATCGCTCGTCTGGCCCGCAAATTCGTGGTGGCGAATCGGCGGTGATGTTGTCCTTGTCTGACCAACCGCTTGAACTTTTGCCTGATGTGTTTCAAGTGCACTTTGCCTTAGATTGGCGCAACTTTGAACGCTTTGCCGATGAAATTCCGCTTAATCAAAATAGCTGGGTTTTTTTCGATAATTCTCGCGAAAAACCACCAGGCCTGGTTGAAAAAAGTGGTGCAAAGGTGCTGGGTTTGAATTTAAGTGCTACCTTAAAAGATTTGCCTGATGGGCGTGCTAATATGTTGGCTTTGGGCATTTTGGCAGCGTGGGTTGGATTGGATATTGCTGTTTGCGAACAGGCGTTGCGCAAAACGCTGGGAAAAAAGGGCGATGCGGTATTGAGTTCGTCGCTGGCGGCTTTGCAAGCGGGTCAGGCTTTGCTATTAGCCAAGTTGCCATCGCAAAATGTTTTGGCTAACTGGCAAGCGCAACCCGCATCTAAGTGGTTGATGTCCGGCAACGAGGCAGTCGGTTTGGGTGCTTTGCAAGGTGGCGTTAGATTTGCGGCGGCTTACCCGATTACACCAGCCACTGAAATTGTGGAATATTTAGCGCCCCGAATTGAAAAACTGGGTGGTCACTTATTGATAGCCGAAGACGAATTGGCCGCCATTAATATGGTTATCGGTGCTAGTTTTGGTGGCGTGCCGGCCATGACATCCACTTCGGGCCCTGGGTTTTCCTTAATGACCGAAGCCATGGGCTTGGCAATTGCCAGCGAAACGCCTGTGCTGGTGGTGAATGTAATGCGTGGTGGGCCTTCGACTGGCATTCCCACCAAGTCTGAGCAAACTGACCTCAATCAAATTTTATACGGATTTCATGGCGAAGCACCCCATGTGGTGCTTGCGCCCATCAGCATTGCCGATTGTGCGCCCTGTGCTTTTTGGGCCACCGGCTTGGCAGAAGCCTTGCAAACGCTGGTGGTTTTAATCAGCGACCAGCGCATTGGGCAGTCTAAAGCCATTTTAGAACCCCTAACCTTTAGTGACCAACCCTTGAAGCGCCAAACATTAGCGCAAGGGGAGCTCAGCGACTATCAACGCTATGCCTTGACTGAATCCAGTATTTCGCCCATGTCGGAACCTGGCCTGATGGAAGGCATTTATACCGCGGATGGACTGGAACATAATCCATCGGGTTTGCCTTCCTCGCAAGCCCTTGACCATCAGCAACAACTTCATAAGCGTGCCGCCAAACTCAATCAATTTGATTATGGCGAGCACTGGGCTTGGAGTAAAGCCTATGCTGTGCCCAACTCAGCTCGACAAATCTGTTTAGTCACTTGGGGTTCTAGCACGGCGGTGTGCCAAGAAGCCGCTTTGCAAATGCAAACTGCAAGAGTCAGTGTGCAGGTGTTGGCCTTGCGATTGTTGATGCCGCTGCAGGTGGCTGAGATTCAAACGATTTGCAAAAACCAAGAGGTTTGGGTGGTTGAACAATCAGCTTCAGGACAATTTATTCACTATTTGTGGTCGCAACAGGCCATTCCAGCCACAGCGCAATCAATTGCTCAAGCAGGGCCTTTGATGATTTCGGTACGGCAAATTTTGGATGCTATTTTGGGAGAAAACCATGAGTGATTCATCTACCTTAGACATCCCGGTGCAAGTGACCACACCTATTTTAAAACCCAATGATTATTTGTCTAACAATCACCCGGTTTGGTGCCCGGGGTGTGGGCACTTTTTTGTGCTGCGCGCGCTCACCAAAGCCTTGGCTTGGCTTAAAATTCCCAATGAGCAAATCGGTTTGATTTCGGGGATTGGCTGTTCGTCACGCTTGCCTGCCTATATGAATGTCTATGGATTTCATGGGGTGCATGGTCGTGCTCTAGCCATGGCAGCCGGTTTAAAAATGGCGCGCCCAGAATTGACGGTTTTGGTGGCGGGCGGTGATGGCGATGGCTATTCGATTGGCGGCAATCACTTTTTGCACGCCTGTCGGCGTAATATGGATATGACCTATATCGTAATGGATAACGAAGTTTATGGCATGACCAAGGGTCAACCTTCGCCGACCACAGCACCGGATTGGCACAGCAAACTTGCCCCTCTAGGCACCGGCATTAACGCCTTTAATCCGCTGGGCATTGCATTGGCAGCGGGGGCGAGTTTTATTGCACGCGGCTATGCGGGCGACCCGAATGCACTCACGCAAATTTTGACGCAAGCCATTCAACATAAAGGCTTTTCACTGGTGGAAATCAAAAGCCCTTGTGTGACTTTTAGACCGGAACAAAAAGCCTGGCAAAAATCTATGCGTTCCATGAATGTTGAACCCACCGACGATAAACAAATCGCCGCGCACCATTTAGCGGGTTCAGACGGCTTTGACACGGGCATTTTTTATCAAGCCGATTTGGCAGTGTATCCCGGTGACAGCCTTGCGCCAAATCCTGAGTCTTCGACCGCGTTGACAAAATTACTGGCAGAGGTCACTTTATGAAAATTACCCGCGGACATTTAGGCGCTCAAGCCACTCGCAAACCCGCCAAAAACTTTGGTTGGGTGCTCGCCAGTATTGATGACATGATTGAAGAAACGCGCTATTTTTGTAACGCCTTTTCGCAAACCCTGCGAGCACATCACAATGAAATGGCGGCCAATATTTTTGAACAAGCCGCCCTGGGATTTGAACAAGAAGCGCAACTCTTAGAAAGACACAAAGAAGGCAAGATTCTGCCAGATATCGCGCCCTGGGAAATGCCACACCCCGACTATGAACATCCGGTGAATTGGTTGATGGACGCGGATTATCTCATTAACGAAGCTCAAGCGTGGAAGCTGGTTGAAAGGCTGGTGCAAATTCATCACTGCTATTACAACCACCTCAAAGCAACCCACAATATCGCCGAAACCCTCAGCTTGGTGAGCGAGTTGCAAAGCCATTGTTATCATTGTGTAGAACAAGCCAGACACGCCCAACAAATAAGTTCGTCATCACTCACACCCAGCGATCTTGATCCACCATTAGACCAGAGTTAGGCATGCATTTATTGTTACCCAGTAATGTCGTTTTGAGTGTACGGCGAACGACGCGACAAGATTCTGTGGCTTTAAAAGTCACCCTTGATCGCAATACTTTGTTGGTGCCTAAACGCTTTTCGGATAAAAAAGTTCAGGCGTTTATTCAAGAGCAGTTGACTTGGATTGAGCAAAGCATTCATAAACAACGATTGCGTTTGCCTGCGCCGCAGTTAGAGGCTGAGTTGAATCAGGTGATGCGTTATGGGGAAGTCTTTCATATTGAGTTTGAGGCAGACATTAACACTTGTGTTTGGGATGATGTATCAAAGCTTGTTTTTGTGCCCAAAACCCTCCAAAATCAACCAGGCCTGGTTAAAAATACCTTAAAAAAAGCCTTGTTAAATGACATTTCTCAAACTTTGCCCGCCCAAACTTTACGCTGGGCAGAGCGCATGGGGGTGGCAAAACAATTGGGAAATATAACCATCAAAAACTACAAGTCGCGCTGGGGCAGTTGCACCCACGATGGTCGAGTGCAATTTAATTGGCGGCTGGTATTTTTTGCGCCAGAGGTGATTGATTATGTGATTATTCACGAGTTGGCGCATTTAACTCATCTTAACCATTCCAAAGCTTTTTGGGCTGAAGTGGCGCGTTTTTGCCCAAACTATAAAACCCATCAAGCCACACTCAAGCAGCAATCTAGGCAAGCCATGGCATTCTAATGTCATTTTTCAAGCTTGCTTCACTATGCAAACCCGTCATATCTATTACAATGCAACTTCTTAGTTTTTATGGGAAGCCAATATGTCATCAGAAACGCCTGTCATCAACGAAACGCTCATGGAGCAAAATACTGAAAATCTTCCTGAAGCTCCCTCTCAAAAAACTGTGACCTATGCCGGATTTTGGAAGCGGACCTTGGCGTTTTTATTGGATTATATTGTGATGATGGTGCTGATAATTGTGTTTTCATTTGGTATGGGGATGATGATGGCGCATAACGGCGTGGACGCGACTGCCGATGATACGCTGGCGTTGTTTGATGCACTCATGCAGTTGGTGGTTTTGATGCTGGGCTGGTTATATTTTGGCGTGCTGGAATCTTCTAAATACCAAGCGACTTTGGGCAAGCTACTCATTGGGCTTAAGGTGACAGATATTCACGGTGAGCGTTTAAGTTTTTGGCGTGCCACAGGGCGACATTTTGGAAAATACCTGTCCTTTTTATTGGTCGGAATTGGATTTTTGATGGTGGCTTTTACCCGACGCAAACAAGGCTTGCATGATTTTATGGCCAGTTGTTTGGTGATTAATAATCCGCACTGAATTCGAGGGAAAAAGTTTTATGCAAACCATTCACATTACCGCCAACAGTCGTTTAAGCCAATTTTTAAAACAACAACTCACGCACTTTGAGCAGGGCGTTGGCTTGACTGCGCAAGTGCAAACCTTAGCGCAATGGTGGCAAACTTGGCACTCTAACGCCTTATTAATGGGTGAACTGCCAGGCGAATTTTTAACGGCTCAAAAGTTATCCAATTTTGAAGCGCAACTGATTTGGGAAAACTTATTAGCGCAAGCCAGTGAAGCCCAAGATGAATTGCGTTTATTAAACCCCAAATCAACTGCCAAACAAGCGCACCAGGCCTGGTTGTTTTTGCAAGAATATTTGCAAGAAAAAGACTTTGAAAATCGCTTTTTAGGCGCAGAAACACGCTTGTGGTTGGACTTAAAAACGGCTTATCAGGCCTATCTCGCAAAACACCATTTGATTGATGATGCGCTATGGATGCAGCAACAATTAGCCGCTTTGAGTCAGGGCGTAGGCAGTTTGCCGGCGCAATTTTTATTGCATGGTTTTGATGACTTAAGCCCCAATATGCTGCGTTGGAAAGCCATTGTTGAAAGTCGCGGTACGCAAGTTTTGGTGAACACTGTGCCACAAAATTACCGCAAATCTAGGATATTCGAAGCACTTTCGCCCAAGCAAGAGGCGCAACAAGCCGCGCTTTGGGCGGTGCAACAATGGCAAGCCTTAGCAGCTCAAAAACCCCTAGCCCAAGTGCGTATTGGGATAGTCGCTCCCAATGTGCAAGAAGTGGTGTTTGATTTGAAATGGGCGTTAGATCAACAGTTGGTATTGGCAGGCTTGAGTGAGTTTGAGGCAGAGCAACCGGCCTACAATGTTTCTTTGGGTCAGCCGTTAACGCAAGTGCCTGTGGTTAAAAATGCTCTCATGACGCTGCAACTTTTATTTAATCCCATGCAATCTTGTCGTTATGCCGACTGGTCTGCTTGGTTGCTGTCGCCCTATACCTTAGGCAATCAACTTGAACGCCATGCGCTCGATGCGCAGTTGCGCAAAATGCAATGGGCGACCTTTAAATGGCCGAACCTGATTCAAAAATCTGAAAAGCATTTTGCCGCTTTAAGCCCCCTAAAACGCGCCTTGCAAACTTGGGAACCGCTGGCAAAAGCCATGGCTCAAAAATGCTCCTTGCCCGACTTTATTAAGCAGGTTAAAGACTGTTTGGGGCATTTTCACTGGGCCAAAACCAATGCGGCTGGCGCACTTAATTCGGTAGAATTTCAACAGGCGCAAGCCTTTATGCAAGCCTTAGATGCGCTGACCTTACTCAAAACCCCCTTTGCTCAGCAAACGGCTGCGGCTTGGCTGGGTTTACTCAATCAATATGTTGCGGAATTGGTGCATCAACCTCAAAGTACTCGAGTGCAACCCATTCAAATTCTGGGGATGCTCGAAGCGGGTGGCCAGCAGTTTGATGCGCTTTGGGTGATGGGGCTAACCGACCAAGCCTGGCCTAGAATGCCGCAACCCAATCCGTTTATTCCATTTGAATTGCAGCGCGAACACAAATTACCCCGTGCCGATGCGCAACGAGAACTGCAATATGCCCTGACCTTAACCCAAGGGTTTGCGCAAGCTGCGCCTGAAGTGGTTTGGAGTTATGCGCAACAGGTGGAAGGGGCATCGCGTTTGCCCAGTCCGTTATTGGTGGCAGAGTCAATTTACGCTGGCGCAGAATTTGGGCAGCTTGAAACCTTAGAAGTCCCGTCTGATTTTAAAGGGCTTGCAGAACTGGCGTATCAACAACCCCTTTCACAACGCTGGGTGGAGGATGCCCTAGCGCCGCCTGTGCCTTTGGGGCAAAAATCCCCAGGCGGTACGGCGATTTTGGCGGCGCAAAATGCCTGTCCTTTAATGGCGTTTATGGATTATCGCTTGGGTGCCAGTAAAGCCTTAGAAAGCGTTGAAGAGGGTTTGCCATCGACCCAATTGGGTAATCTGATTCACAAGGTTTTAGAGCAATTGTGGGCAGCATTAAAAACCCAAACGCAACTGTTAGCCTTATCCGAAGATCAACAAACAGCGCAACTGCAAGATTTGATTGCAGCCCAAATGACCTTACTCGCTGGCCAGTTTGATGCGCAATATTTGGCTTTAGAGGCACAACGCATCCTAAAATTGCTCCAGGCCTGGTTAAATTTAGAGAAACAACGCCTGCCTTTTAAGGTGTTGGATAACGAGTTAGAAACCGATATTGAGTTGGCGGGGATTCGCTTTAAAATTAAGGTCGACCGTATTGATGAAGTTAATGGCGATTGGATTATTTTAGATTACAAAACCGGCAAAGCCTCCATCAACGGACTGACTTCAGAACGGTTTGATGCACCGCAATTGGCGATTTATTTATTTGCGATGAATGCCCTGGCTCAAAAACTCAAGTTCACCGAACCGGCTGATGTGGCGGGCTTGGGTTATGGCATTTTGCACAGCGATGATGGCGTTAAAATGAATGTGTTGCTTGACCAAGACGAACGCTTGGTTGATAAGCGCACCACCGGATTTAGTTTGCAAACCTTTGACAAAATCAGTGGCAAAGAAGAGGGTGAGTTTAGCGGCTGGGTATGGTCTGATTTTTTACAGCATTTACAAGATGAAGTGGAAAAATTGGCGCTGAGTGTGCAACAAGGAGAGGCGGCCATGGTGTTTGAAAAAGATGACGATATCAAATTTGCGGCCAGTTATTTAGCCTTGCGCGTGCCAGAGGTCAAAGCCCAATTGGGCAGGGTATCCGAAACTGAGGAGGTGAGCGAATGACACCATTGAATTCTGCAAAACCTAACCCCATCTTGGCTTGCCAAGTGGATGCAAAAGTTCAAGATGGTCAAGCACGGTTTGAGGCCATTCATCTAGGGCGCTCTTTTATTGTGCAAGCGCCCGCCGGCTCGGGTAAAACTGCGTTGCTCACCCAGCGCTATTTGGCATTGTTGTCGCAAGTGGACAGCCCTGAGCAAATTGTGGCCATGACCTTTACCAAAAAAGCCGCCGCCGAAATGCGCGAGCGTATTTTTAAAAGTTTGGCGTTGGCGTTAAAACCCTTAAATCCAGAGGCCAGTGTGTTTGAGCAAAATACCTGGCATTTGTCCCAGGCTGCTTTGCAGCGCAATACCCAACAGGGCTGGGATTTATTGAAAAATCCCAATCGGTTACGCATCCGCACCATCGATTCCATGAACGGCTATTTGGTACAACAAATGCCTTTGTTATCGCGCTTAGGTACCCAGGTGGGCGTGGGGCAAAATAATGACGAAATTTATCGTCAAGCAGCGCGCGACACCTTTAAAGACACCACCATAACAGATGCGGTTGGGCAGCTTTTGCAGTTGGTGAATGGGCGTTATCACAAGGCAGAAAACTTGCTGGTGGATATGCTTAAAAAACGCGATCAATGGATGAAGCACTTAATTGGCGTGGACTTAACCGAAGGCAAACGCTTTTTAGAAAGTGCGCTCTCAGATATGGTGAACCGCGAAGCGCGTTTGGCAAGGGCGCAGTTATCTAATCATTTTGATTTATTAAATGAAGCCCTCACTCAAGCGGATTTTGCCTTTAATAACGACTATGCAGAAGCCGAAATTTTAATCGGTGTTCGAGTGCATTTGGATTTAGATGACCTTGCGGTATGGCGTGCTTTAGGCAATTGGATGCTCACCAATGATGGCACTTGGCGCAAACCTAAAGGCGTGACTAAAAACCAAGGTTTTCCCGCGGGCAAGGCAGATAAAGCGGCCAAAGACGCTTTTTGTGCGGTGTTAGACAGTTTGAATGTGTTGCAAGCCGACACCTCTGCCAAAGCCTTAGATAGTTTACGCAACCTACCTAATCCGAACTATGAAGAACAAGAATGGCAAAGTTTGGCATTTTTGATTGAGCTGCTCAATCGTGCGGTCTTGCATTTAAAACTCAATTTTCAGCAAAGTGGACAAGCCGATTTTATTGAGATAGCGCAGGCGGCTAATTATGCTTTGGGGGATGCTGAAAACCCCACCGATTTGGCGCAACAATTGGATTATCAAATCAAACATTTGTTAATTGATGAATTTCAAGACACCAGCGTTGAGCAGTTTGATTTGCTCAAAAAACTCACGGCCGGCTGGGCTGAAGAAGATGGGCATACCCTATTTATTGTGGGTGATCCAATGCAATCAATTTACCGTTTTCGCGAAGCCGAAGTGGGTAACTTTTTGCAGGCTTGGCAGGGGTCTTTAGGCGGCGCAGGACAAGTATCTTTAACGCCTTTAAATTTAACCGAAAACTTCCGTTCGCAACCAGGCGTGGTGCATTGGGTTAATAGTGCCTTTGCGCAGGTATTGCCTAAGCAAGATAACATTCAATTAGGTGCTGTCAAATTTACCGCCGCCACCGTAAAAGCCTTTAAAGACGATGAGCCGCAAGGCGAAGTTGTTGGACATTGGGGTTTAAATTGGACGGTGGACGATGAAAAGCAGGCGGTATTGGCAGAACTAAAATCTGTCTATGCAACCTTAAAGCCAGGCGAAACGATTGGTGTTTTAGGGCGTTCGCGTTCACATTTATTGCCTTTGGCGCTAGCATTAAAAAATGAAAAAATACCATTTCGCGCCGTGGAGTTAGAAGGTTTGGCGTCGCGCCAAGAAATTCAAGATGTTTTGGCCTTAACCCGCGCTTTATTGCACCTGAATGATCGACCCGCTTGGATTGCTTTACTGCGTTCTCCCTTGGTTGGCTTGTCTTTGGCGCAGCTATATGAGCTGCTGGGCTGTAATGATGATTATTTTCAAACGCCGGTTTGGCAAAGTTTGGTTTCTTCAGAGTTGCAAACCCCGGCATTAGGCGTGCTCAAGCAGGCCTTAGACACAGGCGCACATCTGTCTTTGGTGCAACGCGTTCGCAGTGTTTGGTTACAGCTGGATGGCCCGCAAACCTTGCCAGAAGGTGACTCAAGTGCCTTGCAAAATGTCGAAGCCTATTGGCAATTGTTAGAAAGTCTTGAACAGTCGCAGGCTATTTTAGATGTCGCTGCCTTGGATAAAGCGTTAGAAGTTTTGTATGCGGAGGCGGACGCGTCTATTGACAGTGCCAAATGTGAACTGATGACCATGCACAAATCAAAAGGGCTGGAGTTCGATTTTGTGTTTTTGCCCGGTTTGGGCAAGCCGCCTAAATCTGACGACACCAGCTTGATTTCGTGGTTGCGCTTTGCCAATGAAGCGGGTGAAGACCGTTTGATTTTGGCGCCGATTCATCAGCGGGGGAAAAGTGCGTCATCCTTAACCGAATTGATAAAAGGCTTTGAGTCGCAAAAACAAACCTATGAAATGGGGCGGTTGCTCTATGTGGCGGTCACGCGTGCTAAACAGGCGTGTCATTTATTTGGGTCGGCAAAATACAAAGATGTTGCCAATGCCAAGGGCGATGTGCAATTGAACCCAGCCAGCAATTCCTTATTGAGCGTTTTGTGGCCAGTGGTCAAAACAGAATTTGATGCTCTTGTAGATACCTATGTAGCGCCAGAAGTTGCAGCGACCGCGAGCGGCTTTATTCCTAAGGTACTGCGCTTAGAGGATAATCGTGCCAAGTTTACCGATTTATTGCCAAACCTTCAGCCCTTAGCGCACCCAGCCAAAACGCCAGAAGCCAGCTCAGAAAATTCTGTAGTCGCGCCTAGCCAGTCACCAGACAATCTTCTCAAACCCTTGATTGGCACTTTGGTGCATCAGGTGTTGGACTTGCTGGCTCAGAAACCCAATTTAATGCCCGAGTTATCGTCCACAGCGATTGAGCAGTGGTTGGCAAAAAGGCATGGGGTTTATGGTCACTGGCTGGCTCAAGAAGGGTTGTCTCAGGCGCAAATTCAAACGGCCTTACACGCCGTGGAAGGGTCTTTAACAAATGCTTTGTCCCATGAAAAATGTCGCTGGGCGTTGAGTGACCAGCACCCTGAAGCGGCCAGTGAGTTGGCATTAAGTTCTCGGTTAATGCCAGATGAAGCGCAACAAAACCATATCGTGGATCGCACTTGGGTGGATGAGTCAGGTAAACGCTGGATTTTAGATTATAAAACCGCTGCTTTGCCCGAAGGACAAACTCGCGAAGCCTTTATTGCTGGGCAGCTTGAGCATTATGAGCCGCAGTTAGCGCGTTATGGCGCATTATTTAATCAATTAGAAAATCGCCCGCAACAGTGGGTGTTATATTTTACCGCCCTCAATGAATGGGTTGAGTTTTAGAAGTCATAGAAGTTTTAGGAGTTTTACATGACAAATATGAGTGAGCATAAGCTGGAAATTGCCAAGACCCAAGCGCAAATTTTGAAGCATCATGGTGGCAATGGGTTTCATGCGCGTCAGATGATTACCAACAGTTATGAGAATCGACATGATGCGGATTTTTGGGCATTTTGGCAAAGCACCGTTGCGACGCATTATCAAGCAGGCGATGGCATAGTCGATTTGGGGGCGGGCATTGGGCAATTTGTGCGAGATTGCGCAACGCGTTATCCCAGTTCATCGGTCATCGGCATTGAAGCGGCTCCCTATATGTTAGAAGCGCCTTTGGTTTTGCCCGCTAATGCGCAAATCATCGTCGATGACTTAAATCAGCCAGATGTGTCAGCAGATGCACCCATTGTTGCCAACAGTGTGGCCATGGTGATGGCGAATATGGTGGTGCATGAATTAACACAGCCCATCAAAATGTTTAAAGCAGCCTTTCACTGGCTAAAGCCGGGCGGGCGTTTGTGTATTATTGATGTGGTACGCCAACCCTTAGCGGATTATTTGCAGCACCGCTACACAGATACCCAAGTTTGGGGTGACGACACGAGTGTGGCAGACTTAGAAGATGCGTTTGAACATTTCTTAGAACACAATCGCTACCATCCAGAAGACATAGAATTTATGTTGACACTGGGCGGGTTTAAAGTGATTGAACGCACTCAATTTAGAAATGATCGCTTTACGCGCATCGTGGTAGAAAAGCCTTAAAACACCAAAAAGCCGCTAAAAATGACCAGGCCTGGTTAAATTTAAGCGGCTTTTGGCTTTTATTTAAATCCCAGTCTTCTAATCGAATGAGCAGAACTGTTTCGGCCGGTATTGAAGAAGTCCATTTCGTCTTTCAGTAACCCAGATTGTTGAGTCATGCTGTCGGAGGCGACAGAAGTTTGTTCAACCAAATGAGCGTTTTGTTGAGTGACGCGGTCAATTTGAGTAATGGCTTGATGTACCTGTTCAATGCCTTCTGCTTGCTCGCGAGAAGCATTGGCAATATCGGTGATGCGTTGAGTCATGGTGCTGATTGCTTGGTTAATTTCTTCTAACATATCCCCAGAATGCGATGCCAATTTTGTACCTTGTTGAATACGATTGACGCTTTCATCAATTAAGGTTTTGATGTCTTTGGCGGCATCTGCCGATTTTTGTGCCAAAGAACGCACTTCACCCGCAACCACAGCAAAACCTCGGCCTTGTTCACCAGCACGCGCGGCTTCTACCGCAGCGTTTAGCGCCAATAGGTTGGTTTGAAAGGCAATGCCATCAATCAAAGAAACAATATCTGCAATTTTAGCACTGGATTCTTGAATGGCATTCATGGCAACTATGGTTTGTTGCATCACTTTTGCGCCCTCATTGGTTTTGTGCTGAACCTGTTTGGCCTCATCGGTGGCTTGCATGGCATTTTGAGTGTTGCCTTGTACTTGTGAGTTCATCTCATTCATGGTGGCGGAGGTTTCTTCAATCGCGGCGGCTTGTTGTTGCATTTTTTGACTTAAGCTATTCGAACTTTCGGACACTTCTTGTGCGGCACTGCTGACGATGTTGGAAGCATCCACTGCTTGAGAAACCACTTGAATGAGTTTGATGGCGGTGGTGTTGATGGCATCTTTCAGTTGCCCTAAATCGCCTTGGTAATTGGCTGTGATGGTTTGGGTTAAATCACCTTCAGATTGCGCAATGACAATACGAATAATATCTTTAATGGTGTCGTCGAGCGTTGCCATAGAATGGTTGATGCCATTTTTAAGCTGCAGCAAATCCCCTTTGGCTTCCACATTGACGCGGTGTTGAAATTTGCCTTGCTGCATTTGCGCCATCACATCATTGATACTGCTGATGGTGGTGCTAAGCGCATTGAGCGCATCTTGTACGAGGGTTTTAAATACGCCTTTTACCTGGTCGTTAAGGGTTACGGTAAATTGCCCCTCCGAAATACTGGTCATGACTTTACCCAATTCTTGCATGGTAAACGCTACTGATTCTGCGGAGCCATTCACGCCTTCTTTAAGCGTGTTTAAATCTCCTTTAAATTCTGAAGTGATACGCTTATCAAACTCACCATGTGAAATGGCACCCACCACCGCATTGGCCTCGCCGATGGCGGTTTGAATGTTCATCAGAAGGGCATTAAAGGCTTGACCCATTTGGCCGATTTCATCATTGCTAAGATGTGTGATATTGGCATTCATATGTCCTGTATTAACGATGTCTTTAGCCACATCGACCATTTCGTTGAGCGGTCTTAAGGTTTTGCCTATCCAAAAATGGGCAATGAATGCAGCAAAAATGAGCCACAAAATCATCATAATGATGCCGGTATCAACGGCTTGATTGTATTGCGTAATGACTTGCGTGCTTTCCGTTAACGTGACCAGCTTGGCGAGTTTTTTGCCACTTTTATCTGATATATAAACACCTATGGCATGGTAAATGTTGTTGTCCAAAGTAATTTGGTCATCAATCAAATCCATAGGGTTTTGAATGGCTTTGAAATAATCTGCTTGAGTCGTGGCAATTTGACTGCCATCTTTTAAATTATAAAGTGCCATATTGGCATTGGAAATTTCAGATAAAAAGGGCAGAACATCACCAAAGTTTTTAACCAAAATAACCGTGCCTTTGATTTGTCCACGCGAGTTAATTGGGATGACCAAACGCACGGTAACAATGCCTGCTGAGTCCAGTTCAAGACCGGTGGTGTTTTTAACGTCTTGCATGGCGGTGTCAATAAGCGGTGATGCATCAATCTTGCCAATTAAGTTGGCATCGTTGGCATATAAAATGGTTTTGTTTTTATCAGTGACGATAATATCGCTTGCGATATTGCTGGCTTTCAAGCGATTTAAATAGGGAGCGATTTCATTTTCTACAACATTACTATTCGCAGATGAAATGGCATTTTTTAAGTTTTTATTGCGGGTGACTTCAGTAATTTCAGTACTGAGGTTTTCGGAGAGTCTTAAAGTGGCAGAATTGATTAAGGCTTGAGTTCCTGTGCTACCAATATCGTAAACATAGTTTTTGTTAACATTAGAAGTGTATATAAAAAGGAATGCAAATAGCGTACTGGTGATCAAGATGGAAGTGATGCTTCCAATAATCATTTTGAGTTTTAAGGTCATCTTTGTCTTCTTTAGTTGGGTATAACAGAGTCATGCAACCATCAGTAGGCAAGATGCCTACTGATTTTAATGTGTTTTACTCTAGAGGGTTGCCGGCTGATTTCCAAGCTGGGAAGCCATCACGGAAGTAATAGACTTTGCCATAACCCCAATGCACCAAATCTTCTGCGGTTTCTGAAGAGCGTAAGCAATCTTCACCGTTGCAATAAGAAACCACTGCGCTAGATTTAGGAATTTGCGTTTCAATGGCTGCTTGATTGTAAACATCGTGGTTTTTACGATCAGCATGAATGGCTTCTGGAATGTGTCCTGCATCCCAATCCGCTTGCTTACGCGTATCTAAAAATACAGCGCCATCTTGCCAAAGTTTCTTAGCATGAGCTGCATCGACCGTGGTCGCGCCTTGAACCGTTTGTGGTGAAGGGGCGCCAGCATAGGCTGAAGTTGAAAACAAAAGGCCACCAATAACAGCACTTGCCAATAAGTGACGCAGGTTAAATTTCTTCATAGGTATCTCCAATTAGGTGTCCAATCCATTTAGGTGAGCTATAAATCCTCACTCTTTCTAGGTGAACAAGATTAGATGTTAGACTCAATTGGGCTTTAAAGACATTCAAAAATATTGATAAAACGGATAAGTATTTTTGATATGAGGATATAAAAATGGAATTAAAAAAAGGAAGTTATATTTTAAAGTCCACCAAACGCATTTTGTAACCATTCCAACTTTTGTGATGGAAAATCGCCTAAAAAAGTCATCACATCAAATTGCATACTGTGGTTTAGGTATTGAGGATGTTGTTGTAAAAAGTGCTGGGCGCAGTGGGTTATACGCTGTTGTTTGGCGCTATTCACAAATTCTGCGGGGTGTCCAAATTGACTGTTTTGGCGCGCTTTCACTTCAATAAAGTGCAAGCGTTGATGCGCTTCAGAGAGTGCAATTAAATCTATTTCACAGCCTTTGGCGGTAAAATTTTGAGCAAGGATTTTAAGACCTTGCTCTTGAAGATAATGGGCGGCTAAAGTTTCTTGCTGAGCCCCTTTTTTGCTTGCAAGGGCTGTTTTTTTAAACGAGTTAAACCAATTCAAAAGCTAGCACTGGAGCGTTTATTGATGGGAATCACTTGAACGGGTGCATTTCCGACTGGTTTTAATGCAGGATCTTGTTCTATAGGTTGTGCCGAGTTGAGCGCATTTTCTGGCATCGGGTTCACCAAGTCTTCGATATTGTAAACTGGTTTAGGTGCTGGCAAAGCGATAGGTTTTCCCTTGCTGTTGTAGGTTGCCCACACCAATTCTCTATCCACTCTTTGGGTATCTTCATCAAAATAAAGTCGTCCGGTTTTGCCGGTGTTCAAACACAAATCCGGGGCAAAGCTGTCTTGTTTGAGTAGGGTTTGCAAGCTGTCCCATCCAAAAGCCTCAAAAGGGGTTTGTACCCTATTCTCGGAAGGGTTAGATGCGATAGCGACACTCATAGTGGGGAAGATAACTCCTTGTAAATCTTTCAGCGGAGGCGTATCACTAAAATGGGTTGGTGTTAATTTTGAACTGGCATAGAGTGGCAAAGACAATTCAAAAAACTTCATTTGAGGTTTAAACACCGCCAAAGTTTGCGCATCAGACAATACCACCAGCGCATCTAAATCTTGACGAGGGCGTGGCGTGAATTCGAGTTTTTCTTGCAGTAACCAGTTGAGGTTATTCACCCGCGATTGGCTTTGGCTTTCATTAATCGCGTCCCCTAAGGCTTTACGCAAGTTAGGGCGTTTTTCAGCAAAGGTGTTTAAAGTGACTTGATGATTTTCGTCCAATAATAACCAGGCCTGCTGAATTTGTTCTGCCAATTTACTGTCACTGGCCGCATCGCTGGTCAGTAGGCTAATTGATTTGTGTCCGCGGTAGCTAAGCTGTTGCACAATTTGTAAGGCTTCTGTTGAGCTACCAAACCCCATTTGTTTAAAAGGAGTGTTGTTGACGGTATTAAGCGCCCAAATTTGCTTAGCCTGAGTTGGGTCGATTTGATTGGACAACTCAGCAATCGCTTCCTTGGTTAAAGGCCCTAAAATGGTATCGGCCCCGTCTTGCAAGGCTTGTTTAGAAGTTTTGAGCACTTCATTGACATCAGAAGAGTCATAAAAAGCCAGGGTTAATTTTGGGGCTTGAGCAAATTGATATTTTAAAATGCCATTGCGAATTTGCTCTGAAATTTTGGCATAAGGGCCTTTGAAGGGCAAAAGCACCGCGACTTTATGCGGCAGTAAGACAGCCTTTTGATGCAGTTTGAGTTGTGGAATTAAGTGCTGTAAGAAAATACCCTCTGAATTAAAGTTGGCAAGGTCTTCATAGCCTGTATTGCGCCAAACTTTGGGGCGCTTTTGCACCTCTACAAAACTCAACCAGTCTAGCATGTCTGAGTTATGGGTTAAGAGCGCTTCCGCTTGAAGCGCTTGCAGGGTTTCTTGAGGAAGGTCTTTTAGCGTTTGATAAATTTGATATTCAATGGCTAATTGCTGAGATGCATCGACTTCTTGCCACAGGCTTTCAGACAGGTTGAGCCATCTTGCCCAATTATTGGCTTGTTGCGCATCACGAATGTCGGCTTGTAACATCGCTTGACGCGAGAGTTGGGTGGTGGGCGCTGGCGTTTCTTCGGTGGTGACGCGATTGGCGGTTGTGTCTTTTGGTGACTCAACACTGGGTGTGGAGCAGCCGTGCAACAAGCTCATCAGCACAAGCAAGAAAGGGGTAAACCAGATGAATTGGAATTTCAGTGTTGAAAACTGCAAACGAACATTCATGAATAAATTAGCCTAAATCATTATGAGACATTATTATAGTCAAATATTTAACTGAAACACCTATAAATCAAAGGCAAATGAATGACCTTAACGCCACCGGACAACTCTATGCACGCAGAAAAATTTGGCCAACTCTTTGTGGTCGCAACGCCGATTGGCAATTTGCAAGACATCACGCAACGCGCTCTTCAGGTATTAGAAAGTGTGGATTGGATTGCCGCTGAAGATACCCGTCATTCCAAAAAGTTATGCCAGCATTTTGGCATTAATACCCGTTTGATCAGTTTGCATGATTTTAATGAGCAGGAACGCAGTCAGCAATTATTAGCTAAGTTGCAAGCCGGTGAATCGGGGGCTTTAATTTCGGATGCGGGTACGCCACTCATCAGTGACCCAGGGTATCATTTGGTGAGTTTGTTACGCGATTCTGGCGTGCGAGTCACCCCCGTACCTGGGCCTTCTGCCATGATTACTGCTTTGTGTGCAGCGGGTATGCCGACCGATCGTTTTAGTTTTGAAGGCTTTTTGCCGGCTAAAGCGCCTAAGCGTTTGGCCGTTTTGCAAAGCCTGGTGCATGAACCCCGCACCTTAGTTTTTTATGAATCGACCCATCGATTAATGGATTCATTAGCCGCCATGGCATCAGCGTTTGGTGAAGCGCGTTTGGTCACGGTGGCCAAAGAATTGACTAAACAATTTGAGCGTTTTGTCTCAGGGACTTTTGCCGAAGTGATTGTGCAATTTGAAGAAAATGTTGACTGGCAGCGCGGCGAGTTTGTGGTGATGGTCGCTGGCGATAGCAAAGATGCCGATGAAATCATTGAGTTTGATAACTTGGCAAAAATTTGTTTAGCGCAAGGTTTGCCTGTGAAACAAATCTCCGAGATCGTGGCAGATTTTTATCAAATTAAAAAGAAAGTGGTTTATCAGCGTTTATTGGAACTTAAGGAAACTGATGCATGAGAGCCTGGTGGCTATTAAGTTTAGTTTTATTGAGTGGCAATCTATGGGCAGACAAGCCAGAGGTGATGCTGCTTAAAACCTATGATGGCTCGCAGAACATTCAAGGATGGCTGATGAGTGAGAAACTCGATGGCGTGCGCGCACTTTGGGATGGACACAAATTAGTGACCCGCCAAGGCAATGAGATTCATGCACCAGAAGAATTTTTGCAACGCTTGCCGCCGTTTGCTTTGGATGGTGAATTATGGACGCAGCGTGCCGACTTTGAAAATATTGTGTCGATCGTTCGTAAAAACCAGCCAGACAAAGGTTGGCAGCAAATTACTTATCAGATTTTTGAGGTGCCGAATCAGTCGGGCGGTTTATTGGCAAGGCTTCAAGTGTTGAAAGATTTTTTACAATTACACAATGCACCCAAGCTGCGAATCATTGAACAAATCCCTGTGCAAAGCCGCTCAGAGGTATTGCAGGCCTTGGCAGAAGTGACGTCAAAAGGCGGCGAAGGTTTGGTGGTGCGTGATGGGCGTCAGCCGTATCAAACTGGTCGCTTAAACAGTGTGCTGAAAGTAAAGGCTTATCAAGATGCGGAATGCAAAGTGGTACAAA
This sequence comes from Thiosulfativibrio zosterae, assembly GCF_011398155.1. NCBI lineage: Bacteria > Pseudomonadati > Pseudomonadota > Gammaproteobacteria > Thiotrichales > Piscirickettsiaceae > Thiosulfativibrio > Thiosulfativibrio zosterae. The sequence goes on from NZ_AP021888.1 coordinate 626,727, forward strand.
TTTTACCAGGCCTGGGTAAATTTGAGGGCAAAATGGGTGCAGTAGAGTGTGAAATGGCGGATGGAAAAGTCATCAAAATAGGGTCTGGATTTAGTGATGCACAAAGAAATCAACCACCAGAAGTGGACAGTTTTGTGACCTTTAAATTCTACGGACTGACAGAAAAAGGTAATCCAAGGTTTCCGGTTTTTTTAAGAGTTAGAAATGAGCCGTAAATTGCAGACATTAAAAAACCGCTCAAAGCGGTTTTTTAATGTTGGCAGGTTTTTACTTTTAAGCGTTCATGAAGGCTTCAATACGATTAAAGGCTTCAATTAAGTTTTCCATGCTGGTGGCAAAAGAAATTCGTAAATGGTCATCCGCACCAAAACCAGAGCCAGGAACCAAAGCGACCAATTGCTCTTCTAAAATGCGTTCTGCAAACTCAGCGTCTGTGGGGATGCCTTTGATTTTCATGGCCTCTTCAATATTGAAAAACGCATAAAAAGCCCCATCAGCAGGAATGCATTGAAAGCCCTTGATTTGGTTAATGCGCTCTACCACAAAGGTATGGCGTTTTTTAAACTCAGTTAACATCACTTGAATACAGTCTTGAGAACCATTCAAAGCTTCAGTGGCCGCCACCTGTGAAATAGAGCAGGGGTTGGAGGTGCTTTGTGATTGCACGGTACGCATACCCGCAATAATATCTTTAGGCCCGCCGGCATAGCCAATACGCCAGCCTGTCATAGAGTAAGCCTTGGAAACACCATTTAGCACGATGGTGCGTTCATAAAATTCAGGGCACACTTCTAAAATGTTGGTAAATTTTAAATCGCCTAATTGGATGTGTTCATACATATCATCAGAGGCAATCAAAATGTCAGGGTGTTTTTTGAGGACTTCGCCTAAGGATTTTAATTCTTCAGGGGTATAAATCGCCCCAGTCGGGTTTGAGGGGCTGTTAATCACTACCATGCGTGTTTTTGCGGTAATGGCATCACTGAGTTGTTGCGCAGTAATTTTAAAACCTTGTTCAATGCCCGCTTCAATAATCACCGGAACGCCACCGGCCAACAAAGCCATATCTGGGTAAGAAACCCAATAAGGCGCAGGAATAATAACTTCATCCCCATCGTTTAAAGCGGCTTGGCATAGGTTGTAAAAGCTTTGTTTGCCGCCTGAAGACACCAATATTTGATTCATTTCGTAATCAAGATGGTTGTCACGCTTAAACTTGGCGCGGATGGCTTCTTTGAGTTCGGGGATACCATCCACCGCGGTATAACGGGTTTGGCCAGTTTGAATGGCTTTGATACCTGCCGCTTTAATATGGTCTGGGGTATCAAAGTCAGGTTCGCCAGCACCAAGGCTGACCACATCCTTGCCTTGACGGCGCAGTTCGGCAGCTTTGGCCGTGATAACGAGGGTTAGAGAAGGCTGAACTCGATTGACGCGTTGCGATAGGCGGGACATAAACGATTTAACTCACTGAATTTTGATAAAATATTGCACATTATTCTACTCTGTTTTCTGACTAAATAAAATTCACTTATTGCCTTAATTCTGAAATAAAGGGCAAGATAAATGACAGTTATTTGAAAAACCTTCAACAAAGATCAATCATGACTAAAAAATTTCAATTAGTTTCACAGTATCAACCGGCTGGCGATCAGCCGACGGCCATCAAAGAATTGGTCGATGGGCTAGAGTCTGGCGAGGCTTTTCAAACCCTGCTAGGGGTGACGGGTTCTGGGAAAACCTTTACCGTTGCCAATGTGATTCAACAGGTGCAAAGACCAACCATTATCATGGCCCACAATAAAACTTTGGCGGCGCAACTCTATGGCGAAATGAAAGGGTTTTTTCCGCACAACGCGGTGGAATATTTTGTGTCTTATTATGATTACTATCAGCCAGAAGCCTATGTGCCAGCATCTGACACCTATATCGCCAAAGACTCGTCAGTGAATGAGCAGATAGAACAGTTGCGTTTATCGGCGACCAAAGCCTTGCTGGAGCGTGAAGATGTCATTTTGATTGCCACGGTATCGGCCATTTATGGGTTGGGTGATCCTGATCAATATCTCAAAATGATTTTGCAGATGCGTTTGGGGGATAAGGTTAAGCAGCGTGATTTATTAGCGCAACTCATCAATATGCAATATACCCGTAATGACATTGAATTATGGCGCGGCCACTTTAGAGTGCGTGGAGATGTGATCGATGTGTTTCCAGCAGAAGCTGAACAATATGCGGTGCGCATTGAATTATTTGATGACGAGGTGGAAAGCATTGCGTGGTTTGACCCTTTAACTGGCGAAGTTCTCAGTCGTCCGACTCGGGTGACCATTTACCCCAAGTCGCATTATGTAACGCCACGCGAACAGATTTTAAAAACCATTGATCAAGTGAAAGTGGATTTAAAAATTCGTTTAGAAGAATTCCGCTCCAATTTTAAGCTGGTGGAGGCGCAGCGCTTAGAAGAACGCACCAAGCTCGATATTGAAATGATGTTAGAGCTGGGCTATTGCACCGGGATTGAAAACTATTCCCGATATTTATCAGGGCGCCCAGCGGGTTCGCCACCACCAACCTTATTGGATTATTTACCTAAAAACGCCTTGATGGTAATCGATGAAAGCCATGTCACCATTCCGCAAATTGGTGGGATGTATAAAGGCGACCGTTCTCGTAAAGAAAACTTAGTCACCTATGGATTTAGATTGCCTTCGGCGATGGATAATCGACCGCTGAAATTTGATGAGTTTGAAGCCATTATGCCGCAAACCTTATTTGTATCAGCCACCCCGGGCAATTATGAAGCTGAACAAAATGCCACGATTGTTGAACAGGTCGTCCGTCCTACCGGATTGTTAGACCCAGAAATTGAGGTGCGCCCAGCCTTAACGCAGGTGGATGACTTGTTGGGCGAGGTGCGTATTCGCGCCGATAAAAACGAACGGGTTTTGGTCACCACTTTGACCAAACGCATGGCGGAAAATCTCACCGAATACCTTGAAGACCACAATGTACGGGTGCGTTATTTACATTCGGATATCGATACGGTTGAGCGTATTGAGATCATTCGAGATTTGCGCTTGGGCGAGTTTGATGTGTTGGTGGGGATTAACTTGTTGCGAGAAGGGTTGGATATTCCCGAGGTTTCTTTGGTCGCCATTTTAGATGCGGATAAGGAAGGTTTTTTGCGCTCCGAGCGTTCGCTAATTCAAACCATTGGCCGAGCTGCTCGTAATGTGCAAGGAAAAGCCATTTTATATGCTGACAAAATCAC